>JAHYYO010000044.1:0-11447 GCA_019424925.1 Collinsella sp.
GGGCCGTAGGCCTCGACGGCGGCGACAAAATCGCAGCGGCGGGCGAGCGGCAGGGTAAAGGTGCCGGCACCGCAGTACAGGTCCACGGCCAGTTCGTCTTCCTGCGGGTCGAGGGCGTCCATAACGAGCTCAATCAAAATCTCGGCGCCCTTGGTATTGACCTGGAAAAACGAGGGGGCAGATAAGCGCATCTGGCCTTCGGCGATATTCTCGGTCCACGAGCCCTCGCCGGCGAGCATCTCGACTTTGGAGACGCGGCGAGCTTTCTTTTCGCCCTTGCTCATCACGCGCACGATGCTCGTGGGATGAGCGGCGTCCGCCAGCACGCGGGAGACCTGCGAGCGCGGAAAAGAGCCTGTGGGCGTCCAGAGTGCGACCTCGAGTGCCTTGGTGCGGCGCGATGCGCGAATGCCCACGCGCTCGAGGCCCAGGTCGTGGCTACCGCTCAGATAGTTGAGCGCGCCGACGACCGATTTGAGCGCCTTGGGAAAACGCTTATCGAACAGCGGGCACGCATCGACGGCCACGATTTTGCTGGGGTCGACACCGTGTATGCCAAGGCGCACGCGACCGTTGACGACGGTCGGCTCCAGCTCGATTTTATTGCGGTAGCCCCAGTCGTCCTTGGTGTGGCGGATGGGCTGTACCAACTCATCGACCTGCTCAGGAGCGAACTTGCCGATGCGCTCGAGCGTGGAGCGCAGGTTTTGCTCCTTGGCGGCGAGCTGTGCCGTGCGTGAGAGATTGCCCCACGAGCAGCCGCCGCAGATGCCCACGAAGGGGCAGGGAGGCTGAATGCGATCGGGGCTTGGCTCCAGAATCTCGGTGGTGCGGGCGCGCATGAACGACTTGCCGTCCTGTACGACCTCGGCCTCGACGGTGTCGCCTGCCACGGCGCCCTGCACAAAGACGGCTTTACCGTTGTCGGCGTGCGCCAGACCGTCGGCGCCGTAGGTCATCGATTCTATAGTGAGCTTCATATCCCTGCCTGTCATTCGCGTTGTTACTCGCACCATGGTAGCAGGGAAAAGCGCCCCGCATCCGAGGCTTTCCTCAAATGCGGGGCGCTTCTACAAACGTCTATTTCGTCTTGCCGGTAATGAGCGTCTTAAGGCCTAAGCCGATTAGGCCCAGGCCCATGCGCACGCGGCTGGGGCGATGGCGCTCGATGGTCTTGGTCTTGCCGGCGGGTTTCTCGCGGCGGGCGCTTGCCTGGGGCGCGGACTTGACGGTCTGCGGCTGAGGCTGGGGCTGGGACGCAGACTCGGGTTCGGATTCCAGGTCGGGTTCAATGACGGTTGCCTGGACCTTCTGGACCTTGGGAACGTCCGCCTGGGGCTTGGGAACGTCCGCCTGTGGCTCGGGCTTGGGGCCCAGAACAGGTGCGGATTCCGGTTTTGCTTTGGCGACGGGCTCCGAAGCCACGGCTGCGGACTCGGCGTTGTGATAGGCACGCTCCAGCAGGGCTTCCTGTGAGTTGAAGGGCTTCTCACCCTCTGCGCGCTCCACGGGGACCCAGGTGCCGTCGCTCGTGAGGCTGCGGGCCTTCACGTTGTCGCGCAGCTGCATACCCATGTACTCGTGTACTAGGGCGCGGCAGGTGGGGTCGAGCACGGGGAAGGCGATTTCCACGCGGTGCTCGGTGTTGCGCGTCATCATGTCGGCCGAGCTCAGATAGATCATGTCCGAGTCCACGCCAAAGGCGTAAACGCGCGCATGCTCCAAAAAGCGTCCGACGATAGAACGGACATGCACGTTCTCGGTCTTGCCCGGAACGCCGGGCTTGAGGCATGAGATGCCGCGGATGATCATGTCCACGCGGACTCCTGCACACGATGCCTCGGCGATCTTGTCGATGACCTCGCGGTCGGTGAGCGAGTTGAGCTTAAAGAACACACGGGCGGGCTCGCCAGCGAGGGCGCGCTGGATCTCGCGATCCAGGCCGTGCATGATGAGCGGCTTGAGGCCCACGGGCGCCACGCCCAGGAAGCGGTAATCGCCGCGCAGGTTGCCCAGCGACAGGTTGCGGAAGAACAAGTTGGCGTCCTCGCCGATGCCGGGATGGGCGGTCATGAGCATAAAGTCGCTGTAGAGCTTGGCCGTCTTCTCGTTAAAGTTGCCGGTGCCCAACAGCGTCAGGCGTGTAAGCGCCATGCCCTCGCGATAGGTGAGCTGGCAGATCTTGGAGTGGCACTTAAAGCCTTCGGAGCCGTAGATGACGGTGCAGCCTGCCTCTTCCAGACGCTCGGCCCACTCGATGTTGTTCTGCTCGTCGAAGCGGGCGCGGAGCTCCATGAGCACCGTGACCTCTTTGCCGTTCTCGGCGGCATCGATCAGCGACTCGCACAGGCGGCTCTGCTTGGCCACGCGGTAGAGCGTGATGCGCAGTGAGATGCACTCGGGGTCGTAGGCGGCCTCGTGCATCAGATCCAGGAAGGGGTTCATAGCCTCATAGGGATAAAAGAGCAGCTTGTCGTGCTGAAGTACCTGCTCGCGGATGGAGCGGGTTATATCGATGGTGGGGTTGGGCTGCGGCTTAAACGGCGTAAAGAGCAGCTCGTTGCGCAGGTGCTCGGGAATCTTGCCCTCAATGCCAAAGACGTAGCCCAGGTCGAGCGGGATATCGCAGGTAAAGACCGAGCGACGCGAGAGCTCGAGCGCCTTGCGGATAGTCTTGAGCGTCGCCTTCTCGAGCGACCCCGAGACGGCGAGCACTACCGGCTGCAGGCGCAGGCGCTTCTTGAGGATGCGCTTCATGTGCTGGCGGTAGTCCTCTTCCTCTTCGACGCCCTCGCCGTCCGGATCGATGTCGGCGTTGCGGGTGACGCGGATCAGCGCACGATCCAGCGGCTTATAGGAGCCAAAGCAGCTGTCCAGGCAGGCGAGAATGACGTCCTCGAGCAAGATGTAGGAGTAGGTGCCGGTGGGCGAGGGAATCTCGACCACGCGGTTCATCGAGGCGGGAATCTCGATAAGGCCCAGCAGGCTCTCCTCGTCGGTGGCGCCGTCCAGACCACAGGCCAGATAGAGCGCGCCGTTGCGCAGGTTGGGGAAGGGGTGGCGCGGATCGATGACCAGCGGCGAGATGACCGGCGACACGTAGGCCTGGAAGTAGCGGGTTACGAAGGTGCGCTCCTCGGGCGTAAGCGAATCGATGCGGGCGCGGTGAACGCCCAAGGTGTCGAGCTTGCCTTCGATGCTCTTAAAGATGGATTCCCAACGAGTAAGGAGCCCGGGCATTTCGGCCATGACAGCATCGACCTGTTCGGAGGCGGTCATATTGCTCTTGTTGTCGACAGGCTGTTTTTTGAGCTCTGCCAGATCGGACAGGCCGCCCACGCGCACCATGAGAAACTCGTCGAGGTTAGACTCGAAAATCGACACGAACTTTAGACGCTCGAACAGCGGAACGGTCTCATCGAAGGCTTCGTCAAGCACGCGGTTGTTAAAGCGCAGCCAGCTAAGCTCTCGGTTTTGCGTGTACGAGAAGTCGCGCGGCGGCTTGCGCAGCTTTGCAGCGGCTTGCTTCTTTTCGATTTTGCTCGGCATATGCATCTGTCCGTTCAGTCCCCGTAGGGGACGGTAGCCTAACTCTTATTCACTATTGTCTCAATTTAGTCGACCGCTGGCACGAACGTATCGCGTGAACGGTATCTTTACCTACTTCTTACGCTGACGAGTCATAGGACTGACGCCCTGCTCGTCTGCAAGCGGTCTATATCCTCACTCAACTGGTACGTAAGTGTGAATAAGAATGATGGATAGCTGAATATCATTGAATGCAGGCGGAAACGTAAACAAACATCATTTATATACATAAAACCGATTTAGCTATGCAATTCTGAATCAAAAGTTTAGAGACGCAATCGCAAATGGTTTTTAAGAAAAAAGAGCGTTTACCTTAGAAAAGTTACTTTAGAACGCCGAAGTACATCATGGGGGAATCACATGCGATATACCGTTCATCGCACTTTGTTGACCGTTCGGGGGCGAGGTGGAATTGCGGGTGGAATTTGGATATAACTAGAGCTGTCAGCAAGCAGTGCCCGTTACGGAAGGGCGCTGAGAGATTCGGCCGAAAGGCCCGAAAGAAAGGTAGGAGGCCATGACGAAAGGTCTGCACGTGCCTTCCGAGATCGGCAAGCTCAGGAAGGTCTGCCTGCACCGTCCCGGCGACGAGCTCCTCAACCTGCCGCCCGACGAGCTCGAGCGACTCCTGTTCGACGACGTCCCGTTCCTGGAGGTCGCGCAGCAGGAGCACGACACCTTCGCCCAGATCCTGAGGGACCAGGGCGTGGAGGTCCTCTATCTCGAGAACCTCGTCGCTGAGGTGTTCGACCAGGTCCCCGGCGCCCGCGCCGAGTTCACCGACCAGTACATCGCCGAGGCCGGCATCCGCGGCCAGCACATGCCGCAGATCGTCCGCGAGAAGCTGGACTCCATCGAGGACAACCTCGAGTTCGTCAAGAAGACCATGGCCGGCATGACCAAGTCCGAGATCGACATGCCCCTCACGGCGTCCACGACCCTCGACTCCCTGGTCAACTCCGAGTCCGAGTCCGACCTGATCATCGACCCGATGCCCAACCTCTACTTCACCCGCGACCCGTTCGCGGTCATCGGCGAGGGCGTCAACCTCAACCGCATGTACTCGGTCACCCGCAACCGCGAGACCCTGTACGGCAAGTACGTCTTCAAGTACCACCCCGACTACAAGGACGTCTCCCTGTACTTCCGCCGCGACTGCCAGTTCCACACCGAGGGCGGCGACGTGCTGAACATCAACGAGAAGACCCTCGCCGTCGGCATCTCCCAGCGCACCCAGGCCGCCGCGATCGACGTCATGGCCCAGAACATCTTCTGGAACTCCGACTCCAAGGTCGAGCGCATCCTGGCCTTCGACATCCCGGTCTCGCGCGCCTTCATGCACCTCGACACGGTCTTCACCCAGATCGACGTCGATAAGTTCACGATCCACCCCGCCATCATGGGCACCCTGCGCGTCTACGAGCTGACCGCCGGCAAGAACCCGGGCGACGTGAACATCCGCCTGATCGAGGACACCCTCGAGCACGTCCTGGAGGACGCCACCGGCGTCGACCAGGTCAAGCTGATCCCCTGCGGCGGCGGCGACCCGATCGCGGCCTCCCGCGAGCAGTGGAACGACGGCTCCAACACCCTGTGCGTCGAGCCCGGCAAGATCTGCGTCTACGCCCGCAACACCGTCACCAACGACGTGCTGTACAAGGAGGGCCTGGACCTTCTCGTCGTGCCCTCCGCCGAGCTCTCCCGCGGCCGCGGCGGCCCGCGCTGCATGAGCATGCCCTTCTGGCGCGAGGACCTCTAGGGTCTTCAAGGACCCGTACAGGTCATAATACATACATCTAGCTGCCATTAGATGTCTCCCATTGGGGCGGTGCGGGTTTTCGCACCGCCCCAATCTTGTATGAGGAACGTCAACACGATTGGACGACTGCTTTTGTAAGGAGCTTGGCCATGGACATCAAGACGATTGGCGTTGAGGAATGGCTCAACGTTTGGGAGAAGAGCGCCACGTGGGACATCGCCCAGTCGACGATCTCGTCGCTCACCATGGGCGAGCTGCGCGCGCTCGATGAACAGGACGGCGCCACGTTCTACGAGCGCCTGGACCGCGAGAAGATGAACTACGGCTGGATCGAGGGCTCGCCGGAGTTTAAGGCCGAGGTTGCCAAGCTGTATCGTCGGGAGGTCAATCCCGATCACATTCTGCAGACCAATGGCTGCACGGGCGCTAACCTCAACGCCATCATGGCTGTGGTCGAGCCCGGCGACCATGTTATCGCCGAGTGGCCCACCTACGCGCCGCTCTACGAGATTCCGCGCACGCTGGGCGCCGAGGTCGAGTATTGGGAGCTTCGCGAGGAACTCGGCTGGAAGCCCGATATCGAGGAACTCAAGCGCTTGGTGCGCCCCAACACCAAGCTTATCTGCATAAACAACGCTTCGAACCCCATCGGTACGGTGCTCGATGCCGATATGCTCGGCCAGATTGCCGAGATCGCCCGTTCGGTGGGCGCCTACGTGCTGTGCGACGAGGTGTATCTGCCGCTCGAAAACACTGAGTCCTTTATGTCGATGGTCGACATGTACGAGAGGGCCATTGTCACCAACTCGTTGTCGAAGACCTATTCGACGCCTGCGGCCCGCGTGGGCTGGGTCCTGGCCGACGAAGAGGTGTCCAACCGCATCCGTACCTATCGCGATTACACCATGATCTGCGGCGGCGTGTTCAACGATGCCCTGGCGACCTATGTGCTTGAGCACAAGGATAAGATTCTCGAGCGCAATCGCAAGATCGTGTTTGGCAACCGCGATATCGCGCAGGCTTGGATCGATACGCAGCATCGCGTTTCCTGGACGGCCCCGCAGGGCGTGTCCACCTCGTTTATCCAGCTGGATATTCCCGAGGACGACGAGGAGTTCTGCAGACGCCTGCTGTCCGAGAGGGGAGTGCTGCTGGTCCCCGGTAGCCGTTTTGAGCTTCCCTGCGGCGCACGCCTGGGCTACTGCGCGAGCGAGGACGTTCTGCGCGAGGGTCTGAGGCTTTTGGGCGAGGCACTGGCGGAGTTCGATCGCTAGGATTCCGATGGTCTTCGGGGGCCTTATCCAAATTAGCCGAAGATAATCGAAAACGGATCCGTTTCCCTAGTGAAGCGGGTCCGTTTTTCTATACCGAGAAGTCAAGTTGTTACAAATGGGGCCGTAAAGCGAGCCGGTATCCGCTGGGCCTTATACTGAGTTTCCGGTGAACGGTATCAAGCGTCTGGTAAACGGTAATTTATTTACCAGAAATGAATAGGACAAACTTTTTTCTGAATAAAAATGAAAATGGTTGAGACGCGGTGTGAACCGCTAATTCTATTCATAGGTTTATTGGAAATATGCAATTTGAGGATGGTTTAACAAAGTTTAGTTCCATTTGATTTTAGGATTAAAACGCGTTTAAGCACGTAAATACGCTTTATTAAGATGAAGTGTGCCATGCGTGAAGTATATGTGTATGCCGTTCACCCCCTATAAAAAACCGTTCGGGGGCAAGGTGGAAGTATGAGCTGATTTTGGATATAAATATGTCGTCAGCAATAACGCCTCACACGGAGGGGCGCTAACGAATCGGCCCTGACAAGGGCCCGAAAGAAAGGTAGGAGGCCATGACGAAAGGTCTGCACGTGCCTTCCGAGATCGGCAAGCTCAGGAAGGTCTGCCTGCACCGTCCCGGCGACGAGCTCCTCAACCTGCCGCCCGACGAGCTCGAGCGACTCCTGTTCGACGACGTCCCGTTCCTGGAGGTCGCGCAGCAGGAGCACGACACCTTCGCCCAGATCCTGAGGGACCAGGGCGTGGAGGTCCTCTATCTCGAGAACCTCGTCGCTGAGGTGTTCGACCAGGTCCCCGGCGCCCGCGCCGAGTTCACCGACCAGTACATCGCCGAGGCCGGCATCCGCGGCCAGCACATGCCGCAGATCGTCCGCGAGAAGCTGGACTCCATCGAGGACAACCTCGAGTTCGTCAAGAAGACCATGGCCGGCATGACCAAGTCCGAGATCGACATGCCCCTCACGGCGTCCACGACCCTCGACTCCCTGGTCAACTCCGAGTCCGAGTCCGACCTGATCATCGACCCGATGCCCAACCTCTACTTCACCCGCGACCCGTTCGCGGTCATCGGCGAGGGCGTCAACCTCAACCGCATGTACTCGGTCACCCGCAACCGCGAGACCCTGTACGGCAAGTACGTCTTCAAGTACCACCCCGACTACAAGGACGTCTCCCTGTACTTCCGCCGCGACTGCCAGTTCCACACCGAGGGCGGCGACGTGCTGAACATCAACGAGAAGACCCTCGCCGTCGGCATCTCCCAGCGCACCCAGGCCGCCGCGATCGACGTCATGGCCCAGAACATCTTCTGGAACTCCGACTCCAAGGTCGAGCGCATCCTGGCCTTCGACATCCCGGTCTCGCGCGCCTTCATGCACCTCGACACGGTCTTCACCCAGATCGACGTCGATAAGTTCACGATCCACCCCGCCATCATGGGCACCCTGCGCGTCTACGAGCTGACCGCCGGCAAGAACCCGGGCGACGTGAACATCCGCCTGATCGAGGACACCCTCGAGCACGTCCTGGAGGACGCCACCGGCGTCGACCAGGTCAAGCTGATCCCCTGCGGCGGCGGCGACCCGATCGCGGCCTCCCGCGAGCAGTGGAACGACGGCTCCAACACCCTGTGCGTCGAGCCCGGCAAGATCTGCGTCTACGCCCGCAACACCGTCACCAACGACGTGCTGTACAAGGAGGGCCTGGACCTTCTCGTCGTGCCCTCCGCCGAGCTCTCCCGCGGCCGCGGCGGCCCGCGCTGCATGAGCATGCCCTTCTGGCGCGAGGACCTCTAAGTCTTTCCGTTTCCGGTGCGGTCCCCCTACAACCGCACCGGTTTCGCCCGTCAAACGGGCACCGCTACTATTTACGTAATTCATTTTTTCGAAAGGATTTGAACCATGGGTGTTAACCTCTCCGGCCGTAGCTTCCTCAAGCTCCTCGACCTCACCACCGAGGAGATCGAGTACCTGCTCAAGCTCTCCAAGAACTTCAAGGACATGAAGCGCGCTGGCGTTCCGCACCGTTATCTCGAGGGCAAGAACATCGTTCTGCTCTTCCAGAAGACCTCCACTCGTACCCGCTGCGCCTTCGAGGTCGGCGGCATGGATCTTGGCATGGGCGTCACTTACCTCGATCCCGGTTCGTCCCAGATGGGCAAGAAGGAGTCCATCGAGGACACCGCCCGCGTTCTCGGCCGCATGTATGACGGCATCGAGTTCCGTGGCTTTGCCCAGGACGACGTCGAGGAGCTCGCTGCTAAGTCTGGCGTGCCCGTATGGAATGGCCTGACCACCGAGTGGCACCCCACCCAGATGCTCGCCGACATCCTGACCGTCCAGGAGAACTTCAATTACGACATCAAGGGCAAGACCCTCGTCTTCATGGGCGACTGCAAGAACAACGTTGCTCGCTCCCTCATGGTCGTCTGCTCCAAGCTCGGCATGAACTTCGTGGCCTGCGGCCCCGAGGAGTGCATGCCCGCTGACGACGTCATCGAGGCCTGCAAGCCCATCGCCGAGGCCAACGGCTGCACCATCAAGCTGACCACCGACGTCAAGGACGGCGTCACCGGTGCCGACGTTATCTACACCGACGTGTGGGTCTCCATGGGCGAGCCTGACGAGGTCTGGGCCGAGCGCATCGCTCAGCTCACCCCGTATCGTGTCACCTCCGAGGTCATGGCTATGGCCAACCCGGGTGCCATCTTCCTGCACTGCCTGCCCAGCTTCCACGACACCAACACCACCATTGGCGCCGAGAAGTGCGAGCAGTTCGGCATCACCGAGCAGGAGGTCACCGACGAGGTCTTCGAGAGCCCCGCTTCCAAGGTCTTCGACGAGGCCGAGAACCGCATGCACACCATCAAGGCTGTCATGTACGCCACGCTCAAGTAAGAGCATCTAGCATCTCGCTCGGGGTGTATTGCTGCACACCCCGAGCGGTTTTATCTGGTAATAATCTCGCATCAAGCGGCAGGCACGGCACGGAAGAGCCGCTTCGGGCGAGATCAGTAAATGATTTATGAAGGGGGGATGAGAACTATGACTGAGACCGCTAAGAAAAAGCGCGGTATGCCTTCATCGTTCACCATTCTTCTTGCTCTGCTGGCAATTGTCGCAGTGATTACCGTTATCGTCTCCGGCACGTCCGGCGGCGCGGTTACTGCCGCCCGTCTGAGCGATTTCTGCACCGCCCCGATCCTGGGCTTCGCTGACGCTCTGCCCGTCTGCCTCTTCGTTATGATCCTGGGCGGCTTCCTCGGCATGATGACCGAGACCGGCGCCCTGGACAACGGCATCGCCGTTCTGGTGCAGAAGCTTAAGGGCAACGAGATTATGCTCATTCCCGTGCTGATGCTCATCTTCTCCCTCGGTGGTACCACCTATGGTATGTGCGAGGAGACCGTTCCCTTCTACGCCCTGCTCGCTGCTACCATGATGGCCGCTGGCTTCGACCCTATGGTCGGCGCCGCTACCGTCCTGCTCGGCGCTGGCTGCGGCTGCCTCGGCTCCACTGTTAACCCGTTCGCCGTCGGCGCTGCCGTCGACGCCCTGACCGGCGTTGACATTGCCGTGAATCAGTCCATCATCATCGGCCTCGGTGCCGTCCTGTGGATTGTCACTACTGCCATGTCCATCGTCTTCGTGATGAACTATGCCAAGAAGGTCAAGGCTGACAAGGGTTCCACCATCCTGTCGATGCAGGAGCTCAAGGACGCCGAAGAGGCTCACGGCAAGGCTGCTTCCGAGGTTCACAAGGAGGTCAAGCTCACCGGTCGTCAGAAGGGCGTTTTGATCGCCTTCGCCTTCACCTTCGTCGTCATGATCGTCGGCTTCATCCCGCTGGCAGACCTCAACGAGGGCGTCGCCAACTTCTTTGACGCTGGCGCTGTCTACGATGCCGACGGTAACACCGTCGTCCAGGGCTGGTCTGCCCTGATCACCGGCCTGCCCATTGGCCAGTGGTACTTCGACGAGGCTTCCACCTGGTTCTTCCTCATGGCTATCCTGATCGGTATCATCGGTGGCCTGTCCGAGAAGCAGATCGTCAACACCTTCATCACCGGTGCTGCCGACATGATGTCCGTTGTTCTCGTCATCGCCCTCGCCCGTGGCATCTCCGTCCTCATGGCTAACACCGGCCTCGACGTCTACGTCCTCGACGCTGCCGCCAATGCTCTGGCTGGCCTGTCCGGCGTGATCTTCGCTCCCATGAGCTTCCTGGTCTACTTCGGCCTGTCCTTCCTGATCCCCTCGACCTCTGGTATGGCTACCGTCTCCATGCCCATCATGGGACCGCTGGCTGTTAAGCTCGGCTTCTCGCCCGAGGTCATGGTCATGATCTTCTCCGCCGCCATCGGTGTCGTGAACCTGTTCACCCCGACCTCCGGTGCCATCATGGGCGGTCTCGCCCTGGCCAAGATCGAGTGGACGACCTGGCTCAAGTTTGCCCTTAAGCTCATCGTCGCGCTCTCCGTCGTCTGCGCCATCATCCTGACCGTCGCCTGCGTGTTGATCTAAGTACCCCACGGGTACCCCACGGAAACCTTGACGATCCTGTAAAGGATCACCTGGTCATCGTCTGTCCGGTGGGGTCAACCCACCGGTAGACTCCTACCTTTAGCCCCCTCCCGTTCCGTGCGCGGGAGGGGGCGCTCTTGTGTTCCGGCGTTTTACCAAACGCCGGAACTGCTCGACGCTGCAAGCCCGCCAGAGCGGCAATCTGACGTTCAATCGTCGGGCATGGCCAAAAGGCCTATGCCCTCCTCTTTCACGTCACTTTGCTCGCTCTGGTGGGCTTTCGCT
>JAHYYO010000045.1:0-10077 GCA_019424925.1 Collinsella sp.
AAACGGCCTGCTCGGGCCCACCAAAAACAAAAAGGGCCGCATACGAACCCGTGGAAGGATTCGCATGCGGCCGACAGGGGGTATGCGGCGGAAACTAGGCCATGAGCAGGCCGGTCTCCGCGACATTCTTGTACCAGTACGCGCTCGCCTTGGGATAGCGCTTCTGGGTCTCAAAGTCGATGTAGAACAGGCCGTAACGCTTGTTATAGCCGTTGGTCCAGGAGAACTGGTCCTGCAGCGACCACACAAAGTAGCCGTCGACGTTCACGCCGCCGTCGATCGCCTTGAGGATCCACGCGAGATGCTGGCGCATGTAATCGATGCGAGGGGCGTCGTCGATAAAGCCGTCCTCAAAGTCGTCCTTATAGCCCATGCCGTTCTCGGTGATGTAGATCTTCTTGTAGTTGGGGTAATCGTTCTTAATGCGCAGCAGCAGGTCGTAGAGACCCTCGGGATAGATAATCCAGTCCCAATCGGTGGTGGGTACGCCTTCGCGTACGCATGACTCACCCACGCCCTTGAGGAACCAGCGCGAGGAGCCCTTGTCGCCGGTGCCATTGTGGTTGATGTCGTTTTCGCCCTCGGCGGCACGCAGGAACTGGCACTTGTAGGTGTTGACACCCAGGCAATCGTTGTAGGGGAGCGCGGCGGTCAGCGCGGCGATGTCCTCGTCGCGGACGTCGAGCTCGCCGCCGGCGATATGGGCCAGCTTGGTCGCAGCCTCCATGGTGTCGGCTGCATAGTGGCCGCGGAAGGTGGCGTCGAGTACCCAGCGGTTGTTGATGACGTCGGCCATACGAGCCGCCTCGCAGTCGGCAGCGCTGTTGGGGTCGAGGGGATACTTGGGCTCCAGGTTCTGGACAATGCCGATCTCGCCCTCAAAGCCGCCCTCATGGAAGGCGACGACAGCCTTGGCGTGGGCCACCATCATGTTGTGCATGAGCTGGAAGGCCTTGTCCAGGCGGTACTTCTCGCCGTGCGGCCAGTTGCTGACGATAAAGCTGCCCTCGGCGGTTGCGGGAATCTCGTTAAAGGTAAACCAGTGCTTGACCTCGGTGAACTCGGCAAAGCAGAACTTGGCGTACTCGACGAAGGCGTCGATGGTCGTGCGCGTCAGGAATCCCTCGCCGCCGTCCTGGTAGAAGGCCTCGGGCGTATCGAAGTGATCGAGCGTGACATAGGGGATAACGCCAGCTTTGTTGCAGGCGGCAAAGAGCTCGTGATAGAAGGCGACGCCCTCGGGGTTGATCTCGCCAGTGCCGTTGGGGAAGATACGGCTCCAGGCGATGGAGACACGGATGCCGTTGATGCCGAAGTGCTGGCACAGGTCGATATCGACCGGGTACTTGTTGTAGAAGTCGCTTGCAGGATCGGGGGAGAAGCGACCTTGGGCTGCCAGGAAATCGTCCCAGGGCACTTTGCCCTTACCGTGCGTGCGGGTCTCGCCCTCAACCTGGTAAGCGGCGGTGGCGCCGCCAAATACAAAGCCGTCGGGGAACTGCATGGGGTTGTTCATAAGTCATCCTTTCCGTGGGATACGAATAGGGAGAGGTGCCCAAACTGGGGGTCCGGGCACCAACAAAGGGAGGAACTAGTCGAGGTTCTCGCGGAGCCACTTGATGGCGCCAGCGGGGTCGCGAGTAAGGTCGATATATTCCTTACCGCGGGGAGCGAGCAGCTTAATGCCCAGACGATCGGTGTCGGCCTTCATGTCGTTGTAGTAGCTACGAACCTGCGGGGCGAGCACGATGACGTCGTACTGATCCATGATGGCAGTGTGCTGGCCATAGGCACCTGCGGAGGAAGCGATGTTCTCTCCGGTCTGCGCGGCACCTTCCTTGATGGCGTTGGCGAGCATGGCAGAGGTGCCGGCGCCGGCGCACAGGACGAGGACCTTCAGGCCATCGACATCCTTCTTGGCGGATGCATCGGCAGCGGGCTCGGGCTGATCGGCGACAGGCTTGCTGTCAGCGGCGGCATCGGTCGTCTCGACGGGAGCGGTAGCCTGCTCGACAGCGGGCGCAGAGGGCTTGGCGGCGATGGCAGCGGCGCCATCGGACTCGAGACCCAGCTCGGCGGCGCGCTCGGCCTCCTGGTCGCAGAGCAGCTTATCGTATGCCTTCAAGAACGGCAGGTAGATGATGGCGTCCAGCAAGATGATAATCGCGACAAATACCAGGGCGATAAGCTGGAAGTTCGTGGTGATGAAGATGCCGATGGGGGCGGGGGTAGCCCAAGGCACCACGAAGGAGAAGCCGTTCATGCCCACGTTATCGATAAAGAACTTGGCAACACTCACGTTGACGCAACCGGCGGCAACAAAGGGGATGAGCATGTAGGGGTTAAGGATCATCGGCGCGCCAAAGAGCAGCGGCTCGTTGACGGCGAAGGCAACAGGAACAATCGAGGCCTTACCGACGGCTTTGAGCTGCTTGGACTTCATAAAGAGAATCAGCAGAAGCGGCACGATGAACGTGGCGCCGGTGCCGCCGAACTCACCCACGAGCGACATGTTAAAGGTGAGGGAGTGGGCGGGGTGACCGCCTGCCAGCAGAACCTGCAGGTTCTCGGCCTGGTTGGCAAGACGGATGGGGTCGATGCCCGGCTGGACGATCGAGGGGCCGTGGACGCCGATGAACCAGAAGAACGCGGTGGCTGCCTGGATAAGGATAAGGCCAGGATAGGTTTCTGCGGCGGTAAAGAGCGGGGAGAGCAGTTTGATAAGCAGCTCGGAGAACGGAACGCCCATGAGGTTGCGCACGACGACATCGATGATGCCGCAGATGATGACAGTGCCGCCAAAGGGGATGATGTCGCGGAAGTTCTGAGCGATGGCGCCCGGGACCTCCTTGGGCAGCTTAATGGTCAGATCGCGCGAGACGCAGAATTTGTAGACCCACACGGTAATGAACGCGGCGATATAGGCCGAGAACAGACCGCGCGTACCCATGCTGGTGCAATCGAAGACCGAAAGTTCGGAGCCGTTGAGCTTGGTGGTGAACTGCGTGACTGCGAGCAGCAGCATGCTGCACTGGGCGGCCACCATGGTGGAACCGTCGTTGAGCACTTTGCCGGCGGGCATGCGACGGTTCATGGATGCCGTGAAGTTCTTGGCAGTGGTGCCGGCAACCATGATGCCCATAACGCCCATGGTGAAGTTGTAGAGCTTGTTGCACCAGTCGATAAGCGGCTGGGGCAGCGTGATGCCGACTACGCCGGGAAGCGTGGCGATCAGCAGAAAGATCGAAGAGGTGAGGACAATGGGCATGCACCCAAGAAATCCGTCCTTGATGGCCTGGAGGTAGATGTTCCTCGAGATCTTCTCAAAGAACGGTTGATGCTTTTCGAGCATCTTTACGATGGCGTCCATAGAGCTCCTTTGCTGCTTGATGCGCGATGCATGTGGATGGAACTGGTCGTCGATGGATGGTCAGGACTGCCCGGAAACCTTCCTGCTTGAGGAAGGCATTGCAAAATGACAACGTTGTCATTTCGTTAATGACAACGTAAGACATTTTTGGAAGAGCAACAAGGATATACGGGTGAGCGGTCGATATTGTTCGGTAAACGGTTGATTTATCAATCAGGCAGGTAGTGTATGCTAGAACACAAAAAACAAGCGATGCAAAACCGACTGGAGAAGTAGTGGCAACGATGGACAAGAAAAATGTCTCAATGAACGACGTGGCAGTTGCCGCAGGCGTTTCTCTCAAGACGGTGTCGCGCGTGATCAACGAGCCCGATAGCGTGCGAGAGTCGACACGCGATAAGGTCCATTCGGCAATGGAGGCGCTCGGGTTTCGAACCAACTTCGCCGCGCGTTCGCTCAAGTTGGGCCGTTACGGGTGCATCGGCGTGGTGCTGTTTCACTTGTCGGGCGGTGCCGTGGACATGATTGACGGTATTGCCGATGCCGCCGAAGAGCGAGGCTTTGCGCTCACGATGATCAAAAAGCGGGCGGGGGAGAAGATGACCCTTGCCGAAGCGGCGCGTAGGATGTCGCAACTTCCCGTCGACGGCATGATTTTCAACCTGCGCCAGATGGTCGATGACTTTGATACCTTTGAGGCGCCGAAAGACCTCAAGACGGTGATTATCACACCGATGGAACATCCTACCTGCTCCACCGTCAGTGACGACCAAGAGGGCGGCGCGCGTATGGCGTGCGAGTACTTCTTGGACCGCGGGCACAAGAACGTGTACTTCGTCTCTGGTAAGAAAGAGTCGCTGTCGAGCCAGTGTCGTATGAAAGGTTGGCGTGCGGCACTTGAGGCGCGTGGCATTGAGCCGCCCGAGCCTCTGCAAGGCGATTGGAATGCGGATAGTGGCTATGCCGCGGGCCTTGTGCTTGCCGATAAACCCGATTGCACGGCGGTCCTCGCTGCTAACGACTGTATGGCAAACGGCGTGATGATGGCTCTACGTGACAAAGGGCTCAGTGTGCCCGACGACGTGTCCGTGATCGGCTTCGACGATGAGCTCTACAAGACGATTCCCAACTCGATTCTGACGTCGGTGAAGTTTCGCCACCGCGAGCTGGGCATCCGTGCGCTTAACGAGGTCGTCGCAGGTCTGGAAGCCCCGAGCTCCAGAAGCCGTACGCTTGTCTCGGGCGTGTTGGTCGAGCGTTCCAGCGTAAAGGACCTGCGGGCGTAGACGTGCTCGGCTCGTTCACCTTAATCTGTAACAGCTAGGACCGAAAATCCCCGTCAGATGTTACAGATCGAGATTTTTCGGCTCGGCCTATTCCGTTTGTCTCGATCTGTAACAGGTAGGAGCGAAATAACCCGCTAGTTGTTACAGATTTAGATTGAGGGAACTGCCCCGTGCATTCATCTCGATCAGTAACAACTAGACGCCCAAAACCGGTTTTAGTGTTACAGATTTAGACAATTCGGTCCGGCCCGCCCTGTTTATCTCGATCTGTAACAGTTAGGACTGGAAAGCTCGGCTAGATGTTACAGATCGAGACAAACGGCTCCTGACCAGCCCAAAAACAAAAAGACCGGGGGTGGCGCGCCGTGTGACGTGCCACCCCCGGCTGAGAAATGGGGACAGGTTATGTGAGCGGCGCAATTCCGCTCGCCGCAGGCCGCTAGTCCAGACGACGGGTCTGCGCCACGTGCTTGTACCAGTAAGCGCTTGCCTTGGGCGTGCGCTTCTGGGTTTCAAAGTCAACGTAGAAGAAGCCGTAGCGCTTGTTGTAGCCATTGGTCCAGGAGAACTGGTCCTGCAGGCTCCACAGGAAGTAACCACCCACGTTGACGCCCACCTCCATGGCCTTGAGCAGCCAGCGCAGGTGCTGCTCGATGTAGTCGATGCGCGGCTGGTCGTCCACAAAGCCGTCCTTGTAGGGGTCCTTGTAGCCCATGCCGTTCTCGGTGATGAAGATCTGCTTGTAGTTGGGGTAGCGCTGCTTAATGTAGACGAGCAGATCGAACAGACCCTCGGGATAGATGATCCAGTCCCAGTCGGTGGTGGGGATGCCGGGCTTGTTCACATGCTCGCCAATGCCCTTGACGCGCCAGCGGCCGGTGCCCTTTTCGCCCGTACCGTTGTGGTGCAGGTCGTTCTCGCCATCGTAAGCCTTGAGGAAGCGGCACTGGTAGTTGTTAACGCCCAAGTAGTCGTTGTAGAGCGCGGCCTCGCGCATAATCTCGAGATCCTCGTCCAGGATCTCGATGGTGCCGCCCGAGACGGCAGCCAGGCGGTTGGCGCACTCGAGGGTATCGGGCGCGTAGTCGCCGCGGAAGGTAGCGTCGAGCAAAAACTGGTTTTGCAGCACGTGCTCGTTGTTGGCGGCCTTGATGTCGGCGGGGTCGTTCTCGTTGAGCGGGTACTTGAACTCCAGCGACTGGATGACGCCGATCTTGCCCTTAAAACCGCCGTTGTGGAAGGCCAGCACGGCCTTGGCGTGGGCGAGCATCATGTTGTGCTCGCACTGGAAAGCCTCGGCCAGATGCGCCTTGACGCCGCCGGGGAAGGTGCCCTCGATGTAGGTGTTGGAGGCGTCGGCCCAGATCTCGTTAAAGGTGAACCAGTAGGTCACCTGGTCGGCGTACTCCTTAAAGCAGAAGGTGGCAAAGTCCACAAAGGCGTCGATGGTCTCGCGGTTGAGGAAGTCGCCTTTCTCAAAGAGGGGAAGCGGCGTGTCAAAGTGATGCAGCGTGACAAACGGCTCAACGTGGTGCTTGTGGCACTCGGCAAAGAGGTCGTGGTAGAACTGCACACCCTCGGCGTTGATCTCGCCGGTGCCGTTGGGGAAGATGCGGCTCCAGGCAATGGAGAGGCGGATGCCGTTGATGCCGAACTCCTCGCACAGCTCCAGGTCGACGGGGTACTGGTTGTAGAAGTCCGAAGCGGGATCGGGAGAGAAACGCCCCTGGGCCTCCAGGAAGTCGTCCCAGGCAACCTTGCCCTTACCGTGAGTGCGGGTCTCGCCCTCTACCTGGTAGGCAGCGGTGGCGCCGCCAAAGACAAAGTCCTCGGGAAACTGCGCGGGCGGGTTGGTGACGCTAGCAGGGTTAACGGACATGATGAAATATCCAATCATTAAGACAACGGAAACGGTGCAGAACTGGTCAAAGTCAGCGAGCGGTGTCCAGACGAGTCAGATTGCCCCGAAACAAGGCGGCGCTGACCTTGTGGTCGCGCCGCCGAAGTTGAGCGGCAATCTGGCCGGCTGGGCGCCGCGCAGCGTCGAGCCGGCCGCTGTTCGTTAGAACAGCGGGCTAAAGGGAGAGTTGCTCGCTTACGAAGGCGAGAGACTTGTCGCCGTTCTGGGAGAGCTCGATGTACTGCTTACCGCGGCAGGCGACGCACTTGTTGCCCACACGCTCGCAGTCTTTCTGCAGGTCGGCCAGGTAGCTGGCGGCCTGCGGGGCCAGGACGACCAGGTCAAAGTCGGGGAGCATGTCGACGTGGTTGCCATAGGCCTCGGCAGCGGTCTCCAGATTGATGCCGCGCTCCTTGGCAGCCTTGGCCAGCGCGTTGGCGAGCAGACCCGAGGTTCCGCCACCCTGGCAGAGCACGAGCACGCGCTTGCCGTTGAGGTCGCTGGCGGTCGTTGCCTCGGCAGCGGGTGCTGCGGAAGCGGCAGGGGCGTCGGCCTTCACGGCCTCGGCAGCGGCGCCGGCGGCAACGCTCTTGGCATCGGCCTTGCCCTGGAAGGCGTCGTTGAGCTTGGCGGCCTTCTCGGCGTTCTTGGCGGCGAGCTCCTCCTGGGAGATCTCGGCCTCCTCGGCGCACTTCTGGGCGTCATAGGCACGGAAGAACGGATAGTACAGGACAAAGTCGACGACCAGGATAAGGGCGAGCATCACAAAGGCGAGCGGCTGGAAGCCCAGGCCCATGATGGTACCGATGGGGCCGGGGACGGTCCAGGGCAGGGTGTACATAAAGCCGTTCATGCCCAAGAAGTCGATAAAGATCTTGAGGATCCAGATGTTGGCGATCGGAGCAAAGACAAACGGGACAAAGAAGACGGGGTTGAGCACGATGGGTGCGGCGAACAGCAGCGGCTCGTTGACGGCAAAGCACACGGGGACGATGGCGGCCTTACCGACGGCGCGCATCTCCTGAGACTTGGCCAGGAAGCAGAACATAAAGACCAGGACGAGCGTGGCGCCGGTGCCGCCCATGCAGACGACGAAGTACTGGGCACCCTGGGTCAGGACAGCGGAAGCGTGCTGGCCGGCCTGGAACGCAGCCAGGTTGTCGGTCATGTTGGCAACGAGAGCGGCGGCGATGGCGGGCTCGACGATCGAAGGGCCGTGGACGCCCACGAACCAGAAGAGGCTCATGGCGCCGTAGATTACAGCGAGGCCGATGTAGCCGTCGGCAGCGGTGAACAGGGGCTGGAACACCTGGATGACGCCCTGGGCAAAGCAGAAGCCAAAGGCAGCGCGGAAGACGATGTCAAAGACCCAAAAGACGGTGATGCAGACGGAGAAGGGGATGATGTCCTTAAAGGTCTGCGAGATGTTGGGCGGAACCTGCTCGGGCATCTTGACGGTGATGTTGCGCTTAATGAAGAACTTGTAGATGATGCCGGTTACAAACGCAGCGATAAAGGCGGTCAGCAGGCCTTTGGAACCAAGGTAGGTGGTGTTGAAGCCGCTGGCGGCGTCCGTGGCGATGGTATCGCTCGAAAGGAGCAGGAAGCCGATGATGGCCGCGCACATGCACGAGATAAAGTTGATCTGGTTGTTCTTGGGCAGGTCGCGGTTCTGGGCGTCGGCGAAGTGCTTGGCCGTGGTGGCGGCACAGGCGATGGCCAGGATGCCCATGGAGTAGTTGTAGCACTTCCACAGGGCGTTGTTGATGTCATCGGGCCAGTAGAAACCCCAGATGTTGGGGACCGAGGCTACCAGACAGAAGATGGACGAGAAGATGATGATGGGGATGACGGAGATAAAGCCGTCGCGGATCGCCTTGAGGTACTTGTTGCGGGCGATCGCGTTGAAAAAGGGCTGGCCCTTTTCGATGATGGCGATGAGTTGCTCCATACAATGCTCCTAAGAGTCGGTGGGTTAGCAACGATGGTAGCTTTTGGCGTTCGGTTGCCAAAATGTTGACGTTGCCATTTTGCGACACAAAAAAAAGACGCGAACCGGTGGTTCCTATGCCTGCGAACCATCGATTCCTTACGCGTGAACGTTTGAGCCGCCCGGTGGCTCTGTGTTTGCGCAATGGCAACGTTAACATTTGGGCGACAAAAGCCGTTCGGGGAAGCGGGATTGTCGGTGAACGGTAGGTTTTGGGTGGTAAGCGTATTGCGGGGAGGCGTTGGATATACTTGAAGGCGTTCATTTGACTGCGTAGGGTGCCGCCAATGGCATCGTTGACATAGAAAGATCGACCTATGGCCGCTGTTAAAAAATCGGTTTCCGTTAAGGACGTGGCGCGTCTCGCGGGCGTCTCGGAGCAGACGGTCTCGCGCACCGTGCACGATTCGCCCAGCGTGCGCCCCGAGACCAAGGAGCGCGTGCGTGCCGCCATGCGCGAGCTGGGGTATCGTCCCAATTTTGCCGGTCGATCGCTGCGCCGCGGCAAGTTTAAGACCGTCGGCGTCGCCATGTTCAACATTACCGGCACCGGCAACCTCGACCGCATGGAGGGCTTTGCCGCCGCGGCCGACAAACACGGCTATGCCATTACCCTCACTAAAGTAGATGGACACCCCTATACCCTCGAGAGCGCATCGTCGCGCATGAGCGCACTGCCGGTGGATGGCATGGTTGTGATCATGAATCGCATGCCGGCGGATTTTGGCACCTTCGAGCCACTGCCCGGCATGCAGACGGTGCTCGTTACCATGCTGGAGCACCCGCTCTGTTCAACGGTCGATAACGACCAGTTCGATTGCTCGCGCCAGGTGGTCGAGTACTTGTTGGAGCAGGGGCACAAGACCGTGCACTTTATCTCATGTCCCGAGCGCTCGCTTTCGGGCATGCAGCGCGAGGAGGGCTGGCGCGAGACATTGCGTGCGCATGGTATTGAGCCGCCGCGACTCGTCCGTGGCGATTGGACGGCACAGAGCGGGTATGCTGCCGGTCAGGCTCTGGCGGACGATCCGACCTGTACGGCCATTTATGCTTCCAACGATGCCATGGCCTACGGCTGCATTCGCGGGCTCGAGTCGTGCGGAAGGCGCGTGCCCGAGGACGTGAGCGTGGTGGGTGTTGACGATAGTTTGGGCGATATCGTGCCCGATCGTCGCCTGACTACGGTGCGCTTTGACAACAAGCGCGTCGGCATGTGGGCTGTCGACAAGATTGCCGGCGCCGAGGGGGGTGCGTCTGGCGTGGAACACATGCTGATCCCCGGTATGCTCGTAGAGGGCGATACGGTGCGCGATTTGCGTTAGGGTGCGGTCCTGTTTGGGTTGCCGCTAACTGTGTTCGATATTGTTCGTATTGGTTTAAAAACCGTTCACGGGCGAAAATTGACCGTTCATAGCTTGAAACTACGTTTTGCGCTGTTCTTTTTTGTTTGAATGTTATTGTCTCTGTCATACACAGCGCAGCGCGTATGCCCGGACGCGATGCTCTCCATTGGTTCATATGTGAAAGGAAC
>JAHYYO010000045.1:10177-11346 GCA_019424925.1 Collinsella sp.
CGCGTATGCCCGGACGCGATGCTCTCCATTGGTTCATATGTGAAAGGAACGCAATATGGCAACCAAAGAAGAAATCTCGATGGTTGGATTCGAGATCGTCGCATACGCGGGTGACGCCCAGACCGATCTGCTTGCAGCGCTCGATGCTGCTCGCGAGGGTGACTTTGAGAAGGCCGAACAGCTGCACAAGGATGCCAGCGATGCGCTCATCGGCGCCCACGACACGCAGACCAAGCTGCTTTCGCAGGAGGCCGGCGGCGGCGAGATGGAGATGACCTTCATCATGGCTCACGCTCAGGATACTCTCATGACCACTATGATCCTGGAGAAGCAGACCCGCTTTACCATCGATGCCTACAAGCGCATCGCCGAGCTCGAGGCCAAGCTCGCCTAACGAGCCCTCACAACCAAGTCCCCTTCCAAAAGCCCTGTCGCTACCCGCGGCAGGGTTTTCTGTTTACCCGGCACTTGGGGACGTTCCTTATCTGCCGGCAGTTTGGGACACTCCTGTCATGCATTTGATCCTTTGAGGACGGAAGAAACCGGGTCATTAGGTTTGCTGCGGTGCCGACTCGGTCTGTCGGTTACAAAACTATGCCGGTTTACTACGATGAATCGCATTCTTTCAATTATGGAAAGAACAGCGTTATCAAAGCCGCAGGTAGAAAGCTTGTCATTTTCTGCTAATAGCAAATGTTGTCGGTCCTATCGGTTTTATCGTAGTAAACCGGCATAGTTTTGAAATGGCACTATTCGACTAGCAGCGTTATGGAGCTTCTGCACGCCCTCCCGTTCGTTTTTTCGCTGGGTGGGTATACTTCCATCCGCAATACAGGCCGGAATGAGGAGGTATCCAAATGCCGGACAACGGATTGATTCAAAAAAGAGACGCGCACGAGATGGCTCATGGGCGGCCTGTCCAGATAACCGAGCACACGACAGTAACTGAGCTGCAGCCTAGCCTGTCCGATGTCGTGTGCGCAAACAAAAAGCTGCAGATTGGCTTTATCGTTGCGCTCGTGGTACTGGCGCTGCTGTCGGGCTTTGTAGCTCGTCCGCATTTCGCCGATACCAAAACATGGGACTCCACCATCGAGGTTATCGACCAAAAGAAGGAGCCTTCGTGAGTTCGTGTGGGTAGTCCCTACGCCTCGCGCCCCGGCAGGGCC
>JAHYYO010000046.1:0-10986 GCA_019424925.1 Collinsella sp.
ATCCCATTTCGCAAAGCCTGCCGGACGCGCCGAGGGTGCGCTAAGCACGTATCGGCGACTCTACGAAAAGGGCGGGTAGAAATGCAAGTTAAAAATCTATGTGGTCAATATGATGCCGTTGAACCCGCGTATCGATACCGCTCAGCCATTCGCCTCGCCCCCATCGCACGCATCTTCATTCGGTCTGTCATTATTAATCTAACGATGCTTTGAGAAATGTAGGTGCTTCTAAATGTACTGTCGACTTCTTCTCAAACTAATCCTAAGAGACAAGGCCGTATGGATTTCTACGCTCGTTCTCGCTGCAGCCTTCTCCGTCCCCATTGCGTTCAATTCACCCATCTACGGGCCCTTCTTTATGAAGCAGGGCATGCAGAGCTTTGTCGACGCATTCAATACGCGCGCGCCCCAGGCCAGCGGCACAGACCTATCGCCAGAGCAGCAAGATGACGCTGAGCTTGCAAGATACGCGAACGCCGCCCTCGCCGCTCAAACCGACGCCGCCTTTCTCGACTCTGCCGAGAGCTACTACGCGCTCATGGACGAGGGCTTCCAATCCGGGTCCATCGTGGGGGACCAGGAGACCAATGACGCAGAGCTCGCATATTGCCGCGCTCTGAGCAGCTCCGGCATCGCGGATATCCCGGCCTCCGCAAACGACCTGCCGTTCCTCTCCTTCCTGCCCTACGCCATTGCCCAGGCGCCGTCCTTCCTTCCCTTCATCCCCTTCCTTCTCTCGTCGATACTCGTGCTCGGCGCCACAAGGCCCGGGACCCTGGCGGCAAAGGCGCCCGTGCCCAAATTCCGGCGCCTTATCCAAACCGTGTTTTCGATAATTGGCGCGGGGACCGCGATGCTCCTCGCCGGCCTTGCGCCCGGGAGTATTTACGCCTTGGTCCTAAACGGCTTCGGGCAGATCGGGTACCCGATCGCCTTCTTCCATAACGGCGCGCTCACTACCACGACCGCGGGAGACGTCTTCACGACCATACTTCTCGCGCTGCTCGCGGGTGGAACCTTGATATCCGTTTGTTCCGTCGTCCTATCGACCGCAACGAGGCGCGTCTTCGCGGGCCCCCTTACCTCCGCGTTGCTTGTCGCGGCCCCGGCATTCCCGTTATTGTCCGATTCGGCACTGGGGCATAATGCCGCGCTCGAGCTCCTGCCGCTGGCCGTGTTCTCGCCTATCGAGGCAACGGGTTACGTAGGATGCTTCCCAACAGAATTCATTGACTCCGGTTCAAGCGGTGCATCGATGCTTGCCGTGGCCCTGATATACGTCGCGGTCTTTTTTGCGGTCGGCGCCGTTGCGACACGTTCGCCCAAACAGTCTGAACCCGCGAAAAAGCGCCATGGGCTCGAGCTTCTGGACGTGAGCGTGGGATACGGAAGCACGACGATACTTTCAATCGGATCGCTTTTCTTGAGCCCGGGAACGGCGGCGGGCCTCATTGCTCCCAACGGCTCGGGGAAAACCACCTTTCTTGAAGCGCTGTCGGGCCAATTTCCCACCCGTATCCACTCGGGAAGCCTGGTGGCAGACGGAATCAGCCAACGTCAATCAGCCGAATTTGCAGAACTCGTCTACCTGAGCTCTTCAGGCGGCACGGATCTTTACCCCACGCTATCAGCCCTCGAGCACCTTGCTTTCGTTAGGGATGCGTGGAAATCGGCCGCCGACATCGACTCGCTCTGCAGCTCCCTCGGAATCTCCCCATATCTCGACAAGCCGACCCGTAAACTCTCGACAGGAATGAAGCAGCAGGTAAAGCTTGCCATGGCGATAGCGACCGATTGCCCGTACCTCATCCTCGATGAACCGCTGAACGGCCTCGATCCGGGAAAGCGGAAAACCTCCTGCGACGCGATGCGCAGCGAGGTGGCGCGGGGACGCAGCGTGCTCATTTCAAGCCATCTGCTCGACGACCTGGCAGACCTCACCGACTCGTTCTACTTCATCGAGGCCGGCACGCTCGTGGAAAAGATCAAGTCGTCCTCGCAGACGCTCAAGCAGGAATACCTCGATACATACGAAGGATGAATGTGGGGGAGTGTTCGGATGATAGTTGATATTCAAGGGCCAGCTCATGTCGTGCCGAAAAGACCGTGAACCTTTTGTGGGACACGCGGCGCCGTGGTACCATAGCCGAGTTTGTTGTCTTGGTCGGAAACCAAGACGCCTTATGCGCTGATCGGTAACCAGCGCCTGACCAATAAGGAGTCCTACCATGAAGCAGGGTATCCATCCCCAGTATGTCGAGTGCACGGTGACGTGCTCCTGCGGCAACACCTTCAAGACGCACGCTACCGTGTCCGAGATGAAGGTCGAGCTTTGCAACGAGTGCCACCCGTTCTACACCGGCCAGCAGAAGTTCGTCGACACCGGTGGACGCGTCCAGCGCTTCGCCGACAAGTTCGGTGGCGCCGCTGCCGCTCAGCTCAAGAAGGCTGAGGAGGCCAAGGCTGCCAAGGCCGCCAAGGCTGCTGAGGCCGAGGCCGCTCGCAAGGCCGCCGCTGAGGCTAAGGCTGCCGAGAAGGCTAAGCGTGCCGCTAAGTTTGCCGAGGAGGCTGCCAAGCAGGCCGCCGAGGCTCCCGCAGAGGCTCCCGTCGAGGAGGCCGCTGCCGAGGCCGAGACTACCGAGGCTGCTGAGTAAATAGCTCGCCGCGGAATCACTCGCATTCATGGCATGAGGGCCGTGCATCCATTTGGGTGCGCGGCCCTTTTCTTTTTATTGGTGCAAACCAACCTGTCCCCATTGCACCAGATTGGTGCGAAGGGGACAGGTTGGTTTGCACCAAATGACAGAGAGGCGGCGTTTGCCCAGATAAAACCTGCCAAAATAAACCTGTCCCTTTTTGGCAGGTTGGTCGTAGTTATTACGTGGCGGTCGAGGTCGACCGTATGGGGCGCGCCTTGTTTGGCTAAAGTACAATTATCTGTGTTTAACTCGCCCGCAGCTGCACGGCGTGGGCGATGGCCAAAAAGGAAAACCACATGGGATTCATGTCAAAGCTGCTGTCCTTTGGATCCGATAAGGACCTTAAGCGCTACTACAAGATCGTCGACCAGATCAACGGTCTTGAGCCCCAGTTTGAGAAGATGACCGAGGAGGAACTCCGCGGCCAGACCGATAAGTTCCGCGAGCGTTACGCCAACGGCGAGTCGCTCGACGACATGCTCCCCGAGGCTTTTGCCACCGTGCGCGAGGCTTCCAAGCGCATCACGGGCATGCGTCACTTTGACGTACAGCTCATCGGCGCCATGGCGCTGCACGAGGGGCATATCGCCGAGATGAAGACCGGCGAAGGCAAGACGCTCGTCTCCACGCTGGCCGGCTACCTCAACGCTATTGCCGGCAAGGGCGTGCACGTCGTTACTGTCAATGATTACCTTGCCAAGCGCGACTCCGAGTGGATGGGCCGCATCTACAAGTACCTGGGCATGACCGTCGGTCTGCTCCAGAACAACATGCCGCTCGAGCTCAAGCGTCCGGCCTACCAGGCAGACGTCACCTACGGCACCAACTCCGAGTTCGGTTTCGACTACCTGCGCGACAACATGGTCACCCGCCCCGAGCAGCGCGTACAGCGCGGCCACAGCTACGCCATCGTCGACGAGGTCGACTCCATCCTGATCGACGAGGCACGTACCCCGCTCATCATCTCGGGCGCCGGCACCAAGTCCGCCAGCACCTACAAGGACTTCGCGCGTGCCGTGCGCGGCCTTGAGCGCGGCGAGGACGTGTCGCACGACATGCTCACCGCCACCGAGGACGTTGAGCCCACGGGCGACTACGTCATGGACGAGGCCAAGCACACTATCGCCGCCACCGAGCGCGGCCTTAAGAAGATTGAGCGCCGCTTGGGTATCGATGACATCTATGCCGATCTCTCCGGCCAGCTGGTCAACCACCTGCAGCAGGCGCTGAAGGCCCAGTACATGTTCCACCGCGACAAGCAGTACGTGGTCACCAACGGCGAGGTCAAGATCGTCGACGAGTTCACCGGCCGCATTATGGAAGGCCGCCGCTACTCCGAGGGCCTGCATCAGGCCATCGAGGCCAAAGAGGGCGTGCTCGTGCGCGAGGAGAACCAGACGCTGGCCACCATCACCTTGCAGAACTACTTCCGTCTGTATGACAAGCTCTCCGGCATGACCGGTACGGCACTCACCGAGGATGCCGAGTTCCGCGAGATCTACAAGCTGCCCGTCGAGGTCATCCCCTCCAACAAGCCCGTGCAGCGTGTTGACCACGAGGACCTGGTGTACCGCACCATCCAGGCCAAATACAACGCCGTTGCCGACGACGTCGAGCGACGTCACGCCAAGGGCCAGCCGGTCCTGGTGGGCACCGTCTCCATCGAAAGCTCCGAGAAACTGTCGGCCGCCCTTACCAAGCGCGGCATCGCGCACGAGGTCCTCAACGCCAAGCACCACGAGCGCGAGGCCCATATCGTTGCCCAGGCTGGTCGCTATGGCGCCGTGACCATCGCTACCAACATGGCCGGCCGCGGTACCGACATCTTGCTGGGCGGTAACCCCGACGAGCTGGTGCGCGAGCGCCTGGAGTACGAGGGCCTGACCATGGAGGACGTAACGCCCGAGCAGCTTGAGCAGTTTAACGCCGAGGCCAAGGAGACTTGCAAGGCCGAGCGCGAGCGCGTTCTTGCCGCCGGCGGCCTGACCGTTATCGGCACCGAGCGCCACGAGTCCCGCCGTATCGACAACCAGCTGCGCGGCCGTTCCGGCCGTCAGGGCGATCCGGGCGAGACCCAGTTCTACCTGTCGCTCGAGGACGACCTCATGCGTCTGTTCGGCGGCGACAAGATGGACCGCGTCTCCAAGATGATGGTCACGGCCGACATGGGCGACGACATGCCCATCCAGCACAAGATCATCTCCAAGGCCGTCGAGAGCGCCCAGCACAAGGTCGAGAGCATCAACTTCTCCATGCGTAAGAGCGTCCTTGAGTACGACGACGTCATGAACAAGCAGCGCCAGGTCATCTACGCCGAGCGCAATAAGATTCTGGACGGCAAGGACCTGACCGATCACATCACCGAGGTCATGCACGATACCGTGTACCGCTGCGTGCAGGAGTTCTGCACCAAGGACAGTCACGATGGCGAGCGCGACCTGGAGGGTCTGCGCAAGTGGGTTGTGGAGCTCACCGGCCACATCGATACGCCGAAGTTCCCCGACGAGGATTATGAGGCCCTTGCTGCCGATGTCCTGGCTTACGTAGAGAAGTGCTACAACATGAAGGCCGAGCGCTTGGGCGAGGACCTGATGCGCGAGCTCAACACCCAGGTCATGCTGCGCGTCATCGATACCCGCTGGATGAACTACCTGCAGGAGATGGACTACCTCAAGACCGGCATCGGCCTGCGCGGCTTTGGCCAGCGCGACCCGCTGGTTGAGTACAAGACCGAGGCCTACGGCGCGTTCCAGATCCTCGTCGATACCATGTATGAGGATTACCTGCGCACGGTTCTGCGCATCGAGATCAAGGCCGCCCCGCGCGCCGTGGAGCACAAGGAGGAGCCCGCGCTCGAGGGCGCGCGCTTCTCCGGCCCTGCCGAGGTCGATGGTGACAACGGCGACTCGGTGCTGCGCAAGCAGGCGCAGGTGCAGGCCCGCACGGCTGTCCAGGGTGGTCCGGCTGCCGTCAACAACGGTGGCAAGGTGACCACCTATCGCAAGTCCGAGAGCGACGATCCGTACGTCAACGTGGGCCGCAACGACCCGTGCCCCTGCGGTAGCGGCAAGAAGTTTAAGTACTGCCACGGCAGGAATCGTTAATGGCTGAGGCTTTAGAGGTAACGCCCGCCGAGCTGGACGCGTTTGCGGACCGGCTCGGTGAGGTCGAGTCGTATCTCCACCTGGACGAGAAGCGAACCCGCGTGTCCGAGCTCGAGGCCAAAAGTGTTGCCCCTGGCTTTTGGGATGACGCCGACGCCGCCCGTGCCACCATGGAGGAGATTGCGCGTACCAAGGAAGATATCGCTGCCGTGGACACCGCGCGCGGCGAGCTTTCCGATGCCCGCGCCGCGCTGGAGCTTGCCGAGGAGATGGGGGATGACCCCGACGCCGCCGCCCTTCGCGAGGAGGCTGCAGCCACGGCTGAGCGCCTGGCCCGTGCCATCGATGAGCTTGAGCTTTCGAGCTGGTTTACCGGTGAGTTCGATCACGGCGATGCCATTGTGACCATCAAGCCCGGACAGGGTGGTCTGGAGGCCCAGGACTGGACCTTCATGCTCTTTAAGATGTACATGAAGTACTGCCAGCGTCGCGGCTGGAAGGTCACCATCAACGACTGTCCCGCGGCCGAGGTCATCGGCATTGACCGTGCGACCTTTACCGTCGAGGGCAAGGACGCATTTGGCATGCTGCGCGCCGAGGCCGGCGTCCACCGCTTGGTTCGCATTAGCCCCACCGACGACAAGAAGCGCCGCCAGACCACGTTTGCCGGCGTCGAGGTCATTCCGGTGCTGCCCGACGATATCGATATCGAGATCAACCCCGACGACATCCGCGTCGACGTGTACCACGCAAGTGGCCCGGGTGGCCAGGGCGTAAACACCACCGACTCCGCCGTGCGCGTGACGCATTTCCCCAGCGGCATTGTGGTTACCTGCCAAAACGAGCGCAGCCAGATCCAGAACAAGGCCGCGTGCATGCAGATCCTCAAGGCTCGCCTGTACGAGATTGAGCTCGAGAAGCGTGCCGAGGCCCTGGACGAGATTCGCGGACCCAAGACCACGATTGGTTTTGGCAACCAGATCCGCAGCTACGTGCTCTACCCGTACCAGATGGTTAAGGACCTGCGTACGGGCGTGGAGACCAGCAACGTCGAGGCCGTTCTTGACGATGGCGATTTGGATCCGTTTGTGATTGGCTATCACCGTTGGGCTACCGGCAACGCCGATGTAGAAGGCTCGGAGATCTAAAACATCGGGCGGCTTCAAGCCGATGCTAAGCCCAACGGTTGGACGGGTTTGTATTCGGAATAAACCCTGCGCAGGGGTGGTTTTTGTCCGGCGAATCGGTAGAATCGAATACAAGAAGAAGTTCAAAGCGCATCCGATGGGGTGCGCTTTTTTGAGGGAGGCAGCATGGCATATCGTCTGGACATTAAGCGCATTCTTTCGATGAACTTCTTTCACGACCTGCCCCAGATTATGTTGGGGTGCGCTCTGGCCGCTATTGCGACCGACCTGTTTTTGATTCCTAACGGCCTTGCTGCCGGTGGCGTTACGGGCCTTGCCACCATTATCCAGGCGGTCGGCGCATCGCGCGGTCTATCGCTTCCCGTTGGTATTCAGACGATCGTGATGAACGCCTTGCTGTTGTTGGTCGTTATGCGCGAGGGCGGCATGTTCTACGTGGTGCAGACCGCGACGGGCTTTGTGCTGCTGGGATTTTTTACCGATCTGTTCGCCCCGTTTGTAGCACCTCTGGCGGATGCGGACCTGATGCTTCCTGCCATGTGGGGCGGCATTATTACGGGCATCGGTTACGGCATGGTGTTGCGCGCCGGCGCCAACACCGGCGGCTCGGACACGATTGGCCAAATCATCTCGCGTAACACCTCGCTGCCGGTGGGCTCGACCGTCATGGCGATCGATGTTGCCGTATGCGCGCTGTCGGCTCCGGTCTTTTCAATCGAAAACGCTCTATATGCAGGCCTTTCGATGGTCATTAGCGGCTACGTGATCGATGCCGTGGTCGATGGTGGCAACAAGCGCCGTATGGTACTCATCATCTCGGACAAGTTCCCTGATATTGCTGCCGATATCATGTATGGCCTGGGTCGTGGTTGTACCAAGTTTAAGGCGACTGGCATGTATTCGGGTGCCGAGAAGCCGGTGATTATGGTCATCGTGAGCCGTCGAGAGCTCAATACCCTCAAGACGATCGTGCGCGAGCGCGATCCTCACGCCATTGTGACGGTCGCTGACGTTACGGAAGCCTTCGGCGAGGGATTCAAGGACATTAGCGCGTAGGGGCGACCGCGTTCCATCCAAAAGACGTTCACATTGATAAACCGTTTCATCAGCGGTTCTGCCTGCTAAATTGTTCAAATAATGATAAAAACTCTGGTAAAGCCATCAGTTTCCAGCATAATGAATGACGTACGTGCATTGCGGCTGTGTTGGGATTACCTTCGGTGCCGTGCGCATTTTGTCTAATGAGGATGAAAGGAAGGCACAATGAGCGACGAAGAGCTCAAAAAGGTTGCCAACGAGGTAAGGAAGGGCATCGTCACCGGCGTGCACGCTGCCAAGTCCGGCCATCCGGGCGGTTCGCTCGGCGCTGCCGACATCATGACCTATCTGTACTTTGAGGAAATGAACGTCGACCCGGCCGACCCCCGCAAGGCCGACCGCGATCGCTTCGTGCTTTCCAAGGGTCACTGCGCACCTGGCCTGTACGCCGTGCTTGCCGAGCGCGGGTTCTTCCCCAAGGAGGATCTCAAGACGCTGCGCCACATCGGCAGCCATCTGCAAGGTCACCCCAACATGAACGACACCCCGGGCGTTGACATGTCCACCGGTTCGCTCGGCCAGGGCATCTCCGCCGCCGTGGGCATGGCCGTTGCCGCCAAGCACTGGGGCGACGACTATCGCACCTACGCCCTGCTGGGCGACGGCGAGAGCGAGGAGGGCCAGGTTTGGGAGGCCGCCATGTTTGCCGGCAACCAGCAGCTTGACAACCTCTGCGTGATCGTCGACCACAACGGCCTGCAGATCGACGGCCCCGTCGAGGAAGTCAACGACCCCATGCCGCTCGCCGACAAGTTCCGCGCCTTCAAGTTCCACGTGGTGGAGCTTGCCGACGGCAACGATTTCGATCAGATCCGCGCCGCCTTTGCCGAGGCCCGCGCCACCAAGGGTCAGCCGACCGCCATTATCGCCGAGACCACCAAGGGCAAGGGCGTTTCCTTTATGGAGAACCAGGTAGGTTGGCACGGCAAGGCCCCCAACGATGAACAGTTTGAGCAGGCCATGGCAGAGCTCACGGCCGCCGGAGAGGAGCTCTAGGATGGCAGACGTCAAGAAAATCGCCACGCGCGTAAGCTACGGCGAGGCCCTCGTCGAGCTCGCCAACGAGCACGATGACTTTGTGGTCCTCGACGCCGACCTGGCCGCCGCCACGCAGACCGGCAAGTTTAAGGCCGCCTGCCCCGACCGCTTCTTCGATGTGGGCATTGCCGAGAGCAACCTGATGGGTGTTGCCGCCGGTATCGCAACCACCGGTCGCGTTGCCTTTGCGAGCACCTTTGCCATGTTCGCCGCCGGCCGCGCCTTTGAGCAGGTCCGTAACTCCATCGGCTATCCGCACCTTAACGTCAAGATCGGTGCCACGCACGCCGGTATCTCGGTAGGCGAGGATGGCGCCACGCACCAGTGCTGCGAGGATATCGCCCTCATGCGCGTTATCCCCGGCATGACCGTGATTGTTCCCGCCGATGACGTCGAGGCCCGCGCCGTGACGCGCGCCGCCTACGAGTGCGACGGCCCCGTGTACATGCGCTTTGCCCGTCTGGCCTCGCCGGTCATCAACGACCCCGAGACCTACAAGTTCGAGGTGGGCAAGGGCATCGTCATGCGCGAGGGCGCCGACGTCACCATCATCGCTTGCGGCCTGATGGTCGGCGAGGCTCTCGAGGCCGCTGAGCAGCTTGCTGCCGAGGGCATCGATGCCGAGGTCATCAACATGCACACCATCAAGCCCATCGATGCCGACCTGATCGTCAAGAGCGCCACCAAGACCGGCCACGTCGTGACCGTCGAGGAGCACTCCGTGATCGGTGGCCTGGGCAGCGCCGTTGCCGATGTTCTGTGCGAGCAGTGCCCGACGCCGCTCAAGAAGATTGGCGTCAACGACACCTTCGGCGAGTCCGGCCCGGGTGCCGAGCTCCTGCACAAGTACGGCTTGGACGCCGCCAACATCGTGGCGACCACCAAGGAGTTCTTGGCATAAGGCAAGACGAGGTAAAGTATCGTCTCAACAACCACATCCAAGCCAGAACAGGGGCATCCCCAAAGAGGGCGCCCCTGTTTTTGTTGAATTTAAATTAGAGTCCTGCCAAGCAAAGTTCCCATGGGGAAACGGGCCCATCCCAACAAAGTGCAATTCAGACCCTTCCAACTTTGTATGCGCAGCATCTCAAGTTGGTGCGTCGGCCCCATAGTAGCCGCAGGCCGGGCGCAGGGTTACCTCCCAAATCTTTCCGCAGCGCAGGCCGGCGTTTGTCCGCAGCTCCGCAGGAGCAGGACAAATGCCGGCCATGCGCGAGGACGATTTGGGAGGTAACCCTGCGCCCGGCCGGTGGGATCCCAAAGCCCGCCATGCTTCTTATGTGCAGCAAAGCTAATGCTGCTAAAATGTAAAGCGCTCATGTAGTTTAAACGCACGACGATAAGGAGCACCAGTGGGTAACCACTTCCGTACCTCCGGTGCGGGCGATGAAGCCCCCAAGACGCAGCCGAGCGTCGCGGGCAGTCGTTTCGCCACTCCGGATTCAGAGGATCAGCTGTTTAGCCCGATCCCCGCACAGCCGGCAGATCAGGCACAGCCGGCGGCAGATCCCTTTGCCTACAATCCCAACAACGATGTTGCGCTTTCCGGCACGGCTGGCTGTGAGCCCGTTCAGACGGTGACCGCCCGCGTGGCTCAGCCTCAGATGAGCGCCGCCACGCCGCAGCCTACCATGGCCGGCATCCCCGACCCCTTGGCCCCTGCGGCTCCCGCGCCGCAGCCCGCGCAGTCCGGTCTTTTTGCCGGCATTCCCGACCCCACGCAGCCTGCGGCTCCCGTGGTCGAGCGCGATCAGGCCGCCGAGGTTGCAAGCCTCGACAGCGCGCTCAACAACCCCGACTTCACGTCGGTGTTTGCGCCCATCGACCCGCAGGCCAGCCGCAAAAAGATGGCCAAGCAGGCCGGTGTCGAGCCCGTCATCCTTATGGAGCACGTCACCA
>JAHYYO010000047.1:0-10984 GCA_019424925.1 Collinsella sp.
CCTCGCTCTCAAAGATGCGGTGCACGTTGCGGATGTCGATGACGGGACGCATTACTTGCCCTCGTCGGCAGGCATGTTGTCGCCGCCGTCTGCCGTCATGCCTGTGCCGGTATCCGTCACGATGGTGTCGCCGTCGCGTAGCTTGGTAACCGGGACGTCTGGATTGATCTCGTTGCCCTGGTCGTCGCGCTTGACCTGCGTCTTACCGACTACAGCCTCGTTGTCGTTTTGCGTTACGACGGTCACCTTCACGCGGCGCGTCTTTTTACCCTCCGAATCGGTGGCCAAATTGACGTAATAGTGCTCGCCATCTTCGGTCATCAGCGCCATGGTCGGCACCATCACCACGTCGTCGAGCTGCTCGGTCACCACCGATACCTCGGCCGTCATGCCCGGCTTCAGGCGCGCGTCGGGCGCCTCGATGAGGATGTCGACGTTAAAGGTTACGTTGCCGCCGCCACCGTTGGCGGCGTCGGAGTTTGCCACCGAAGCGATGGCCGTAACGGTTCCCTGGCTCACGATATCGGGAAACGCGGGATACGTGACGTTGGCGCTCTGCCCAACGGCGATCTTGGCGATGTCCTTTTCGCCCACTTGCACGGTCACCTTCATCTTGGACAGGTCGGCGATCTGCATGCACTGCTTGCCGCCGCTCGTATCGCTTTCGCCCATGATCATGCCGCCTGTTACCGTGGCGCCCACCTTGGCGTTGAGCGCCACGATGCTGCCCGAGCTCGGGGCCGTGACCGTACGGCTGGCGGCCTTGGCGTTCGCCTGATCGAGGTTTGCCTGGGCCGATGTGAGGCTGCGCTGCGCGGCCGATACGGCGTTCGTGTCCGCTGATGCGGCGGGGGTGCCAGCCGCTGCGGAACCTCCGTCGACGTCCGTCGTTGGGTTGGCCTGCGCGGCAGCTGCGGCTTTCTGCGCGTTGGCGAGGTCTTCTTGAGCGGCTGCAACTGCACGCTGCGCCTCGGCAACGTTGCGATCGAGCTCGTCGTTTTTAATGGTCATAAGCACGTCGCCCTCGTTGACGGATTGGCCTGCCTGCACGTTGATCGAATCGACCGTGCCGTCGACAGAAGGGGAGACCACTGAGGACGAAATGGGTTTGAGCTGGCCTTTTGCCTCGACCGTTGTGCTAAACGTGCCCTCGGTCACCATGTCGGTCGCAGGCCCGCTATCGCCCTGTGGCTGCGCATTGATAACCAGGGTTGCAACAATAGCAATGAGCGCGATGACACCCACGATGCCGGCGGCAATGCCGCGTCGAATCAGCTTTTTGCGTCGACGTTCGGCACGTTTTGCCTTGAGCTTGGCATATGCCTCTTCATCGGAAATCTCGGCCGTATCGTTCGTGAGTCCGCTCTCCTTGTCGGCATGTACGTCTGTGATCAGAGGAAGCGTTTCGGTGGCACCTTCGGGCGTGTGCTCGGTATCATCCGGGCCCGGGGTGATGTTGGGGACATTCGGCATAGCGTCTCCTTTATAGAAAGAACCTTGATAAGTATATGCGCCCGCCGGTTGGGGCAGGCGCACAGGACGGTATCTTTCGGAATTGTTAGATTGGTCGCAGCAGTTCCACGTTGTATGAATGTGCGCGTTGCACTACGAGTGGACAACCACGCACAGGCCGACTTTGATGCAATCGTGCAGCGCCTTGGCGTCGGCCAGGCGAAGGTTGATGCATCCGTGGCTGCCGCACCACTTGTAGGAGTTGGGATCGTCGAAACTCTTGTCGTTTTGCCACGTTGCATCGTGGAAACCGACCATGTTTCCCTCAAACGGCATCCAATAGCTGACCGGGCTCTCGTATTTGGGCTTGCCGGTCTCGGGGTCCTTGGCACCGATGAGCTTGCTGGCGCCATTGTTGCTGTTGATCTGCCAAACGCCTTCGGGCGTGGCGTCCTCACCCGGCTTTCCCGAGATAAAGTTGGCCTCCCACACGATATTGCCGCTCTCGTCGTAGTAGCGCGCGTGCTGCTCGGACAGATCGACATCGACGTATGCCTTCCAGTCGGGCTCTCCCTTTGCGGTAAAGGTGTCGGCCTTCTGGGAGTACTTGATCTCGATTTCGCCGGTCTGTTTGTTGTTAATGGCGTCCTCGACCTGCTTGGCGAGCGAGCCGCTGTCGATGCACCAACCAAAGTCGCCGCCTTCGACGGCGCACTGCTTGCCATCGGCGCGCGTCCACCAGCGAGTGGAGCCCACGGTATTGAAGCCGTTGGCGAGCTCGGCTGCCCAGCTGCTGATCTGCGACGTATCGAGCGTGGGGTTGGCCGGATCGGCAAAGCTGATCCACTGCAACACGGAGCTGCCATCAACCTTGCCGGCATCCTCGCCGTTGAGCTTGAGGGTCACGTTGACGCCCAGGAAGTTGTTGGCGGCATCGCATGCGGTCTGAATCTGATCATCAGTCAGCGTTCCATTGAGCGGTTCATAGGCATCGTTGCCGAGCTTGGAAAGGTCTACGGTCTCGGACAGCGAGGCAAGCTCGAGTTCGGCATACTTAATGACATGCTCGCGGTCGAGTTTTTCGTTGGAGCGCGCCTTCTCGACGGTAAACTTGCCGGCCTGCTCGTCATAGGAGCTATTGGCCTCGAACGTGCCCGAACGCCCCTCGTTAAACTCGTCGATGGCGGCGCCCAGATCCTCCTCAAACTTCTTTTGGTCAAAAGTGTCGGAGAGCATGGACAGGTCGACGTCTTGATCAAGATCGACTTCGTTGGAGGTAGCGGTTGTTTTGGTCTTTCCGCTTAAGGATTCCACAAGGCGGACCGGCCATACAAAGGCTTCGTTGTGGCTGATGATCTCTTTTGCGGCAGCTTCGCCGTCGACGATGGGCTCATCGGACTCGGGCTGATACGTCCAGCTAAAGTCATCGCCTGTCACGGTGAGCTTATAGTGCTTCCATGCCGAGTTGACCTTGGTGGCGGCAGACGAAGCGTTGGAGAATGAGACATCGACGCCGGCGATAGTGGTGTTGGGGTAGGCTACCTGCGAAAACGCTACGACGCCTACGATATAGACAATGACGATAAGACCCAGAACGACAAAGAGCGTCGTCTTTTTGCCCGACTTATTGTTCTCGGCGGGTTTGCGTGCGGGGCCGCGATCGCCTCGAGCGTGCGTGGGGGGCTGCTTGGGCGCATTGCCATTTGTCTGGCGCTGCTGATGCTGCTTGTTCGGACGTTGGGAAACGTTTGCCGCACCTCGCTGCTGACCGCGGCTCGGCGCGATAGGACGCGGCGATTGAACGCCGCCGGTGTGCCTGCTCGGCTGCTGCGGATCGGGAATCAGTTGAGTTCGATCGTTTTGCGACATCGTATGCATATCCTTCGAATTTCGCCTTGCGGCTCATCGTGTTTTTACTGGGCTTGCATTATAGCGATTACCTAGTTGTTTGTGGTATGGAAACGGTGGCATTCAAAAGAGGTGGGACATTTGTCCCACCTTCGAGTCTTTCTTTGTCGCTATCCGCACACACCGCATTTTGCACAGGCCGAAAGTGCGGCCGGAGCCTGCGCGATGCCACCCTTTGCCGTCTCGCGCAGCGTGGCCGGCAACGCGTGGCCCACGGAGAGCATGACGTGCGCCATCTGGTCAAACGGCACCAGGCTCTTGATACCGGCAAGTGCAAGCTGCGCCGAGCTAAAGGCGGCTGCCACGCCGATGGCGTTGCGGTTTTGGCAGGGTACCTCCACGAGGCCACCGACGGGGTCACAAACGAGGCCCAGCAAGTTACTCAGCGCGATGGAACTGGCGTCGAGCGCCTGCCCGGGCGTGCCGCCGAGCATCTGCACCAGCGCGGCGGCTGCCATGGCGGCCGCACTTCCTACCTCAGCCTGGCAGCCGCCCTCGGCACCGGCGACGCAGGCGCTCGTGGTGAGGTTGAGGCCGATTGCGGCTGCGCAGTAGAGCGCGTCCATGACCTGCTCGTCGTCGAGCTGAAGGTGATCGGCGAGCGCCAGCACGCAGCCGGGCACGACACCCGCGGAGCCTGCCGTGGGAGCGGCGACGATCACTCCCATCGTGGCGGAGCGCTCGAGCACGGCCATCGCGCGGGCCACGGCGTCGGTTTGAACGGTGCCCATCAGGCTCGTGCTCAAATCGTTGCGGCCGGTGGCATCGACGAGTTTAGCCTCGCCGCCGATAAGCCCGCCGAGCGATCGTTGCGGATTGACGATGGGGGTCGTGGTCTCCTCGCGCATGACGTCGAGCACGCGGCGCATGGCGGCGACGGCGTGGGCCTCGCCGGTCAGACGCGCCTCGCGCACGGCCATAACGGCGCCGATATTCAGGCCGAGCTCGGCGCACGCATCGAGCAGCTGCTCGCCGTCGTCGAAGATCTCCTTTGCCGAGACACCGGGGGAGAGCGACGAGGCAGAACCGGGGAGCTCGATAAAGGTCGCGTAATCGACATTGTCGAGTTTGCGGAGCATGGGGACGACGGTGTCGTCGGGCGCGCCGTCGGTCTCGAAGACGGAGTAGGCCTGGCCGCCCACTTCGGTGCGGTAGGTGCGGCAGAAGGCGATGTTCACGTGTGCGTAGGCGAGCAGGTTCGTGAGCGCGGCGAGCACGCCGGGGACGTCGTAGTGCGCCACGAAGAGTGTGGAGTACATGCCCGAGATGTCGACGCCGACGCCGTTAATGCGGCTGATGCGCATCTTGCCGCCGCCCAGGCTCTCACCGCGGACCTGGGCCGTGGCGCCCGTGTCGTCGACCATGTCGATGTCGACGGTGTTGGGGTGGATGGAGGCGTCGTCGCCCTTGATGTCAAAGTGATATTCGAGGCCCTGCTCGTGCGCGAGGTCGAAGGCCTGCTTGATGTTCTCGTCATCGGTGTCGAGGCCCAGGATGCCCGCGACGAGCGCACGATCGGTGCCGTGGCCGCGGTAGGTGTGGGCAAAGGAGTTCCACAGGCCAAAGGTGACCTTAGTGATGCGGCCTTCCAGCAGGCTGGCGGCAACTTGGGCGCAGCGCAGGGCGCCGGCGGTGTGCGATGAGCTGGGGCCGACCATGACGGGCCCCAAGATCTCAAATGCCGAGGTCGTAGCTAATGTTTGCGGCTTGCCTGCCATGGCTGCTCCTTTAATCTATCCCGTCGTCCCGAGGTGCGGGGCATAAGGTCGCCTGCTCGGACAGTCCTGACTCGCACGGAGAGCACATTAAGTGCTCTCCGGCTCGTGCGGAACTCGCGATCGACCTTATGCCCCGCCCCTCGGGACTAAGGATACATGGTTGGAGTGCCCGTGCTGCAAAATTCATTAGCTAGTGACGCAGCGTAGGTTCATATCGAAACATCTTCACTACCGGATTAATAAAAAAGAAGTACCGCTTGGGGGCGGTACTTCTTTTGAAAGCGTGTGCGCGTTGTGACCTTGGTGGTTCCCAATTACAGCCCGCAGGCTGCTTTGAGTTCTTCGACTCGATCGGTTTTCTCCCAGGTGAAGTCGGCGTCTTCTCGGCCGAAGTGGCCGTAGGCTGCTGTCTTCTCGTAGATCGGTCGACGCAGGTCCAGGTCGCGGATGATTGCGCCCGGGCGCAGGTCGAAGGTCTTCTCTACGGCTTCAACGATCTTGTCCTCGGCAACATGCGCAGTACCGAAGGTGTCGACCATGATTGAGAGGGGCTTGGAAACGCCGATGGCGTAGGCCAGCTCGACTTCGCAGCGGTCGGCCAGACCGGCGGCGACCACGTTCTTGGCGACCCAGCGCGCGGCATACGCGGCGGAGCGGTCAACCTTGGTGCAGTCCTTGCCACTAAAGGCGCCGCCGCCGTGACGGCCGTAGCCGCCGTAGGTGTCGACGATGATCTTGCGGCCGGTGAGGCCCGTGTCGCCCATGGGGCCGCCCACGACAAAGCGACCGGTGGGGTTCACGTAGATGTCCGCGTTGTCCCACGGCATGTTCTCGGCGGCCATGACCGGGGTGATGACGTGTTCGATGAGGTCGGCCTTGATCTTGCCCATGTCCTCAATCTCGGCGGCGTGCTGCGTGGAGATGACGATGGTCGTGACCTCCACGGGCTTACCTTCCTCGTAGCGCACCGTGACCTGGGTCTTGCCGTCGGGGCGCAGGTAGGGCAGGGTTCCGTCATGGCGCACGGCAGCCAGGCGCTCGGCCAGGCGGCTTGCCAGGTAGTGCGGCATGGGCATGAGGGTCTTGGTCTCGTTGGAGGCATAACCGAACATCATGCCCTGGTCGCCGGCGCCGATCAGGTCGATCGGGTCGGTGGTAGCGCCGGTCTGGGTCTCGAAGGACTCGTCAACGCCCTGGGCGATATCGGGCGACTGCTCGTGGATGAGGCTCATAACGCCGCAGGTGTCGCAGTCAAAACCGAACTTGGCGCGGTTGTAGCCAATGCGGCGGATGACGCCGCGGGCGATTTCCTGTACGTCGACGTAGGCCTGGGTGCGAATCTCGCCGGCGACGATGACGGTGCCGGTGGTCACGAGGGTCTCGCAGGCGCAGCGGACGTTCTCCACGTTGGCAGGCACGCCGTTGGGGGCGATGTAGCCCTGCTCCTGGAGCTCTATTTCTTTGGCGAGGATTGCGTCGAGGACGGCGTCACTGATCTGGTCAGCGATCTTATCGGGATGACCTTCGGTCACCGACTCCGACGTAAAAACAAAGGACCCGTGTTGGGGTGGGATGGAACGAAGTTCTTCTGACATGATTGTCCTTTCAAAAACGTGTCCCGGCGACCGTTACCATTCCGCCGGGCTCTCTATGCAAGGGCACATCATAGCGCGTAAATCAAACATTCACACCCTTTCCGCACCTACTCATTGGGGACAGACTTAAATGACCAGTCGGGTGCTCATTGGGTAGTCATTTAAGTCTGTCCCCAATGAGTGGGTCGGTGCCCTTTGTGCGGAGGTTGCTTTGTTGCTTTATACTGATGCGGTTAGACATCCATCCTGCAATCGAGGAGATTTCCATGGCATCAGACGTTCGCGTCCGCTTTGCACCCTCACCGACGGGCAAGCTGCACATCGGCGGCGCCCGCACCGCTATCTATAACTGGGCTTTCGCCCGTGCTAACGGCGGCACGTTCATCCTGCGCATCGACGACACCGATCCCACCCGCTCCACCGACGAGAACACGCAGATCATCCTGCGCGCCATGCGTTGGCTGGGCCTGGACTGGGACGAGGGTCCCGAGGTAGGCGGCGACTTTGGCCCCTACGCCCAGACTGAGCGCCTGGACCTGTACAAGCAGGCCGCCCAGAAACTTTGGGATGAGGGCAAGGCCTATCCCTGCTTCTGCACCAAGGAGCAGCTCGACGCCGACCGCAAGGCCGCGCAGGAGCGCAAGGACCCCTTCCAGGGCTATCAGCGTTGTTGCCGCGATCTTGATCCCGAGGAGGCCCGCCGCCGCATCGAGGCCGGCGAGTCCTACGTCCTGCGCATCAAGGTGCCCGAGGACCGCGGCGACGTCGTCATCCACGACGCTGTTCACGGCGAGGTGACCTTCGACGCCAAGGAGCTCGACGACTTTGTCATCTTCCGCTCCGATGGCACGCCCACGTACAACTTCGCGACCGTCGTCGACGACGCCATGATGAAGATCACCCATGTCATCCGCGGCGACGACCACCTGTCCAACACCCCGCGCCAGGTCATGGTCTACGAGGCCCTCGGCGCGCCCGTGCCCACGTTCGCCCACATCTCCATGATCCTGGGCGCCGACGGTAAGAAGCTCTCCAAGCGCCACGGCGCAACTTCGGTGGAGGAGTACCGCGACGCCGGCTACCTTTCCGACGCCTTCGTCAACTACCTGGCGCTGCTCGGCTGGTCGCTCGACGGCGAGACCACGATCATCCCGCGCGATGTTCTTGCTAGCAAGTTCTCGCTCGACCGCATCTCCAAGAACCCGGCGACCTTCGACCCCAAGAAGCTCGACTGGGTCAATGCCGAGTACATCAACGGCATGTCCGATGCCCAGTTTGCCGACGAGATCATGGTCCCCGAGCTGCACGAGGCGGGTCTCATCGAGGGCAACGTCGAGTACGGCGAGGACTGGATCGACGCGCTTGCCGCCATCGTCAAGCCGCGCACCAAGATGCCGGCCGACGCCGTGACCGTCGCCGCTCCCATCTTCGCTACGGCCGAGACGCTCGAGTATGACGAGAAATCCGTCAACAAGGGCCTGGCTAAGGAAGGCATGGGCGCCATTCTGGATGCCGCCAAGGCCGCGCTCGAGGGCGTGGACAAGTGGACTGCCGAGGCCATCGACGCCGCGCTTGAGCCGCTGCCCGAGCAGATGGACCTTAAGAAGCGCGTGGTGTTCCAGGCCGTGCGCGTCGCCGTCTGCGGCAACATGGTGAGCCCTCCGCTGGGCGAGACCATGGCGCTCGTCGGCCGCGACGACTGCCTGGCGCGCATCGACCGCGCCCGCACGATGGCGCTGTAGTAGACGCGCAAACGCATGTATCCGAGCCCCGTTCCCTCGAGCGGGGCTCTTGTTTCTGTACCGATGAGTGGGTTGCTGGGACAAAATAATCAGTAGTGTTTGTCCCATGTTCGAGTGACGCAACGAGCTCGACACTCGTATCGGCCATGGGACAAACTCTACTGATTATTTTGTCCCACCCCTTTCAGGTCCGTTCGTTAGAGGTGGTGTATGGCTCAACAACTGTCGCTGTTTGGTTCGCCGGAACCGGAGGAGACTCCGGTGAAGCCTAAGCCTGCACCTGAGGCCATCGCCGCCTACGCGAGCGTTGTCCTTGACATTCCCACCCGCGCGCTGTCCGAGCCGTTTGCTTACGGCATTGCGCAGTCCCTTGCTAATGAGGCCCGGATCGGGTCTACGGTCCTGGTCCACTTTGGTAACCGTGCCGCCGCGGGCTATATCGTCGACATTGCGCCTGAGCTGGGCGACCTGCAGGGCAACAACGCCCTCGACCCCGTGCGCATCAAGCCCATCGAGGCCATCCTCAGCAAACCGCTCTTTACCGCCGAAGCCGCCCGCATCGCACGTTGGATGAGCCGCGAGTATGTCGCGACGCTTTCCGAGTGCCTGCGCCTGTTCTTGCCTCCGGGCGGCAGTCCGCACGTCGTTAAGGGCGACGACGGCGTGTGGACGGTTGAACGTCCAGCCGTCAAACCCATCCAAAACCGCTGGGTGATGCTTACGCCCGAAGGCTTTGACTACACGCCACCCAAGACCGCGGTCCGCCAGCGCCAACTCATCGAGGCGCTCCAGTGTGGTCCTGTCACGACGCGCGACCTCAACCTTCTCTATAACAGTATGTCGGCGACCATCAAGTCGCTCGAAAAACGCGGCGTCGTGGTGGTGGAAGAGCGCCGCGCCTGGCGTGGCTGCAGCGAGCAGACCACGCTGTCCTCGGCAAGCGGCAAGGCGCCGGTCTCCCTTACCAACGGCCAGCAACAGGCACTCGCGCAGATTGAGCGCGCCCGTCTGGACGCTCGTGGCGACGTGGTGCTGGTCGACGGCGTCACCGGCTCCGGCAAAACCGAGGTTTACCTCTCCGCCATCGAGCGCGTGCTCGCAGCCGGTCGCTCGGCCTGCGTGCTGGTGCCCGAGATTTCGCTGACGGCCCAGACCGTCGGCCGCTTCTGTTCGCGCTTTGGCGAGACGGTCGCGGTTTTCCACTCGCGTCTTTCTGCTGGCGAGCGTCTGGACCAGTGGGATATGGTTGCCAGCGGTGCGGCCCGCGTGGTCGTCGGCGCACGTTCGGCGCTCTTTTGCCCGCTTGGCGACCTGGGCCTCATCATCATTGACGAGGAGCACGAGACCAGCTACAAGCAGGGGTCCAGTCCGCGCTACCATGCGCGCGAGGTGGCAGCTGAGATGGCGCGCCGCTATCGCTGCCCGCTCGTGCTGGGGTCGGCCACGCCTTCTGCCGAGGCCCTCGACCGCTGCCGCCGCGGCATGTATAACGGTGCCACCTGGACGCGTGTCGAGATGCCCGAGCGCCCCGGACACGCCGTGCTGCCTACGGTCCGCATTGCCGACCTGCGTCGCGAGTTCGCACACGGCAGCCGCTCCATGTTCTCAAAACCGCTGTTGGAAGGCCTGGAGCGTGTGGTCGAGCGCCGCGAAAAGGCCGTGCTGCTGCACAACCGCCGCGGTTTTGCGCCGTTTTTGATGTGCCGCGAGTGCGGCTGCGTTCCCACCTGCAACCACTGCTCTACAGCGCTTACGTATCACGAGCGCACGCACACGCTGCAATGTCACACATGCGGATCCTCCTGGCGCGTGCAGCCGTATCCCGCGCCCACGAGTCGTTGTCCCAAATGTGGCAGTCGCTACCTGGCAAAAATGGGGCTGGGCACGCAGCAGATCGAGGACGCACTGCACCAGATGCTGCCCGAGGACGTCGCCATCATCCGCATGGATGCCGATTCCACGCGCGGCAAGGACGCGCACAAAAAGCTGCTCGAGCAGTTCGATGCGGCCGATTGCGCAGTGCTGCTGGGCACCCAGATGATCGCCAAGGGCCTCGACTTTCCTGAGGTCACGCTCGTGGGCGTGGTCAATGCCGACTTCGCCCTCAGGCTGCCGGACTTCCGCGCAGGGGAGCGCGCCTACGATTTGCTGGAGCAGGTCGCCGGCCGTGCCGGTCGCGGCGATCGCCCTGGCGAGGTCATCATCCAGACCTACCTGCCCGAGGATCCGGTCATTCGCGCCGTCGCTGAGCACGACCGTTCGATCTTTACCGACTACGACCTGGACCAGCGCCGCGACGCGCTGTACCCGCCGTTTGTTCGCCTGGTCAACATCTTGGTGTGGTCGGCGAACCGAGACGACGCGCAGGACTACGTCGGGCGTATCGCAAAGCTTCTTAAGCGTCGCTGGCATGCCGCCGCGCCTGACTTTTTGCGGGCGGGGAGCGCCGTGCCGCAGGTGCTTGGCCCGGCTTCGTGTGTAATCGAGAGAGCCAAGGACCGTTACCGCTTCCATCTGCTTGTGAAGTCGCCCGTGGGGTACCATGTCTCTGATGATATCGACGCCTGCC
>JAHYYO010000048.1:0-10858 GCA_019424925.1 Collinsella sp.
CGGTTTTATTTCTTATGGTTTATCTATCAGCGCAAGACGATGTCAGATGGAGGTCTGAATGTACAAGCGCACTAAGATTGTATGCACCATGGGTCCCGCCTGCGATAGCGACGAGACCATCCGCGAGATGATCAAGGCGGGCATGAACGTCGCCCGTTTTAACTTCTCGCACGGCTCTTACGACGAGCACCACGGTCGTATCGAGCGCGTCCGTCGTGTTTCCAAGGAGCTCGGTATGCCCGTCGGCATCCTGCTCGACACCAAGGGCCCCGAGGTCCGCACCGGCCTTCTGGTCGACGGCAAGAAGGTTGCCGTCAAGACCGGCGATAAGATCGTCGTCACCGCTCAGCCTACGTCCGAGGATTTCCACGGCACCGCTGAGCACATCTCCCTCGACTACCTGGCTCTGCCCTCCGAGGTCGAGAAGGGCTCCCTCATCCTGATCGATGACGGCCTGGTTGCCCTCGAGGTCGAGTCCGTCGACGGCCAGGACATGACCTGCGTCGTCAAGAATGACGGCCTGATCGGCGAGCGCAAGGGCGTCAACATGCCCAACGTCAACATCTCGCTGCCCGCCATCACCGAGCGCGATCGTCAGGACATCCTCTTTGGCCTGACCGAGAACATCGACTACATCGCCGCTTCCTTCATCCGTGACGGCGAGTCCGTCCGTGGCATCCGCAAGCTTTGCCGCGAGAACGGCGGCGAGCACGTGACGATCTTCCCGAAGATCGAGTGCGCCCTGGGCGTCGAGAACTTTGACGAGATTCTCGAGGCTTCCGACGGCATCATGGTCGCCCGTGGCGACCTGGGCATCGAGATCAAGCCCGAGCTCGTTCCCCACATCCAGAAGGAGATCATCGCCAAGTGCAACGCGGCCTACAAGCCCGTCATCACCGCTACGCAGATGCTCGACTCCATGCAGCAGAACCCGCGCCCGACGCGCGCCGAGGTTGCCGACGTTGCTAACGCCATCTACGACGGCACCGACGCCGTCATGCTCTCTGGCGAGTCCGCTGCCGGTAAGTACCCGGTCGAGGCCGTCAAGATGCAGGCCAGCATTGCTCTCGAGACCGAGAAGTACCTCCCGGCCCACGCTCCGCTCGAGGTTCCGGCCGATGCTCACGGCACCCGCGTTGTCAACAACGTTGTGGGTATGTCCGCTGTGAACATGGCCACCACCGTTGGCGCCAAGTGCATCACCGTGCCGACGACCACCGGTCGTACTGCTCGCCTGATCTCGCACTTCCGTCCCAACATGCCGATCTGCGCGTTCTCCCGCCACGAGTGGGCCGTCCAGCAGATGATTATGTACTGGGGCGTTATCCCGCATCAGGCCGAGATTACCCAGGGCACCGTCAACGGCACGATCGTCAAGGCGATCGAGACCGCTAAGGAGCTCGGCTACGTCGAGGCTGGCGATTTGACCGTCGCTACCGCCGGCGATCCCCGCATGAGCGTCCAGCTCGAGGACAAGGTCTCCTCGACCAACGTCGCTTACGTCGCTCAGGTGCGTTAAGTCGTACTTGCAAGCATGTTTGCATTGCAAAGGGCCCGGAAGGCTTCGCCTTCCGGGCCCTTTTTCTGTGTCAATGCCGGCACACGGCAAAACACGCACCCATTTCTTTACCAAAAGCGCGAAATCCACCTTTCGAGGCCCAAAAATAAAGTCCCAAGCGCTAAAAGTGTTCGCCCGATGGCGAAACCACACCTTACCCGACGCTGCTAAATCGTTTTAGCAAGAGCTAGATCGACCGCGTTTTCGGAAGTATGCGGCAAATTCTGAGACCTCCGAGCACACCCCGTTTTTTCGCAACAAAATGCCTGATAAACTGGCCTCAAAAGCCAGGTCTGCTCACAGGGTTCAGATTTTGCCGCATACTTCCGAATTGACGCTGGCATCGCACGGTCCAAAAGCACATTTCGACCAGGAGGATATCATGGACCTGACGCTATGCGGTCAATCCGCTTTTTACTATCACCGTATCCCGCCGCAGGTATTAGGGCTTTACCCCGCCATTAGCCTTGGCAATATGGATCGCAGATGTTGCGGCCTCGGAAGTCATGCAGTTGTAAAAGACCTGCTTCATGCACCGCTTCACAGGCTTGTATTCACTCGAGCACAATCCGGGTCGCGAAGCCTGTTTAAATCGCACCTCCTGACCCAAGAGCCGCCTCCCGGGTCGTTTAGGCAAACTGAACATGGATTTGATGTCACGTCGCCCGAGTTTACGCTGCTCAGCCTTGCTACGCAGGTCTCACGCAACCAGTTACTCATGGCTTGCTACGAGATGTGCGGCTCCTTTGCAGTGTTTACGCCCTGCGAGCGAACGCAACAACAACTCGATGAAGCCATTTCGCTTAAGCTCATTCCACCCAACTGCGGTTGGGAGCGTGTTGTCGACACCAAGGGCAATGACACCAATTTGTGGAAGCGCCCGCCGCTCCTCAGCGCGGCGGATATCGCCGCGTTCGCCAAGCAGGCTGCAGGCCTGCGCGGCGTTAAACAACTGCGCTGGGCGGCCGAGCACATGACGGGGCAGACCGCCTCGCCCTTCGAAGTACAGACCTCCATACTTGTCTCGCTCCCCCGCAACGAGGGCGGCATGGGTATCAACATCGCAAACAACGTGCGCATCCCACTCAGCGACGCCGCGCGCTCACTGTATGACAAAACCTGCTGCTACGCCGATATCCTCATCGAGAGCAACACCGACAGCATGGGCGTCATCTTGGAATGCCAAGGCCGCTCCGCCCACGATGGCGAAGCCGCAAGTCTCTCCGATGCCGAGCGCACCACCGCCCTCACAAGCATGGGCTATGACGTTATCCAGATAACCTATGAGCAAATCAAAGACACGAAGAGCTTTAACAACATCGCCGAACTCATCCATAAAAAGGCAGGGCTCCCCTACATCCCAAAGACCGATCAGGAACGCACCACCGAAGATGCCCTGCGGCGGGAGCTATTGGTCGATTGGGATGAGCTGTTCGCCGTCAAGCCGGCCAGCTAGCAGCTAGCGATCAGGGGGACTGCGGGAACGTCAGAAGCAGCAACGCGAGTCGCAAAGCCCACCTCGGTCAGCTCGATGACCTCGTTAAACGTTGCATCGAAAAACTCCTCAGTTAGCAGGCGGTATGGCGGATGATCGGGCTCACCGGGGTTTTCGCGCACAATCTCGTGCATAACGCCGATGGTCTTGAGCACATACTCCTTATGGATGGGATACTGCCCAAAACGCGTCGCCGCAGTATACAGACGATCGGTCGCACGCGGGATGGAAACAATGCCGAGCGTCTTACCAAACCAGTCAAAGTCACCTTGCTTTTTAATGCGGAATTCCTCGCACGGCTTGCCGCCGTGCGCCTCCAGGTACTGATTCACGCGCGTATTCCATACGGTATCGGCCACCAGATGTGACCAGACGCCCAGCGTTAAATCGAGCAACGACTGCGCCACATCTTCGGACGCAAGCGAGAACTCACAGGCGCCGGGACCGACAACCGGCTCGGCATCCCTGTAGCGCTGGGGATAGTGCACGCGATTCAGTCGCTCGCGTTCCTCGATAATCGAGGTCGCCGCGGCCGGAGCACCGGTGGGCAAACTTTTAAGCAACGATGCCACATAGGTATCCCAGAACTCATGCTCACGAGGCTTAGGGATAGGCTCGGGCTTGGCAAAGTGCGTAATGCGATACGGAATGGGATCAGCGATACCAGGGACCATATAGCCCACGAAAATATCCGGAACCACGCAGCCAAACAAAAAGGCATTGCGGTCGCGCACGCTATTGGCTAGCGCACCGGTGCGCTCCAGCAAACGCTCCGTCTGAGCGATATGAATGTTCCAGCTTGGCATAGCCACCCCCATAAAAACCTGGATAACTATACCATCACGGCAAAGCCGCGCGGGCGGCTACGCACGCTCTACGCAGCAACTATTCCGCAGCGCCGCTCTCGGTTCCATACGACGACACCGGCGCCTCGACCACATGGTGGTATCGATCGATATAGATGGCGCGGGCACCCAGGCGCCGCACCAAATCCTGATGATGCGTACTCATCAAAACCGTCTTACCGGCAGCAACGTAGGCCAGCAAAAAGTTGACTACGATGTCGCACGAGTCCTCATCGAGCCCGTTGGTGGGCTCATCGAGCACTAGGATATCGGGGTTCATCGACACCACCGCAGCCAGCGCAACGCGCTTCTTTTGCCCGCCCGAGAGCTGATAGGGAGAGGCGTCGGCAAGGTCGGCAACCTGGAACAACCCCATGGCATCGCTCACGCGGCGCTCGAGCTCGTCTGCCGGCAGCCCCATCTGCGCGGGACCAAAAGCAACTTCCTCGCCCACCGTGGCGCAGAACAGCTGGGCATCGGCGTTTTGGAACACGAAGCCCACGCGCTGGTGGAACTTCTGAGCAGCAGCAGAATCCTTCAGATACGCCGCATCGACCACGCGTCCGTCAAACAGGTATGCCCCTGCGTTCGCGAGTTCAAGGCCGTTAATAAGGCGCATAATCGTCGTCTTACCGCAGCCGTTGGGACCGAGCAGGGCAACGAGTTCACCACGATCGACCTGCAGCGACACACCATCGACAACCGTATGACCCGTATAGGAAAACACCACGTCGCGCAACTCAATAAGCGGCGTGTCCTCGGCGCCGCCCACACCGTTCGTGCCCGCCGCACTATTCATATCGATCGTCAAAACGTCGCCCTTCCCTATTTGCATCCCCAGCCAGAACCAGCAGCGCCTACAGCACGGCGCACAACACTGCCAGCAGCGCCACGCCGGCCGCATAGACCGCATCGCGCCAGCCAAAGCCGCTCCGCGCGGGAGCCGGATACGCGCCGGCAAAGCCGCGGCAGAGCATGGCCTCGTCCATCGCGCGGCTGCATTCCATCGCCTTGATAAAGGTCATGCCCATGATACCCGCGATCGAATCGGTACGCGAAAATCCCTCAGGCGCACGGCCAACGCTGCGCAGCATGACCGATTCGCACAGATTGTGCGCCGTGCGACCCAGCACCTCAATGTGCTTGAGCGCCATATCAAACGTAAAGATGACCTCGTCGGGTAGATGCAGCATCTTGAGCGCCGCCGACATGCGGCTCCAGGTAAGCGTCCACGAAACGCCCAGCACCAGCGACACATTAATGAAGGTCTTGAGCGCGATCTTGAGCATGGCGCCCGTGGCAGACGCGCCCAGCAGCAGGGCAGGCAATGCCAGAACCACCGCAAGCCCCGTGGCGCCGAGCGCCGGTACAATGGTCGCACGCAGCCCGCGTGCGGGGCGCACCGCGACCAGCACCAGCGCGATAGCCGCCATCAACATGAGGTACAGCGGGCTCTGCGTCAGACACACGCACAGGACGCAGACGAACATCCCCACCAGGCGCACCGGAGCCGAAACGCAAGAAAGGGCGCGGTCGACCATCGACCCGCCCTCGTGCGCGCCTCCACCCAGGCGAACCCGCTCAAGCAGGCTCGCCAGGTGCAGGACGTTCTTTTGCATCACACGATGCCGAGCCCCCACGGGCTCGTAACGCTGCTCGACCGCAAGCCAGCTAGGCAGCTCGGCTATTGCCATGAGCACCGCTTTCCTTAACCGTCAGCGAGATCAGACGGAATGCGATGGTGAGCACCGCCACGCCAATCACGCCGGACAGGATATACATGGCAGCCTGACCGGCAAAGCCAAGACCCTGCTCCTCGGAATAGGCCTGCAGGTAATCACCCGTAGGCAGAGCGTCGGCAAAGGTCGGGGTATCAAGGCCGACCGAAGCCTGCAGGCTGTCGTCACCAGCCTCCTGAACGGCGGTCGCGGCGCCCTCGGCGTCCCACTCGCCCCATGCGTCACCTGTGGCAAGCAAGCCGAGCGGCGTAGCCACGACAAGCACGGCAACCAAGATGAGCGTGGGGACCAGCGAGGTCTTCTTGGCAGCAGCGCCCTCGGCAGTAAGCTGGCCATCGACGGCCTCGGGCCCGACGATAACGCTCGGCGCCGTCTTCTTAATGAAACCGTAGATGGCGGCCGTCGCCACGCCCTCGATCACGCCGGCAACCAGCATATGCGGGATCAACATGGCCGGAATAGCCACGGACAGCGGGAAGGGGCAGTACAGCGGCGCGCCCGAAGCGTTGGTAAAGAGCATCGGCTGAATACCAAACTCGATTGCCGCGCACAGGGCCGCCAGGCACAGGCCGACCCAACCGCTCACGACGGCAGAAACCGAGGTGCCCCAGCTCTTGTCGTGCAGGCGGCTGTTGAGCGCACGGAACACGATAGCAGCGACAAACGGCAGCACAAAGGCCATGTTAAAGCAGTTAGCGCCAAACGACAGAACGCCGCCGTCGCCAAACAGCAGCGCCTGCAGCGCCAGCGCAACCGAGACAGCGATAGCCGCGGCCTCGGGGCCTAGCAGCAGTGCAATGAGCGCGCCGCCGACGGCGTGACCTGTGGTGCCGCCGGGCAGCGGCACATTGAACATCATAAGCAGGAAGGAGAACGCGGCGCAGATGCCCAGGAAAGCCATGTGCTCGCGATCGAGCGTGGCGCGCACTTTCTTGATGCAGTGGATCCAAACGGGCACCATCGCCACTGCCATGACGGCATCGGTCTGCGGGGACAGATAATTATCGGGAATATGCATGAGCCCTCTCAATCAGAACGTTGCGTGTTACGTTTCCAACAATCCGTAACACCGACTCTGCATACTAACAAAAAGGCGCACCGCCCACAACGCAGCACGCCCTTGCAATACGTACGTTATTAACCCAAGTCCACACACCGCCCAATAAAGGGCCCATGCACTCCCAACTTTCCGGTCACCCGGAAGAAGGTGCGGTCCGCTCGCAACAAGATTAACGCAGGAACCCGCCCCCGAGAGGGGTTTTCTAAGGCAACATCCCGCAGCCGCGAAGCGGCGAGGACGTTGCCGTAAAACCCCGCAGGGGGCGGGTTCCAAACGGCAAAGATTACGAGCGGACCTCGCCGTTTACGCCCTTGCACACCTTGGTGACAATCTTCTGGTGCGCCTTCTCGACCTCTTCGCTGGTGAGCGTGTGGTCGTCTGAGCGATACGTGAGCGCAAAGGCCATGGACTTTTTGCCCACGCCCACGCGGACCGGATCGCGGTAGACATCGAACAGGCGCACGCCCTCGAGCAGCTTGCCGCCGGCGCTGGTGATGCGACGCTCAAGGTCCTCGCAAGTCACGGCGTTGTCGACCACAATGGCAAGATCGTGCTCAACAGCCGGGTACTGCGAGAACTCGCGATAGTTCTCCTGGTTGCGGGCGCCCTTGATCAGCTTGTCCAGATCGAGCTCAAAGGCAACGACGACCTCATCGATGCCCATCGCCTCGCGCGCCTCGGGGTGAATCTCGCCGACCCAACCCAGCACGGTGCCGCCGGACAGAACCTCGGCGGCACGACCCGGCTGCAAGAAAGCGTAGCCCTCGCCCTCGACGGGACGGAAGCGAACCTTCTCGATGCGCAGTTGGGCGAGCAGCTCCTCGACAATGCCCTTGCCAAAGAAAAAGCGCAGCTTGCGGTACTTCATGTTCCAAGACTGCTCGCTCCACTGGCCCGAAAGCACGCCCGCGACGGACTTGGTCTCCTTGGGCAGGCTGGCGTTTTCGCGGCCATGGAACAGGCTGCCGACCTCGTACAAGTGCACGTTGGGCGTACCGTGCGCCTCGTTGTAGGCCACGGATTGCAGCAGGCCCGGCAGCAGCGAGCGGCGCATCTCGGTCTGCTCGGCCACCAGCGGGTTCATGAGCACCACGGGGCAGCCGCGACCCTCGGTGGGCATGCCGATCTTCTCCAGGTCGCCCGGGGCGGCAAAGCCAAAGGTCGTGGTCTCGTTGAGGCCGCAGGCGCGCAGGATCTCGCCGACCTTGCGGGTGAGCTTCTGCTCGCGGGTCAGGCCGCCGATGTGGTTCTTAGCGGCCGGGATGGTCGCCGCCACACGGCCCATGCCCCATAGGCGCAGGACCTCCTCGATCAGGTCGATCTCGCGCGGCAGGTCGGGACGGAAGCTCGGCGGGGTAACCATAAAGTCCTCGCCGTCGCGCTCGACGGTGCAGCCCAGACGGGTGAGCGAACGCTCGATAAAGTCGGGCTCGATGTCGGCACCGCAAATGGCGTGCACGCGGGCCAGGCGCAGCTTAATGCTGTCGATGGTCTTGGGCGCGGGGAAAACGTCGACATAGCCGGGAGCAACCTCGCCGCCGGCGATCTCCTCGATCAGCGCGCAGGTAACGTTGGCGACATCCACGCAGCCGGTCTCGTCGACCTGGCGCTCAAAGCGAATGGAGGCGTCGGAGATCAGCGACAGATCGCGGCTGGTGTGCGAGGTGCGACCGGCGTTGAAGCAGGCGCTCTCGACCATCACGTCGACGGTATCGTCCTCGATCTCGGAATCCATGCCGCCCATAACGCCGGCCAGCGCCACGGGGCGCTCGCCGTCGGTGATAAGGCCCATGCCGGCGTCGAGCGTACGCTCCTCGCCGTCGAGCGTCGTGAACTTCTCATCCTGCTGGGCGGCGCGAACCACCACGCGGCGGTGGCCATCGCGCTCGGCAAAGGTGTCCAGGTCAAAGGCGTGCAGCGGCTGACCGGTGAGCATCATCACATAGTTGGTGATGTCGACGATATTGTTGTGCGGGCGCACGCCCAGGGCGTTAAGGCGCTTGACCATCCAGTCGGGCGAGGGGCCGACCTTCACGTTACGTACGATGCGGGCGACGTAGCGGTCGCACAGGCCCTCGTCGACAATCTCGACGGAAAGCTCGTCGTCGGTCGCGCGGCCGGTCTCGGCCTTGATGGCGGGCAGCTCAACGTGGAAATCGCGGTCGAAGATGGCGCCGGTCTCGCGGGCCATGCCGATCATGGACAGGCAGTCGGGGCGGTTGGGCGTGATCTCGCAGTCGAGCACAGTGTCGCTCGAACCCACGTACTCGGCAAACGGCATGCCGCAGGGCGTATCCTCGGGCAGGATCATAATGCCGGAGTGGTCGCCGCCCAGGCCGAGCTCGCGTGCGGAGCAGTTCATGCCCATGGACACGACGCCGCGGAGCTTGCTCTTCTTGATTTTGACGTCGCCGGGAAGCACGGCGCCGATCATGGCCGTGACGATGTGGTCGCCGGCCTCGAAGTTCTGCGCGCCGCAGACGATTTGCAGTGGAGCGGGATTGCCGTCGGCGTCGAGGTTCTTGTCACCCACGTCGACCGAGCACACATACATGTGGTCGCTATCGGGGTGCGGGGTCTTGGTGAGCACCTTGGCGGTCACCACGTGGTCGAAGGACTCGCCCACGGTGTCGATCGCCTCGACCTCGGTGCCGGTACGGATATATTCGTCCGAAAGGGTCTTGGGATCCTCCGGAATATCGATCATGGTCTTGAGCCAGTCGTAAGAAACGCGCATCTAACTGGTCTCCTTTCATAAATGCGGCTTTGAGCCAAAAACTGCAACGGAGACGGGTTTTCCAAGTGCCGCAGATTGCCTTGAAAGAGGAGGGCCGCGTACTTAGGTACGCAACCGACGATTGAAAGGCAAGGTGCGGTGCTTGGGAAAGCCGCCGGGCCTAGAACTGATTTAAGAAGCGCATATCGCCCGTCATAAGCGTTCTGAGGTCGGGCAGGTCGTAGCGCAGGGCCGCGACGCGCTCGGCGCCAATACCAAAGGCGAAGCCGGTGTACTTCTCGGGGTCGATGCCGCAGTTGATCAGGACGTTGGGGTCGACCATGCCGCAGCCCAGGATCTCGATCCAACCGCTGTGCTTGCAGAAGTTGCAGCCCTTGCCGCCGCAGACGTGGCAGCTCACGTCCACCTCACAGCTGGGCTCGGTGAAGGGGAAGAAGTGCGGGCGGTAACGCGTCTTGCGATCCTCGCCAAACATGCACTTAACAAAGTAGTCGAGCGTGCCCTTGAGGTCGCCAAAGGTGATACCCTCGTCGACGACCAGGCCCTCGATCTGGTTGAACTGCGGCAGGTGGCAGGCGTCGGCCGTGTCGGGACGATAGACGGTGCCCGGGCAGATCATGTAGATGGGCGGCTTCTGCGACTCCATAGTGTGGATCTGCACGCCCGAAGTCTGGGTGCGCAGCAGCACGTCGGACTCGCCGTGGGCGTGAGCCTCGGGGTGCGCGACGCTGCCGGGGTTGTTGTCGACCACGTAGAAGGTATCGCGGGCCGAGCGGCTCGGGTGATCCATGGGGGCGTTGAGCGCGGTGAAGTTGTAGTAGGAGGTGTCGACCATGGGGCCGGACTCGACGGTGTAGCCGATGCCGCAGAAGATGTCCTCGGCCTCCTCGATAATCTGCTTGATCAGGTGCTGGTGGCCGATCTGCGGACGGATGCCCGGCAGCGTGATGTCGACGGCGTCGTGCTCCAGTGCGCGCTTGAGGGCGGCGGCCTTCATCTCGGTGTTGCGCTCGTCGAGCATGCCCTCAATCAGCTGGCGCATCTCGTTGGCTCGCTTGCCCATCACGGGACGATCCTCGGGGGCGAGCTTGCCCATCATGCGCATCAGGCCGGTGATGCGGCCCTTGCGGCCGAGCAGCTCAACGCGCGCAGCCTCGAGCTTGGCTGCGTCGTCGGCGCCTGCGACGAGCTCCTTGGCCTCTTCCTCGAGTTTGACCAGATCATCAATCAGACTCATGTCTTCCCTTTCGTCTCTCGCGCTCTCCGTTTGCCGAGGCGGCTGCCACCGTCTGGCGTTGTGAAAACGCGGCCCGGTTCGGTAATAAAAAAACCGTCCTCGGGCATGTGCATTGCCCAAGGACGGTTGAATTCCGCGGTACCACCTTGTTTGACCCGGCGGATGTCTGGCCCGCCGCGCCCACTCT
>JAHYYO010000049.1:0-10524 GCA_019424925.1 Collinsella sp.
CCGCGCATCCTGCCGCAAATCTGCCGCGCGTGCAGCGATGCCGAGCGTGCGGCCGACGCCGCCAGCCATGCGACGCAAAAGATCAAGATCGCCCAGTATTACGAGGATCGCCTGGGTGAGCGCTACGCCGGAACGATTTCGTGGGTCAGCAGCATGGGCCTCTTTGTGCGCCTTGATCTGACACAGGTTGAGGGTTTGGTTTCGATCAAGAGTCTGGGCAACGAGTGGTTTGAGTTTGATGAGGACGCGCTCACGCTCACGGGTGCCGACACGGGGACTCGCTACGAGCTGGGGCAGCGCGTGATCATCGAGGTCTCGCGCGTCAACACCACGCGCGGGCACTTGGATTTCAGGCTTATTCATTAGCCGGAATCTGGTGATTCATAGAGAACGGGGCGGTCTTTTGGGGCCGCCTTTTTTGTGCCGGCTCAGTCGTCTTTCCGCTCGCGCGCTTGCGTCTTCCGCCTGCTATAGGGGAGATAAAACCTACCAAAATAAACCTGTCCCTTTTTGGGAGGTTTACGAGAGAGCGGGGATGAGATGACAACGGTGTACGGGTATGCGCGGGTGAGCTCGCGTGATCAAAATCTGAATCGGCAGCTGGATGCGCTGGGCGCCTATGGCGTGGAACCGGCGAATATATTTGCCGACCATGCGAGTGGCAAGGACTTCGATCGACCGCGGTATCGCGAGCTGCTGTGCGCGTTGGATTCCGGTGATGTGCTGGTGGTACTTTCCATTGATCGGCTGGGCCGTAACTACAGCGAGATCCTCGAGGAATGGCGGTGCATAACCAAAGAGCTCGGCGCCGCCATCGTGGTGCTGGACATGCCATTGCTCGACACGCGTGCCAGAGACTGTGGTGGGTCGGACGTGACGAGTGCGTTGATTGCCGATATTGTTTTGCAGCTGCTGAGCTATGTGGCGCAGGTGGAGCGCGAGAACATTCACCGGCGCCAAGCCGAGGGCATTGCGGCGGCGCGAGCGCGCGGCGTGCGCTTTGGCCGGCCCCGCAAGCCCTGTCCCCCGCAATTCGAGCTGGTGCGCGATACCTACGAGGCGGGTGATATCACGCGGAGTCAGGCGGCAAAACGGCTAGGCGTGTGCGTGGGGACGTTCGATCGCTGGATGCGCGAGATGGAGTAGGGGCGCCACGGTCCTTTGGCGCCCCGATTCGAACATTTTGGATTTCGCTGCGGCGACAACTGCATTTGGGGGTACACTCGCTGCTGCTCAAAAAATGACGGAGGTTAGCCCTTGGCGCGTGTGAAGCACATAGTCGGATGGATTTCGGTTGTCCTGCTGGTCGTGACGCTGGCAAGTATTTGGATGCTGACGGAGCAAAACGTGGAGCAGACGTCGTCGCTCAGCGAGTCCACTGCGCGCGCGGTGGAAGGACGGGCCGCGGACGTGCGACCCGACGCCGCTCAGGAGTCCCAGGCAGGGGATGCCGTCGAGGGCGCGGATTCAACGACTGCCACCGTTCATCCCGACCCGCTTGCGCCCGTTCGGCTGTGGATGGGCGCCAACATTCGTCGCGTCGCACATACCGTTGAGTTCTTCTTTGTAGGACTGTTTGCTTCGACGACAGTGGCATGCCTGGGCGAATGCCTGCCATGCGCGCGATTCCGGTACGCACTCGCTGCGCTCTTTTGCGCCGTCTGCTCTGTCGGCGACCAAGTGCACAAGATCTTTGTTCCTGGTCGTCATTTCGACATGATCGACCTGGGCTTCGATGCCGCGGGCTATGTCACCGCCATGCTGTTGGTATTGCTGGTCTCCGCATGGGTGCACCACGCGACGCGCCCCATCGGCGCCCATGCGAGGCACTAGCCGGTAACAAACCCGTTTCTGATAATGCGACCTTGTTGAATTGTTTTGTGTCGCGCGTATTTCCGAGCGGTCGGATTTGAGGGGCGAGCGGTAGAACGCTCGCCCTTTGTGCGCCACGATGCGGCACAATGTACCGTAAAAGCTATTTGTATCCGGTACGAATCGTTCGTTGGTCTTTAATTCTTCTCAACGGAGGTGTTTGAGATGGCAAACGGATTGCTTTTGCGGCTTCGCGAGCGTGAGCTCAGCGCGAGCCCGGCGGAACGCAATGTCATCGCATACGTGAGTGCTCATCCGCATGAGGTGGTCGGGCTGTCCGTCCGCAGTCTTGCTGATGCCACGTTCTCCTCGCCCTCGAGTATTTTGCGTTTTTGCAAGCGCTTGGGTTTTGCGGGCTACAAGGAGTTCCAGCGCGAACTGATTGCCGAACTGGCGCTCTTGGGTGACAAGAAAGACGTTGCCCTCGAGGACATCTCCATGGACGACAGCGTCGAACGTATCGTGGGGAAGGTGATGAAAAGCAACGTGCGCACGATCGAGGCGACGGCGCGAACCCTCGATTACACCGTCTTGGAGCGATGCGCGGCCCATCTTAAGCGGGCACGCGCGGTCAATCTGTTCGGTATCGGTGCCTCTCGTTTGGTCGCGCACGATCTGGCGCAAAAGCTCATGCGTGTCGACAAAGAGTGCCATCTGTACGACGACTGGCATGATCAGCTCCTGTGTGCCAAGAACATGCACGAAGGCGATATCGGCATTGCCTTTAGCTACTCGGGCTTGACGCAAGAGGTGCTGGACTGCACTGCTGAGGCTCAACGTCACAACTGTCTCGTTGTGGCCGTTACCAAAGTAGATGGGTCGTCCAAGCTTGCCACCATGGCCGATGCCGTGCTCGGCGTTGCTGCAAGCGAGCCCTTGGTCCGCAGCGGTGCCATGGCCTCGCGTATGGCCCAGCTTATGGTTGTCGATGCCCTGTACGCTGCTTACGTTGCCAGCGACTACGAGCGGACGACGCATGTCATTAAGCAAAACTACATCGAGAAACAGGAAAGATGAGGTGAATGAAATGCTCGATTTAACAAAATTCACGACCGAACAGCGTAATCAAAGGTCAATGAACCTCGATACGATGACATCGCTGCAGATCGTCACGACGATGAACGATGAGGATCTTCGTGCCGTCCAGTCGGTCACAAAAGTGCTGCCCCAGGTTGCCACAGCAATCGACTGGGCTGCTGAGGCACTCGAGCGCGGCGGGCGCGTCTTTTACATGGGCGCAGGCACCAGCGGTCGTCTGGGCGTACTCGACGCTTCGGAGTGTCCGCCCACGTTTGGCGTGTCACCCGATCTGATTGTCGGGCTCATTGCCGGAGGCGAGACGGCGTTTATCAAGGCTGTCGAAGGTGCCGAAGACAGCGAGGAGCTCGGCGCGAGCGACCTGCGGGGGCGTGGACTCTCGGACAAGGATCTTGTCGTTGGCCTGGCGGCAAGCGGTCGTACTCCCTATGTGGTGGGCGGCCTTGTGTACGCCAAGGCAACTGGGTGCAAGACCATTGCAATTGCCTGCAACCAAGGGTCGAAGATCGGGGAGAGCGCAGATCTTGCCATTGAACCCGTGCCCGGTCCCGAGGTACTGACCGGCTCAACGAGGCTCAAGGCGGGAACGGTTCAAAAGCTCATTCTCAACATGATTTCGACCGGTGCCATGGTCAAGATCGGCAAGGTATACCAAAACCTGATGGTCGATGTGCAGCAGACGAACGAGAAGTTGGTGGTGCGCGGCCAGAACATCGTGATGGAGGCGACCGGCTGCACGCGCGAGTGCGCTATTCAGGCGCTTGCAGATGCCGGCGGCCACGTAAAAACCGCTATTGTCTCGGTACTGCTGGACTGCGATGCCGAGCAGGCTGCGGTAGCTCTTGAGCGAGCGCGAGGCCATGTCCGTGCTGCGGTGAGTGGCCATGAGAAGAGCGATGCCGATGCCCAATAGGTGCGCGGCGTGAGCTGATATGACATCCAGACGAGATACCCAATACAAGGAGGAGTTATGACGAACAAAGAGCTGGCTCAAAAGCTGCTGGACCTTTTGGGCGGTAAAGACAACGTGCTGGCAAACGCGGCGTGCATGACGCGCCTGCGCGTGACCGTCAAAGACACGGGCAGCGTCGACGCGGAGGGCATTAAGGCACTCGACGGCGTGATGGGCCTGGTCGAGGACGACACGATGCAGATCGTGCTGGGTCCGGGCAAGGTGAATAAGGTGCTCGAGGAGTTCTCCAAGCTCACCGGCCTTGCGAAAGGCGTTGCCGACGAGAGCGTGGTTGACGCTGCGGCCACAAACAAGGCCGCGCAGAAGGCAAAGTACGAGTCCAAGCCGGTTCAGGCCTTCCTCAAGAAGATTTCCAATGTCTTCGTCGCCCTGCTTCCCGGCATCATTGCGGCTGGCCTCATCAACGGTATCTGCAACGTCATTAACGTCTCGACGGCAGGCGCGCTTGCAGGCGAGTGGTGGTACCAGGGCATTCGTTCCATGGGCTGGGCCCTGTTTGCCTATCTGCCCATCTTGGTGGGCTATAACGCGGCACGTGAGTTTGGCGGCTCCGCTGCGCTGGGCGGCATCGCCGGCATGATGTGTATTGCCAACAGTGCCATGCCCCTGCTTGCGCCTGGTGCGGCTGATCCTGCCGCTGCCATTCTGCTGCCGCTCGCCAATGCGCAGTACAACCCCGCAGCGGGCGGCATGATCGCGGCTCTTATCGCTGGCGCATTTTTTGCCTGGATGGAGCGTCAGATTCGCAAAGTTATGCCCAACGCACTCGACACGTTCTTGTCCCCGCTGCTGGTGCTCATCATCGGCGCCTTTGCTCTGATGCTCGTCATCCAGCCGGTTGGCGCATGGCTGACGACTGCCATCTTTAGCGTTTTGACCTTTATCTTCGAGAAGCTGGGCGTCCTGGGCGGCTATATCCTGTCGGCAGGCTTCTTGCCGCTGGTTTCCGTCGGCCTGCATCAGGCGCTCACGCCGATCCACGCTATGCTCAACGATCCCGACGGCGCTACCAAGGGCATCAATTACCTGCTCCCCATCCTTATGATGGCTGGCGGCGGCCAGGTCGGTTCCGGTTTGGCGCTGTACTTTAAGACCAAGAACGCCAAGCTCAAGAAGTACGTCGCAGAGTCCATTCCCGTTGGAATCCTGGGTGTGGGCGAGCCTCTGATGTATGCCGTTACGCTGCCGCTCGTTCGTCCGTTTGTGACGGCCTGCCTGGGTGCCGGATTTGGCGGCGCGCTCGCGGCGCTGCTTCACATCGGCACGGTTTCTCAGGGCGTTTCCGGTCTGTTTGGCCTGCTGATCGTCGTTCCTGGCCAGCAGCTCGGCTACGTTGCCGCTATGCTGCTTGCCTATGCCGCCGGCTTTGTCCTGACGTGGTTCTTTGGCGTCGACGAGCAGAAGATCAATGAGTTCTTTGGCGAGTAGTTTGATATCGCGAGCCGTGTTGCTCGGGGTTCGCGGCGCGCGGCAGATTTCTTGATGCTATGGTTGTGCCGGCGGGGCTAACTGCTCCGCCGGCCTTTTTTAAAGGAGCGTTGTAGCGTGAAAACGGGTATTTCGATTTATCTTTCCAGCCCTTTGCAGGATATTGAGCGGACGATTGAGCGTGGTGCCGCGGCGGGTGCGCGCTACGCGTTCACCTCACTGCATATTCCCGAGGATGGGGGAGCGGCGTATGCCGATAAGGTCCGTCATGTGCTGTCGCTGCTCTCCGCCCGCGGCATTGCGCTCATCGCCGATGTGGGGCCGCGCACGTGCGATTTGCTCGGGCTTGAGCGCATCGAGGACCTGCGCGATCTGGGGTTGGAATACCTTCGTTTGGACTATGGCTTTAGCGCCCAACGGGTCGCGGAGCTGTCCGGTGTATTTCGCATAGTGGTCAATGCATCGACGGTGAGTTCTGATGAAATCGCATCGTGGCGTGAGGCCGGTGCCGATGTGACTCGTTTTGCCGCCTGCCACAATTTTTACCCCAAGCCTTATACCGGTTTAGCTCTGGAGGACATTGCTCGGGTGAATCTTCGTCTTGCGGCGCTTGGATTCGAAATCATGGCTTTTGTGCCGGGTGATGCCAACGTTCGCGGGCCGGTATTCGAGGGACTGCCGACGGTCGAGGCGCAGCGCGGTCGCGCGTCAAAGGTTGCTCTCAATATGCTTGAGCTTGCACATGGCGCCGATTGCGACATTGTGTTGGTCGGCGACCCCGATCTTTCCGATGCGGGCTGGGCGCAGTTTGCTCAAGTTTCCGCCGGATACGTGGACCTGCAATGCGAGCTTGAGCCCGGTTATGCCTATGTGCGCGGGCAGATTCATCACGACCGGCCCGACTCGAGCACCCTCATCTTTAGGTCTCAGGAGTCACGTACGACGCATAAGCCGGATTCCGTGCCGACGGATGCCGGAGCCGGCCTGCCGCGAAAGGCGGGGTCGATCGCTGTGAGCAATAGCGGATATGGGCGCTACGAAGGCGAGCTTGAGATTGCGCGGGTCGATCTTCCCGGTGACGAGCGCATGAACGTTGCGGGCCATATCACGCCCGAGGCAATGGAGCTGCTGCCGTTCATCAAACGCGGATTCGGGGTACGGTTCGTTTAGCGTGTGACCCGTGGGCTACAATTGGCCCATCATACGAAGGCGCCTCGTGTGGCGTGTGCCTGCGTTGGCCGATCTATATTCGGAGGATTCCCATGACCGTACTGTTTGTTGAATATCCCAAGTGCTCGACCTGTAAGAAGGCCAAGGCATGGCTGGACGAACATGGGGTAGAGTATATCGACCGCGATATCGTTTTGGACAATCCCACGGCTGATGAGCTTGCGACCTGGATTGCTCGTTCGGGGCTGCCGGTGCGGCGCTTCTTTAATTCGTCTGGCATGAAATATCGAGAGCTGGGCCTGAAGGCGCGTCTGGATGCGGGCATGACGGATCGGGAGTGCTACGAGCTGCTGGCGACCGACGGCATGCTGGTCAAGCGTCCGCTGCTGGTGGGCGATGACTTTGCGATTCCCGGCTTTAGGGAAGCGGCTTGGGCCGAGGCGTTGCTGTAGCGGCTGCGGAAAGTGCGACCCGTTTTGAGTGATCGGGGTGGGATGTGTTTTCCATCGGCGGGCTCGCTCGGCTCAATCCTCGAGCTGTGCCCATTCGTGCGGATCGTAGACCTTTACGTGCTTGTTGGGCTTGCCGCTCCAGTACTCCTCGTCCATAAAGGGCAGATATGCCTGAACGCCGGGACAGATAAAGGGAATCCGCTGCTGTTGCAGTCGCTCGCGCTGGCGCTGCTCCAGGTGCGCCTCGGATATGACGGTCGGCATACCGGACAGCTCGACGAGGCTTGCCTGGATTCGCTTAAGGTCGGGGAGTCCCGCGTGCCATGACACTCGCATGATCAAAAAGGATGCACGGCGGTATTTTGCCTGCATCACCGTGATGGCGGGGCGCAGTGTGGGATGGATTTTGTCCCGTTCGGGCCAAAGGTCAGCAGTGATCTCGAGGCCCAGGGTCTCCCATAGGTAATCAAGCTCTTCGTCCATGGTGCCTCGATATCCGTGCAATGATGACGGTTCGATTGTGCCATCAGCCGTGAGTGCTGCAATGTTGTAATCTACCAGCGGTAGATGTGGGATGTTTTACGGGCTTTGGCGTCGTACGTGTCGCTGGTGCTTCACAGGTCCTTCACGTGTTGGCCGTATTTGACTGAATTTCAAAAAAGTCAAAATTGGGGCTTGCGTCACGGCGAGACTTCCCGTATATTTCTTTCTTGCGCAAAGGCACAGCCGAGCGCAGCGATGCAGTCATTGGGATGTCGTCTAATGGCAGGACAGCGGATTCTGGTTCCGTCAATGGGGGTTCGACTCCCTCCATCCCAGCCATTGCATTTGCTACATATGGCCCGTTCGTCTAGCGGTTTAGGACGCCGCCCTCTCAAGGCGGAGATCACCAGTTCGAATCTGGTACGGGCTACCAAAATTGAACGCCCGGGCCTCGTAAGAGACCCGGGTTTTGTGTATTGACCGATGTTTAAGGCGCGTTGAGTCTGCCGCCTGGACCGAGGAGTTGTCATGGACCTGCCCATCAGCTTGCAAGACATCACGTATGCCGAGAACTATCTGGCGCAGGGCGACCTGGCTACGGCGACGCCGCTGCTGGAGCGCCTGGTGGAGCTCGCCGAGGAGTATATCGACGCCGAGTGCAAGACGGAGGAGAAGCGCCAGTACTTTAGCTTCGACAGCAAGTTTGAGCGCCTGGCCTATCGCCGCGTGGAGAAGGATCCGCGCGAGCTGGTGCAGGTCGAGGTTCCCTTTGACCGCCTGTACTCCGACATGGCGTTTGCCTACATCCGCCAGCAGGATTATGTGAGTGCTCGGAATGCCCTGATGCAGGCCGTGCGTTGGGATCCCATGAACTGCAACTATCGCTTGGACTTGGCCGAGCTGTTCCGCGCGCTCGAGGACAAGCAGGAGTGGGCATCGCTCTCGTTCTCGGTGCTGGAGCGCGCGAGCGACGGTAAGTGCGCCGCACGCGCCTACACCAACTTGGGTCAGTACTTCTTGGAGCCCGAGACCGAGAACGTTTCGGCTGCCGTGGGCTGCGCGCGTCTGGCGCTGCGCCTGGCGCCCAATGATGCGCATACGACGCGCCTGCTCAACAAGATCCATACCACCTATCCGGATGCCGCGGACGAGAGTGACGACCATGTGATGGGTGAGCTCGCCCTGCAGGGCGTGCCGACCTCGCCTTCGGCCGAGATCGCCATCTGCCTGATCATGTGCGCGACCGATGCTGCAAGCGACGGCGACAAGCAGGAGGCTACGCGCCTGACGGTCCGTGCTCGCGACTTGGTGGGCGAGGAGGCCTGCGCGGCGATTATCAAACTGGTGCGCGAGAGCGATGCCGAGCTTAATGCCGAGCGCAGGGCAAAGCGCGAGGCTGCGGGCTCAAACGCCGATGGCGCCAAGGAGGCCGGCGATGCCCAGTAAGCGCGAGCGCAAGCTCATTTCCAAGAATCGCTCGGCACATCACGAGTACTTTATCGATGAGACGTTTGAGTGCGGTATTGAGCTGAGCGGTACCGAGGTCAAGTCGATTCGCGAGCGCGCGTGCCAGATTACCGATACCTTCGCACTGATTCGTGGCGGGGAGTGCTGGCTCGTCGGCCTGCATATCCACCCTTATAGCCATGGTGGCGTGTGGAATCGCGATCCCGACCGTCGGCGCCGTCTGCTGCTGCACCGCAAGGAGATCGACTTTCTTGACGGCAAACTTCGCAACCGCGGCTATGCGCTGGTGCCGCTGGAGCTCTACTTTAATACCGACGGCCGCGTAAAGCTGCTGCTGGGCCTAGGCCGCGGCAAGAAGCTTTACGACAAGCGCGAGGATATGGCCAAGCGCGATGTCCAGCGCGAGATCGACCGCGCCCTCAAGGAGCGCAATCGCTAGGCGTTCTGTATAAGTTGCGGTGGAATACGGACTGTTTTGCCTGTTTGAGGGGCTATTCAGTCCTTATTTCACCGCAACTGCGGGCGTCTCATCTTGCTTATACTGTTTTGACACATATGTCTCAAAGGTGGTGTCCGTTGTGGGCGCCGCCTTTTTTGTGGGTACATACATCCATGAGGTTCCAACCCGAGCTAGGGGAGTGATCGTTATGGACAAAACTGCGTTCTTTACCATGCCGAGCGGTCTGTACGTGGTGAGCGCCGCGGCAGACGGGCTGCGCGCCGGCTGCGTCATCAACACTGCGGTGCAGGTGACGTCCATGCCGCCGCGCATTTCGGTTGCCGTGAACAAGGACAACGTCACCTCGGGCGTCATCGCTTCGGCCAAAGCGTTCGCGCTGACCGTGATCGATCAGACCGCCGATATGCTCTACATCGGTAACTTTGGGTTCCGCACCAGCAGCGATTATGACAAGTTTGCTAAATACGAGACCCGCGAGACGGCTCTGGGCATGCCCTATGTGCCCGAGCACGCGGCGGCCCTGTTTAGCTGCCATTTGATCGACACTGTGGATGTTGGCACGCATCTACTGTTTATCGGCGAGGTCGAGGATGCCGAGCGCTTGAGTGACGAGACGCCGCTCACCTACGATTACTACCATAAGGTCCTGAAGGGCAAGACGCCTCCGAAGGCGTCCTCGTATCAAGGTTAGAAATGTTTTAAAAATACTTGCATTATATTATTAAGAATCTATACTGATAAATGAAGTACATCACCAGTTGCGTTTGAGAGGAGAACATCATGGCTGAGGAGAAGAAGACGTATAAGTTCGTGTGCGTCGTTTGCGGTTACGAGGTTGAGGTCGATACGCCCGAGCTGCCCGAGGATTATGTGTGCCCGGTGTGTGGCGTCGGTCCCGATCAGTTTGAGCTCGTCGAGGAGTAGCTCGCAGACACACGGCGAAAGCCGAACATAGCTCTGTCCAAGGGCCTCGGTCGAATTCTCGGCCGGGGCCCTTTTCCTCCGCCCCCAAGGGATCACGGTTGCTGTTGGCCGATCCTGTCTGTTGTGAGTCCGGCCGACCTTTTGTCTTAATCTGTAACGTCTAACGGCTCAAAACGGGTCTTCCTGTTACAGATCGAGACAAACGGAGCTGTCCCTCGGAATGATCTCGATCTGTAACATCTAGACATCAAAAGCGG
>JAHYYO010000005.1:0-65408 GCA_019424925.1 Collinsella sp.
ATCGTTGGGGCCAGGCCCGATTTTGCCTCTTGACAATGTCCTGCTCATATTAAAAAGGGATGGGCTTTCCCCGACGGCTGTCGAGAAAAGCCCATCCCATAGCTTACGACCGTTAGAACGTTCCGCCGCCGCCTCCGCCGACGCCGCCGCCTCCGCCGCCCGAAAAGCCGCCACCACCGCCGCCACTCGAGCTATCGGAGCTCGAAGCCAACTCGCGGATGGTCTCGTGATACACATCGTTGAACGAATCGAGCGGAGACTCGTTGCCGTAGTGATGGTAATACCACCAGTAGCAGGGGTAGTTGTCGTAGAAATCGTCGCTGTTGCGCAGGTCCGCAGGCACGGCCTCGGCCAGCTGTCGCAGCACTTCTTTCGAAACGCCCAGGGCAACGCCCATCACCAGCAGTTTGTTCCACAAGATCAGGTCGCTGGGAATGGCCTCCTTCAGGCGCGTAAAGTCCTCAAGCCAATGCTTGAGCGCCTTGCAGCGAGCCGCCACCTCGGCGCCCTCCGGCGTGTAGCGGCGGAAGGTGCAGCTCAGGACAAAGCCCACGATCGTGACGGGGATCGAGATCATAGCGGCACCGACGTTGGCGTCCGCAAAGTCGGTATAGATCAGAGAGCCCAGAATGCCAAAGACGATGATGATACCGATAACCAAGCCGGCAACCAGGGCGATGGTGCCGTCCGATGCAATAAGCTCGCGCGCCTCCAGCTTGCCCTTAACCGTGCTCTGATAGTCCTCGAGCTTGTCGCCAACAGATGTGGTGCGCTCGCTGGCATACTCCTCCAGCTCGCTAAACGTGCGCGAACGGACTCCGTCCTTATCGGGCTTAACGCCGGCGAAGAAGACCTTGAGCACATCGCGATCGATGCCGTCCTTCTTGGCAGCCTTCCAGGCCTCGTCGGTCACTGTGATGCGATACGTCTGCTCCTCTTTTTCGCGACGGAGCAGACCCTTCTTCTTGGTCTCGGTCGCTTCTTCCAGCTTGATCACGCGGTCGTCGGTAAGCTTCATAAGCGTGGCGATATATGCCTGATCGGGCACGTCGTTCCAGCTCATAAGAGCTGCAAGCACCGCGGGATGGTCGGCCGAGGGCACATCGCGGAAGTACTCGTCCTGAAAGAGCGGCTTGGGCTTGGGCCTGCGCAGCTTAAGCATCACGATCACACCGGTATAGGCAACCGCCACGGCAACACACACCACGGCAATCGCGCCGGCAACCGCACGCGCGTGCTCACGGCGAGCGTTGGCCTCGTCGGCCCATTCCTTCTCTTCGCTCAGAATCGTCGACATGCGCTTTTCGCCCGAGACGGCAAGCTGCGGCACCCAGTCGCTGGGGAAGGCGATGCGTGCCTCGGCGAATTCGCCCTGATGCACGCAGGGAATGGTATAGGTGACCATGGGCTCGTCCTCATCGAGTGACACGTCGCCCGTCAGCGGACCGTGGCCCCATGCGCGGAAGTTATCGCCCTTGACGGCCGCCGTCCCGGCAGCGGCATTTGCGAAGTACACTTCCATCTCGACATCGTCGGAATCCGCGGACCAGCCGTCACCTACAAATTTCCAGTAGAGCTCAGCGGTATCGGCCCAGTTCATGACCGCACCGGTCATGGTGTAGCTCACGTAATAGATCACGCTATCGCCGCTCTCGTGGGGGCTGAAAACCTTGATCTTTACGCCGCCGTCGGACTGCTCGACCGTGTAGACGCCAGAGTCACCCTTGTTTGCGCTGTCGACCTTGTTAAACGCGGTGTCGTCTTCCTCGACGCTCAGCACATTGACGCCCGCCGCACCGCCCTGCTGGTTAGAGCCTGTATTGATCTCCCAAAACACGCCGTTGATGTCGTCATCGAAATCGAACTGGCGTCCCTCGACAACGGTCAGCGAGCCATCGGCCTCGACCGTGGCGCCGATGTAGGTTTGGCTCATGGAGTAGCCGTCGGCGTGCGCGACAGCAGGCAGCAGCAGCAACGCAAGCGCGACGAGTGCGCAGACGGAAGCGAATCGCGCAAACAGGCGGCGCTGCCGACAGGGCTTGGCAACGGGGGCGTTCATAGGCACATCCTTTGTCTGTGGTACCAGTAGCGTCATTGTCCCACGTTTGCGGCTGCACATGACGAACATCTCGGCAACCGGAGCAGCAAACGGGACAAAAGTCACCCTCCCCGCACCCCGGCGGCTAGTCATTGGGGACGTTCTTAAATGACTAGTCATTAGGGACACCCTTGGCATGGCCAGTGCCAGCAATAGATACCACTTCACAGCTCCGTCACAGGTGTAGCGGCTTTGTGTGGGCGCGGCACGCGCTGATTGAGCCGCCAACCGAGGGGCATAAAGCAGTTGAGCGAAAACGGTTGCCCCTTTCCCGTTCGCTCGAGGATCATGTCCCCCTTTTCCGCGGAAACCCCGGCAGTTGCGAAGAGCTGCCGGGGTTTCTGTCGTTTGAGGGCTAGATTGATTGACGACGATTAAGGCGCCGAGCCGGTGGTCCGGCACGCGCAACGTGTGGCCGCGGCAACTTGCGAGCATCGACGACGCCTCCCCTCACCTCACCCCGCGCTATACTCGTCCGCATGGATATCAACGCATGCAACATAGCAACGCCCGCCGTGGCCACGTCGACGGCGACCAACAGCAAGCTCGTCCCCGCCCCCGCGCCTGTCGTGGGCCGTTTTGCCCCGTCACCCTCGGGCCGCATGCACCTGGGCAACGTGTTCAGCTGCCTGTGCGCGTGGCTTTCGGCCCGCAGCCAGGGCGGCAGCATCGTGTTACGCATTGAGGACCTGGACGATCGCTGCAAGCGCCCCGAACTTGCCGCTCAATTGATTGACGACCTGGCCTGGCTGGGGCTGGAGTGGGACGAAGGCCCCTACTACCAGCACGACCGCCTGGACCTGTACGAGGGCGCCTTGCGCCGGCTGAAAGACGCCGGCCTCACCTATCCCTGCTTTTGCACACGCGCCGAGCTCCACGCCGCGAGTGCACCGCACGCGAGCGACGGCACGCCCATCTACCGTGGCGCCTGCCGAAGTCTTTCGGCCGAGGAGGTGGCCCGCCGCAGCGCCCTGCGCGCGCCGGCCACACGTCTGCGCGTGCCCACCGTCGACGACCTCGCAGACGACGTGATCGAATTTGTGGATCGCACGTACGGCGCCCAATGCGAAGCACTCGCCACCGAGTGCGGCGACTTTTTGGTGCGCCGCAGCGACGGCGTGTTTGCCTATCAGCTAGCCGTGGTGGTCGACGACGCTGCCATGGGCGTCACCGAGGTCGTGCGCGGATGCGACCTGCTGGGGTCCACGCCGCGCCAGATCTATCTGCAGCACCTGTTGGGACTGCCCACGCCGCACTACGCACATATTCCGCTGCTCATGGCACCGGACGGCCGCCGCCTTTCCAAACGAGACCGCGATCTGGACCTGGGCGAACTCCGCGCCCGCTTTGGCACGCCCGAAGCGCTGCTGGGTTGGCTCGCCGGACAAACAGGCATCGCGCCGGGCACCACGCCGCGCTCTGCCGAGCAGCTGGTCGAGCATTTTAGCTGGGATGTTATCCGCAAGCACAGGGAGAACATTACCGTAACGGCTGAGTAATCAGGCACCCCACCCCTACGCAACATCCCAGGGCTGGAGTTCGTCGCCCAGGCGAACGATGCAGTCGTAGAGCACGGTATGGCGCTCGGCCGGGTTGGCATCCCGATGAAAATGCCCGTAGTACCAGCGCTTGTAGTCCAAGCGGTCCTCCAGCTCATCGAAAAACGCCGTAAGCCGATCAACGGCGGGGCAATTCCAGCCGGGCGCCGGATAAAGCGTGGGCGAAAGCATGCGCGTAGAGCAGGTGTGGGTGACCACGTAGTCGACCTTCCAGCCCACGCCGTCGAGCTTCGTCCGTGCCTCCTCAAAGTTGCGCTCGTCCGGCAGCTCCTGCGGCCACCAGCTGGAATACGGAATGCGGTATTCCTTGTCCACGCTCGTGGCGCCGCCCATGGTAAAGACCGTTGAGCCGTCGAGTTCAAAAACGTCGCCACGCGTCAGGCGCCGTATGGGGGAGGTATCCGACAGGCGCTGTGTCAGCCCACCGTGCCACAACTCCATGGGTCGCTCCGCCCAGTGGTCGAAACGTTCGTGGTTGCCGTCGACGAACAGCACGGTATAGGGGCGCGACTCCAGCCAAGCGATGTCGGCGCACTCCTCGGCAGAGAAATCCCACGGAAGGCCAAAGTCGCCGGCAATGATGAGATAGTCGTCGCTCGTCAGGCTTTCCCCAAGATCCCAATCGCGCAGCTTTTGCATGTCAGCGCCGCCATGGACGTCGCCCGTCACATAGACCGTCATCGGATCACCACTTCCCTCTTATAGGTTTCGAGATCGCGCTCGACCTGCTCGTCGCCCGTGGCGTTGACCCACCACGGCCACTTAACGCAACACACCGGCTCGTCTACCTGTGCAAACCACGACTTGAGCTCCTCCAGGCTCACCGGGGCGTAGCCGTTGGCGTCCACGCCCACGTCGTAGCGCAGCAGCCCCTGCCGAAGGTTGAACTTGTTATACGCGTCGCCACAGCTGTGGATATGCCCGTGCAAATGCCAGCCGCCGTGCGACATACCCTGCCAGTCGACCATGGGATAGTGGCTCAGCACGATTTTCTGACGGTCGATCTTGAGCACGCAAATGGGCGGCTCGACGATAAAAGCATCCGCCACCGCAGGCTGCGTCCAGTCTTTATCGTGGTTGCCGGGCAGCAGATGGATGCGCTTGCATGCAATGCTTTTGCGCAACTCGTAGGCATCTTGGACCGTCATCTTAAAGCTGAAGTCACCCAAAATGTAAAGCTCGTCATCCGCAGCGACCTTGCTATTAATGCTAGCGACCATGGCATCGTTCATCTGCCCAACAGTCGACCAAGGCCTGTCGGCGAGCCGCAGCATGTTCTCGTGCCCAAAGTGGGTATCGCTGGTAAACCAGATCATGGGGACCTCCTAACGCTCTTGCTCAAAATAGTCACTCGCCGTCTCATCCTGCCCATCGGCACATCGCGCTTCGATCGGCACGATATCTTGGTAGATAAGGCGATGCTTGTCATCGCGCCATTCATCGTCATGGTAATGGCCAAAGAACCAGGTGCGGTAGTCGAGCCGCCCGTCGAGCTCGCCCAAAAAGGCCTGCAGCGAATCGTCGTAGAACTCGCGATTGCACTCCATGCACAGCTCGTCAGCCAAATCGACCGGCGCCTCGTGCGTCACAACATAGTCGACCTTCCAGCCCGCGCGATCGAGCGAGGCGCGACAGTGTTTGATCTCGCGCTCACTCGGCATCTCCTCGGGCCACCACGTCTTTCCCTCCTGACGCCACTGTTTGTCATGGCTCGCGGCGCCACCCATGGCGAGCACCGTGGTCCCCGTGATGTCGAACACCTCGCCGCGCATCAGGTGCAGCACGTGCGGGCGAACCTCGTGAACGAGGCCCCCGTTCCACTCACGCATTGGCAGCCCCGCCAGCAGATGATGGTTCTCGTGATTGCCGTCGACAAAACACGTGGTCCAGGGCTTGGACTCAAACCAGTCGAGCCAGTATTTGTCGGTGTTCGAGCCGCTCCATATAAAGCCAAAGTCGCCGGCAACGATGACAACGTCATCGCGCGTCAGCGTTCGACCCAATGGCCAAACGCGCGACGAGAAGCGACTCGCCCCATACTCGGCAACACCGTGAACGTCTCCGGTAACGAAAATAGACATCAAACAACACCTCCGTGCTGTGCGACTCTGGACAAATCAATGGAAGAAATTGCAGGCCGGGCCGGCATCTGTATCCCTTAGGGCTTACCCTTCGTTCTTCCATCCAAACGGATCAAACACCCAAAAAACTAGATCGAGCACACTGTTGGCGGGCAGCATGTTGGGCAGGGCGTCTTGCCTCGCTTGAGTGCAGCCGCTAATGGTACGCTTGTTTTAATGGCGTTTTGAGGAAGGCTTTTGCACCCCGTAGAACGGTGGTAAATCTTGCCGTTCTTAGTGACGATTACCTTGATTTTTGAGGTATCCACGCTGCGGGGCTCGATGGGCGCAGCCACCTCTTGACGAGCTGGCGCTGTTTTCCAAGGCTTGCCTCTCGAAAAACCAAAATCGCAGAATCGATTGATATAGCTGTCGAAACATCCATCGAACAGCAACCCCGTTGCCAGACCCGCCATGAATCCGCAGGCGATCGCGGCCTCTCCTCTTATTTGCATATATCCCTCCTTAATCAATCTTGAAGAAAAAGGCGGCGCGCGCCGCAGAGCCCATGCCCCTGCGGTGCGCGCCAAAAACAGCGCGCTTCCCTGTCCCTAACGGATCAGCTGGCGGCGCTTATCGGACAGGAATACGCCGGCGGCCACCAGGACCGTGCCGCCGATCACGAAGGTCTCACCCAGCAGCTCGGACGCATCGCCCGTGGCGGGCATCGCCGTCTGCCAAGTCGTGGCCTCGGTCTTTGCCTCCGCATGCTTGGCCTGGTACGTCACTTGCGTGACGGGCTGGGTCTGCTCGCCGTTTCCGCGGTCGGCGGCCTCTTGGCGAGCGATCTCGGCGTTAAGCTCGGCAATAGCCTGGTCGAGCTCGACCTTGGCGGCGGTGTAGTTGGCGAGCGCCTCCAAGTATGCCGGCGCCACGGCATCCGTCGCAGCCACGGCGTCATCGAGTTCGGCCTTGGCGGTCGCGGCACGCTCGGCGGCATCGTGGGCCGCAGCGATCTTGGCGTTAAGTACCTCGTCCGCATCGTCAGTGCTGCCGTTGACAATGGCTTCGGCAATATTGATTCTGCGCAGGCGGGCAACCGCGGCGGCAGAGGCGTCGCGCGCGACAGTCGCATCCACCACGGCATCGTCAGCCTCCACCACGTCATACTCGGCATCGCTCACGGCCATCGCCGCTGCATCGAGCGCGGCATCGGCAGTCGCTTTGTCCCCAGTGGCCTTGGCAAGTGCTGCGGCGGCATTCTTAAGCTGAGAGGCGCGGGCGGCAGCTGCATCAGATTTTGCCTGAGCCGTTGCCACGACGGCGTCGGCATCGCTTGCAGCCCGCTGCGCCATATCGAGCTCCACCTGAGTGGCAGCAGCATCGATGCCTGCCTGATCGGCATCGCCTTGGGTGGCAAGAAGTTCGGCCTCCGCCTCGCGCTGATTGGCACGCGCGCTTTCGAGTGCAGACGACGCCGCATCAAACGCACGCTGAGCAGCGGCGATATCGGCTGAGTACGCCGCTAGCTCATCCTGGGCCGCGGCAAGTGCATCCCGTTTGTCGCCAACACCGGCACGAGCGGCGTCCAGTGCGCGCTTGGCAGCAGCCACCTTGCCCTTGGCAATGTCGAGCTCGCCAGACTTGGCGGCCACGGCGTCCTGCGCTGCCGCAACAGCGGCGTTGGCAGCGCTCAAATCGGCGCGGGCATCGCTGACGGCACGCGCGGCGGCGTCAGCTGCAGCCTGCTTTTGCGCCACGGCAGCCTGGGCCTCCGAGGCCTTGGTTGCCGCGACATCAACGTTAGCGGCAGCGCGCTCAACCTGGGTTTGCTTTGCTGCAACGGCCTGCGATGCTGCACTCACCTTGCTGCCGGCATCGTCGGCAACGCCCTGCGCCACAGCAAGCTCCTTGCGTGCCGCATCCACGCCCTGCTCGGGATTTGCCAACGAGTCACACCATGCATTCAACGCAGCCTCATACTCTGCAACCGTCATCGGATTGAGGTTATACGGCTTATACCATTGACCAGAATATACAAATGTTTGCGCCTGTGTACTCCCGTACAGCGTCCCTCGCGTGCAAACGCCCATGCCCGTCACGGTGTAATCGGGGTTGATCACGTTGATGTAATGTCCGACCGAAGGGTTTGGTCCACCGTGCAGTGCGGCGTAGTTATCAATCTGGGAGCTATGCGCTGTATAGAAATCGTAAGCGGCCTTTCCCGTAAGGCCCGACGCGCCCAGCGAGGCGTCGGCAGCATCAAAGATGGCCTTCTCCTGATCGACCCACTGCTTAAACGGATTGCTTCCGTAGTTCCACGCCACATTCTCGCCCACGTTAAACTGCTGAGCGTGCGCGACCTTCGTATCGGAGAAGTTCGCGTCGGCGATGGCGGTCGCCATCATGGCATATGTCACCTTGAGCTCGCCTAGGCCAACGCTTGCGCGATACTCGTTGCACGCTTTGAGCCACACAACCGCCTGCTTCATATTGGTCAGGCTCGTCGCGTCGACTTCCTCGCCCACCTTGTTGTAGCCAGCGAGTTTGCAGTTGAGGATGATATCCGCCGCATCGTCGGCACCCACACTCTTAAAGAATGCGATGGCACCCTGGCGGTAGTTCTCCGCCGATGCATTCGCCGTTGCCTGAGCGGCATCGAGCTTTGCCTGGGCCTGAGCCACAGCCTGGTCGGCCTGCTGCTTTTGGGCCTTCGCCTGATCGAGCGCCTTGTCGGCAGCGTCTTTCTCGTCCTTGGCCGCCGAAAGCTTGGCCTGGGCATCGGCCAGCTCCGTGAGCGCACTGGCATGATCGGTCTTGGCCTGGTCAAGAGCGGCGTCGGCAGCGGTCTTGGCAGCAGCGGCGGCATCCAGCTTTGACTGGGCATCGGCAGCGGCCTGCTGCTGATCGGCAACTGCCTGCTGAGCAGTCTGAACCTCGCCCTCGGCGGCGGCAACGTCCTGCTCAGCGGCAGCAAGCTCGCTCTCGCACTTCGACTGCGCGGCCTTGGCGGCCGTCAGCGCTTCGGACGCAGCAGCCACCTTTGCCTTGGCGGCCTCGTACTCCGGGCCCGCGGCGCCCTGCTCGGCTCGATCCAGATCGGCCTTGGCCGCGTCATAGCTCGTCTGCGCGGCATCCACGTCCGCATCTGCCGCGGCCTTTGCCTGCTGAGCTGCCGAAAGCTTGCCCTGCGCGTCCTGCTGCTTGGCAGCGGCGGCAGTGGCAGCGTCTTGAGCATCCGAGAGCTTGGCCTGCGCATCAACGACCTGCTGCTTCGCCTGTTCCAGGTCACTCGCAGCCTGCCCTGCGGCAGCCTGGGCGGCAGCTACAGCCTCGGGCGTAGCATCGGATGCAGCAGCCTGTGCGGCCTCAAGCGCAGACTGGGCATCACGGGATGCCCTCTGGGCAGCAGTCAGGGCTTCATCCTTGTCCGCCAGCTCCTTCTTGGCAGCATCGAGCGCAGCCTGAGCGTCCTCAAACGCCTTGACATCCTGATCGGCCTTGTCCTGCGCAGCGCCCAGCTGCTTTTCCAGCTCGGCCGAAGCAGCGGAGGCCGCGCTATCGCTCGCACCGCGGGCCGCGTCATAGGCGCCCCGCGCCTGCTGCTGGTTGACGGCGGCAGCATCGTAGGGAGCGGCAGCCGCTTCCAGATCGGCCTTGGCGGTAGCAGCTTTAGCGCGCGCCGCATCAACTGCAGCCTGCAGGTCGGCGACCTTTTGCGCTGCAGACACGGCACCCGCGCCAGTACCGGCGGCCGCAGCGCTCGTCAGCGGCGACATCACCGCAGCCGTTGCGCCCGCGGCGCCAATGCCATCCGCACCCTGCGCCGCCGCGGTCAGAGGCGACAGCAGCGAGCCGCCCGTCATGGCAATCGTCGCCGCAGCAACCGTCGCCACGCGCCCAGCCGCCCTGGCCTTACCCAAGGCCTTGCCGTTCATGTCCTTGTTCATGTTCTTGCTCATTGCCGATTCCTTCCCACGGTGAGCCGTTGTTTGACACAGATAGTCGATCTAACTTGCCCCGCTAAAAAGAGGTGATAACGGGGTAATTAAATCGGAGGAGTTGGAGACAAGCCCACATCCATCAGCGGATGCCGAGCTCATACTCCCGCTCGCGCTCAATATCATTCATGTACTCATAATCTTCGGAGCTAAGCTCTGAATCATCTTGAGCAAACATGTAGTTCTCGGCCTTAGAACAAATACTGTAACCGCAGATGGTATTGAGATCGATATGGTCGGTATTGTCGTTGTAAAGGGGGAAAATTCTGCTGGTCATGCTCAAGTACCTCTCAACATAAACTGAAAACTCATTTGCTTGGTCTCTTTTTGAGACCCCATCTGATGTGCTATGGCTGCAGTATATGTTCTCCCCTTTTACAATGCAAGCATAATTTCAAAAAGTTCTAGGAGCGATAATTGCGCGACACCATCACTTGCCGCCACCGACATCCCCCACCGCGCCCTCACGCGCAGCGCACTCGTTGAGATACTTGACCGGAATCGGCCACCTGGAGGGAGCTCCGTAGCGCGAAAGCCCCACATTGACCAGCTGAACCAGCAGCTCGGACAGATCATCACCTTCGAGCACCTCAATCGAGCGTACATGGATCGCCGTTGCCACATCCTCTTTGGTGCCGTTGTTGACGCCGACAAAGTAGCAGGTCATCCCTGCGCGTTCGAACGTTCCAATGCCGTAATAGGGCGAGTTGTAACTCTCGAAAAACTCCTTCTTACGACCCGCCTTACCCGTAAGCTGGTAATCGCGCACCAAGTTCACGAAGTCGCTAGAGAAGGTCGTCAAGCCCGTATCCCGCACGCGTGCGAGCATAGCGCGTCCGCCCGCCCGCACGTCAAAGATATAGGCGTCCTTGTCGAGCTTACCCTCGGCCGTCAGCAGCTCAAGCTCCATCTCGTCCACGGGACCGTCCTCGATCGGATGTGAGGCGTAGTCCATGGCCCCGTCCGCACCGATCGTCAACGTCGCAAGGCGCTCATCCAGCTCAACCTTATCCTTCTCCTTGCGCGCAACATTGGCCACGCCGCAGACCGTCACCGACCCAACGCCAAAAGAGCCAAGGTCAAACGCCCTCACTCGTCCGTCGGCAACATCTTGCTTAACCAGCAGCTCTTTGAGCATGGCCCCCAGGATCCCCTCCTGTGCGCCGCGCACCTTTGCATTCGACGCCGCCTTAAACAGCGGCTCGCACACATCCGGCGTCACATGCTGTTCCACCACCCCAGCGTGCAGGGCATAGCCATCGTTCTCGGCAACCTCGTTAGGCACAACAACCAGATTCCAAGCCAACGGATCAACAACTCCGCCGTCATACGACGCGCGCACATCCCAGGAGGTATCGCTGAGTCGATCGGCGAGTTTGCGCGCGACCCCGGCAAGCCCTTTGCGCGCAAACGACACCACGACCCGCTGCCCCACCGAACGTTCCGCAACCACGCGGGCATATTGCTCGCTTTTCAAAACCTCGTAGAAGCTCTTACGCGGATACTCTCTGAGCGACACCTGGGCAAAATCGCTGTACCGACGCTCAAGAATCTGCAGCTCTCGGTACAGGATGCCCTTCTTGGTATAGGCGACCTTTTCCGCTTGGGCCGAAAACGTAAGATCACGGCGCTTGGACGGCTTATCGCCCTTGGCGCGGCGCAGGATGTACTCGTCACGTTGTCCGTGAGCCAGCACCACCGAAGCCACGGGCGACAGCCTGTAACCAACCTGGCTGTTAATCTTCTCGAGCTCCTTCTTGTCGCCTGCCGCACGACCGATGAGCACCCGTCGCTTGGTAAACGTTCGGATCTTAAGTTCGAAGGTGCAATCCTCGTTGATAACGGTCTCGACCGTCTCAATCTTGGCAGGGCCCGTTCCAGCTTCCTCAATGGCGTCGCGGCGAGCACCCTTGGCGCTTACAACATACAAGTGCCCCGTATCATTGGGAATCTCGTCCTCGATCCCCTCAAATTGCGAGCACGAGTTGAACAGCAGACGCAATGCGATGTAATCATCCAGCTCGTTCCAATGAGTTTTAATCGGAACCATTTGCTCATGGTCGAGCGAAGCGCTCAGGTCACCCGTCTGCGCGCCCGCCTTGACCATCAGAAAGACGCGGTTGTCCTCGAGCTGCGTAAGCGCGACGACCTTACCTGTCTGGCACACATCGGCCATAAAGTTTGCCACGGCATGCTTGTCCGCATCGCCGACGTTGCACCAAAAGACCGAGTAGCGCTTCTCGGCAGCCGCGGCATCGAGCTGCAATACGAGCTCGGACACAGCGATGTCTCCCAAGCCACACGGCTGGCTATGCTTCGATTGCACGACCGATCGCCTCCATCATCTCCAAACTGATTGCTCCATCAGCTGCCATATAGGGGAAGGAGAACACCATCCCCTCGCCATCGATCGGCTTTTGACGGAGCTCCAGCGCCGCTTCATCGGCCAAAACATTGACGATCAACAGGCGCTTCGCCCCAACTTTTTGAGCCTTTGCCTTAAAGCGCTCGGCATCCGTAGTCTCGCCGCCGGAGCGCCTGTAGGCCTCGTAGGCGCCGATGCGATAGTGCTTAAAATCGATCCACACGCCGGTCTTGTTACCGGCGGCATCGAGCACCTCAAAATCGCCGCCTGTCTCGGCATGAGCCGCATCACCACGAGCAAGCGAATACCGGCCATCGTAATACGCCTCGAAGATAGCCCTACCGGCAGACTCTCCCAGTTCTCCCAGGTACACCGCCTGGAACATATAGGGCGTCATGTGTGCCGTCGCCGCCGGCTGCGGCATCGCAGGCACCCCGTCGTGCGACCAACGCTCGCGCACCTCCTGAATCGACAGCAGCTCGGGCACGCAGGCCGCCGCCTGGCTTACCTGGCGAACCTTCGCGCCCTTTAATCCCTCGTCGTAGTGGCAGCGCTCCTCCAGGCGGGCAGCAATCTGCTCGACAGGTTCACCCTCATAGCTGGGAAACTCAAAATGCGGCACTTTACACGCTCCGCCCTGCGCATACGCATAGCCACTCGCGGCGAACGGCATGTGCAGTGCGGTGCTTTTGCGCGCAGGATAGCTAGCGAGATCCTCCCACGGCAGGCAAAAATGATGCAGATAAAAGTCGCGTTCGTCATCGAAGGCGGCCAGGTCTTCCTCGCGCGCATCGAGCGAGGTGACCTTCCACGCCAGCTTTTCGTGCTTCTCTTTTGCCAGGTTGTTCCTAAAGGCAGCGAGGTTCTGCTGCTTGCTGGCAGCGTGTTGCTTCTTGTCCGCCATGTGATTGTTGACGGCCGCGCAGGCGCCAACCACCTGCTCCAGCTCGTAGCCCATCGGCAAATCGTGCAAGAACGAAAAATCGCAATCGGCGGCGATTTCGCGATCGAGCATCACCTGCACGTGCGGCATCTTTACGCTCGTACGCATCAAGCGACCCACGGCCTGCGTCACGATGCGAGCGCCTTCGACCTGGTAAGAGAGGGTGTCGCGCACCGGCAGTTTTCCACCGACGCCCGCCAGTACCGTGCGCACGCGATGGCGCTTCTGGATAAACGGAATCTCGCCGCGCGCCACGAGCTCCTCCTGTTCGACCACGCCAAGCAGTGCCTGCTGGTCAAACTTCTTTGAGCTCATATCGACTCCCCAGGTCAAACGGCTCGTAGGCGACTCCACGTACAAAAAATCGAGGTCCATCTTGGGGTGTCGCTCAGCGTTGTCAAAACCACAATCGACCTGGCGCACCGCGTCGCGCAGGCTCTCCGGCACCTCGTATTTAAGATTCTTGGAAAAGCCACCAGCGGCAAGGTTGATAAACATCAGGGTCGGCTCGCCATTCTTCAGACGTTCCTGAGCGGCGCGCCAGCCCTCCTCCCAGCCGGAGGCATTAAAGCACGGAACCATATCCTTGGCCTCCTCGAGCGACTTCTCGTACGACGCCTCGGGGTGCTTAACGTTCCTAATCACCAGTTCGGCAACGATTTCTCGGGCAAGATCCAGTGCCAAACTATTAAAGTCGCCATGGTTTCCCATGTGTCGTGTCGTAAAGATGGCTCCCGCCTGCTGCTCACTGCGCGCCACGCCACGCGCCCAGGCGCTCACGGCAACGAGCGTCTTGCTCAGACGCTTGAGTTCAAACTCGATGCTTTCGGCATCGCTCGTGGTCACCCTGTCGGCAATCTTTCGGCGAAGGCACACCGCAAGCCCTTCGCTCACGCCAATCTGGTCAAAGAATTCCATCGCACGCTCGTACACCTCGTCGGGCGACACGATACCGCCTCCATAGGCGCCGCCGGCCACGGCCGCCATGCCGGCAAGCTTCTTGGACTCGTCAACCCAAACGACGTCGACGTCATACACCGTTGCCGCCTGTTTGTTGAATAGCTTGGTCTGTCGCACGATCTCTTGGTTCAGCTCGTCGATCCAAGCATCCTTACGAACCACGCCGTGCACTTCGTCCAGGTAATCAAGGTCAAAGTTCTTAATGGTCGGCGCATTCCAGGTAGCGCTCATGCACACGCAGGGAGCCTTGGCGGCAATGGACGCAAGATACGCCTCGGGCATGCGCTCAATGCCATGATTGGTCAGGTACGTGGTTAACATATGGTCGATGGTCGTTTCCATCACCAGGTAGTTAACACCGCGCGCGTACATCGAATCGTCAACGGCATCGATCTCGTCGTTCTTGCGATCCTTAAAGAACAGCGCCAGCATCAGCGAATTCCAGAAGTATTTCTCGTTGGTCTGGTCGTTCCTAATGCCCAGGGCATCGATGATATTCTTGCGCGAAAGATCGTCCTTGTACGAAATGCTGCCGTAGTACAGCCTGTCCATAAGCGTGGCGCAGCGGGCAAGATGGCCCACTACCATCCTAACGAGGCCGCGCGCACGGCGCACCGCCTTGTTGACGGTCTGCTGCTCGTCCGTCCCACATGACGTAATCACATTGCGGTTGCGGCGAGCATCGAGCTCATAGCGCAAAGGTTTCGACAGGCCATCGCCCACCGAGACATCGTCGTTGCCAAACAGACGACGACCGGCAAGCTGCTCGTCTTTCGCCTCGTCAGACAGGGCAAAAGGCTGCTGCAGCTCCATATCCTGAATACACGCAGTGATCATCTTTTGAATACGCTGGGCACCCTTGGCAATCTCTTCGGCAGTCTCCTCGACGCTCGCTCGCGAAACCTTGCCCATTGCCGCGTTTGACCCCTCGTGCTCGCCCGAGGTCGAGGCGTGCGTATAGACCGCCATCCACTGGCCTCGATTTCCCAGCAGCAAAGGATCCACCACGCCACCATTAAAATGACGGTCAAGGATGCGCAGCATCTCATCGGGCTGGAATTTCATATGGTCCGCCGCTAGCATCGACAGCATGTCGGCCTTCGCATGGTCGATCTCGTCAAAGACAAACAGACACTCATCGGCAACCGATGCATTAAAGAACACGACACCCGCGCCTGTCACCGTATCGATTCTATTGACGAGCTTTTGCGGCGTGCATGCAATTACATGCGGCGTGCGCTTATCGTTGAGCAATGCCGAGGGCCAAATCCGGGGAATCTCCTCAAAGCCACGCGTGATGCTCTGGCGTCCACGGCTCACCGCTCGACGCAAGCTCGCGTCTGCCAACGCCAGCTTATCCCACAGCCCTGGAGTCAGGCGGTCGACAACGCTTCCCAGGCGTTCCTTCTTATCCAAAATGCCCAAAAGATCATCTGCGATCTCCATCGCGCTGTTCCACGCGTGCATAATGTCGCGAAGAACGACCTCGTCCTTCGCCCCAAAGGGACAAGGAATATCGCGCGGCTTTATGCTGCCCTTGTCAAACCTGGCCTCGATCCAGTTTTTGATGTTCTCGCCCGCTCGCGGAAGATCAAACACCATGCGTACCGCTTCATCGGAACTCATGCCCCGCTCAACCAACAATTCGCGCACGCTTGCAACATAGTTGTCGCGATTGTCTTTACCCGGAACAACAAACACCAAGGTACGGCGGCCGGGACACTTGTTAAAACAGCCCGACTCATCCCAGCCACCGGCAATCAGGCCGGCCGTGACCTGTTCGGCCGTGTAGTTTTTGCCCGAGCCCGTCGTGGCACCCAAAAAGTACAGGCCGTTGTTGTCCTGATCCTTAGCGTCGTTCTGGTCCTGGGGGACAAACAGCGCACGCTCAAAAAACTCGCGCATCGCCTTTTGGCGCGCAAGATAGGGGGCAAGTTCCTTGTCGCTCGCAGACGACGGATTCGATTGACAGTTCAGTTCCCACGTAGCCATGGTCAAACCTCCGATTTAGTTGTTGCATGTGTTGAATACCATCCCGTGCGGACAAAAACTCACGCAGGGCGGTTGAGCGGCATCCATGCCGTCCGAGAAAAGGAAAGAGAGGAAAGAGAGACGGTCGGCGATTACTCGCACGAGGCGAGCAGTTTCTCAAGATCGCACTCCAATGTCTCACGCTCCTCAACGTCCATCACTGCAAGGGCGACACGCATCAGGGACGCCTTGGCGGCAAGCTCCTTAACCTGGTCGGGGCGTTTGCTAAAGTGGTCGTAAATCCGCAGGGCCTCCCCGGCCGCCAGGTACTGCCACTTTTCCAACGAAGGCTTTTCGGACCTGCTCATGGCATCGACCCACTCGCCAAGACCCTGAAAACCGTTGCCCGTAGTCGTGCCGTTCATAACCACATCGAGCGGGCTCAGCAAGCAATCGGGCGATTTTTTGTACACCAATTTGGTGAGCATAAGCACCTGGGCAAGGTTGCGATACTTGTCCTGATCGGCATAGAGCACGTCGTTGTAGCAGGCGCACGCCTTAAGCAGCTCGTGGGCGGCAATGCGCTCCGGCCCATCAAACGGAACGCCGCGCAACAACACCCCAGCAAGATCGAATGCCTTGCCGCCCTGCACGATCTTGTCGAGCGCCGAGCCGTCCACCAAATCCGCCAGCCAAGCAAACTCAGGCTGATACGGCTTATGCTCGTCCTCGTCCTCATGCTCCATCCAGTTGTTCACCAGCGTCAGGGCTTCAATCTCCCTCCCGTTCAGAAAGGGCGAATTCTCCCCCATCTCTTCCTGCAAAAAGCCCCGCGGCTCATGAGAGCGCTCGTACGCAACCGCAAGTTCCCCATCGCTCACGACCAAGGTCGCACGGGAAATATAGGTATCTTCCCGCATGTCCCTCCAGGCGTACATCATAAGGGGACGCAGCTGACGGAGCATGCCGCGCGCGCCGGCACCTTCCTTAACCGCGCGCTTCGCCGCAAGGCGAGCAGCATCTGCCATCAGCTCCATCTTGGCGCCATTTCCCATCATGTTGTTGTACTTGGGCAGGTACTGTTCATACGCAATCTGGACCAGATCGTCCACGCTCAAGGCGTTAAAGTTAATCACCGAGCCAATGCGCCCGCACAGCTCGGACATAATACCCCAAGTCTCAACATCCTCGATGGTCGCACTGTCTCGCAGCTCGTTTGCCGATTTTGCGGCGGTGCGCACGGCGGCATACGAGGATCCGAAGCCGACCGTGGTGCCAGACTTGTCACTCAGGCGCTTGCGCACCAGAGCATCCAAGCCCATAAAGGCGCCGCCCAAAATGCAAACAACCTGATCGAGGTTGAGCGTCTTAATAGCCGCACTCTTGGAGGTATCACATTCAAACGGCATCTCCCCGCCTTCCAAGAGCTTAAGGAACGACTGCGATGGACTAAAGCTCGATGCAACTTCGCCCCCATCGGGCTCGGCACGAACCGTCTTGTCAAACTCGTCAAAGAGCACCAAGCAAATTTCGCCGGGATTGGCAGCCTGATAGTCCGCGACCTGCGACAGGCAGTTGCTCATGCTGGCACCGCGCCAGCCCTCGCCCGTCATGGTGGAGACATCGAACACGAACAGTTTGAGCCCCGCGGCATCTGCCACGGCCTTGATGGTGTGGGTTTTTCCCGTGCCGGTGGAACCCATCACCAAAATGGCAGCGGGCGAAAGAACGTCGCGCGGGTCGGCGCCGTGTGCCAACATCACGCAGCGGTTGACCTCAAAGCTCAGCGCCGTCACAAAGGCCTCCAAGCTTCCTTCGTGGCCAATAACACTCTGACGCGTCTGCTCCACCAGACGCGTAGGCGCAATTCGATTGAGCAAGTCCTGGTAGCGATCGATGTTTCGATACTGCTTCTGAATCATGGGCGCCTTCCTTTCCATATTGGTTTTCTTTCCTTCGATGTGGGCCGAGCCCTTAAACCACTACAGTGCCAGCGATGTCGCCGACTCCAGATAGATCACGTTGCCCGGCTGGGTAAAGACCGGAATGTGGTAGAGCAGCTGCAAAATGCCCTGCTTGAGCAGCGGAAACAGTGTGGGATGCAACACTTCGTACATCAGGGCACCAGCCATAAGAGCGGTAAGTACGGCAAGCAGCAGAAGCTTTTGAGCGTTAGAGAATACCGGCATGGTCGTTCCTTTCTTTATGCGAGATATTTGGATTGCGTTGTGGGTTAGCGACTCATAGCGATGGCAATGCCAATAACCGTGATAACCACGGGGATCGCAAGCGATGCAAACAGAATCCCGGCAAAAAGGCCCACCACCAGCGCGCACACGATGATGACCAGCGTGGTGGGTACAAGCGCAAGCAGAGGAGTAACCACGCAGGCGGATGCAAAGCGAAGCCCGTGGAACTTGTGCTCATCGGGAAATAGAGCGTTAAGGACCCCTTCGGCAATTCGCCACTCGACAATCGTTCCGATGGTTAAGACAACCGCCCAAAGCAGGTAATCATTTGCACGGGAATCCGAAGCCATCTTTCCGGTGACGCCAGCCCACCAATCAAATGCCGCGGTATAGCCCAGCAAACAGACGATCGCGCAGACGACGGATGCAAATGCGCCCGCGCTCTCGATTGCACCGAGCAGCTCGCACATGTCGGATTCGCGCCCTCCCGTTAACAGCACGATCCATTTGTGGGCAAGCGCCGCAACAAACGCCGCGCCCAGCACAACCCAGTACACCCTAAACGCCACCAGGCGCCATGAATGGAGCGGGATCACCGTGTTGCTCTCGCTAATCTCGAACATAAACCCGCCGAGCCACGTCGTCAGCAAGCACATCATGTCGATGGCGACCACGTAGAGTACAACCGCAAAGACGGTTTGCAGAATCATGCCGAAAATATTCATCGCCGTTGGCTTCTTGGGGGCGTCCGGCTCGATTCTGTACATGTCGTATCCGTTCATTAGCTGTCCTTTCATTGCTGATGAAATATTGGTCCAAAGCCCGTTCATTTTTAGAATTTTTTTTCTAAAAGCTTAACGCAGTTGATACCCCCGCGGGTTAAGCTATAAACACTCAATTTCAAATTAATCGGAGTTGGGCTGATAATATGAATTGACCGCGTCGTGCCATTGCCAACAACGGCGCACTCCATATCGCACAACGCATGTCCGAGGAGGCAATCGTGCTTCTGTCTCGCGCAGAACAAGCAAAGTTAGGCCTTTATCATGCCTACAATCAGGAGCCAGAGCCTCATAGCAGCGCATTTCTTGCAAACCTGGTTTCCTTTATGATCTCAAAACTCCAGCCAACGCCAAAAGCTCATACGCTTATCGAGCTGTGCTGCCGAGATTTTGAGTTTGCCCAAGATTATGCGAATGGACCCGCATGGTCTATCTGGGGCATCGACCTTAAGGACCCCGAAGGCACCGACTTTAGAACTCGCGGCACATCCGCTGATCCGTCTTTTACATTTACCAAAGCCGATGTCTTTGCCTCAACGCCAGAATCGGGTGCCGTGCCCCGTACCGATGAGCCCACGCTCATCTACTGCAGACCCCCCGAGCAAATCCCCCTCACTCAATTTGAGCCCTCGCTCGAAATTGCAGATGAGCATGTTCAGGATTTCCTTATGTTGAGGGCCCGTCAACTGCAAACACTTGTCGATGTACCAAGCCCGCTTTCGGTCAGCGAATGGTATTACGTTTTTCTCGCTGCTTCCCTTGCATGTGAACGCCCGGATTCCATTGCGGCCGTACAAGTCTCCAACCGATTGCTCAACCTGGCACGCGCCGCAGACGGGCGCCGCCTGCTCTGCCAGCTTGGACTATTGACAGCGATAGTGTTACTTCCCAATACGATCGCCGCCAATAGCGATGGCTATGCCTTACTATTTCTGAGCGACCGTAAACCCAACGAGCCATATTTCCTCTTTGATGGGCGGTCATTTGACAACAAGCCCATGACAAGCGAGCTCATGCATCAGATCCAAGACTCGATTAGTTATGCTTACGCCAAGACAACCGATGTGACGCATTGGCGTCTCGGCGATCGGGGTGCCGAAAAAATCTGGCCTTTACTTCCCAGTGCTAAAAGCGCCTCTTTTGCAGAGGAGTCCTTCGTTCGCTTTGGCACCGTAGCGGACATACGCCGCGGCATTCCCCGTAGCACCCTTTTAAAGATGCCACAGATGGGTCTTAGCAGAACGGACCGACGAATTGACTGCTACTACCTATCGCTTAAACACTTAGTCGATGGAACGGTTATCGGTTTCGAAGATCTACCCGAGCACGTATCCGACACAGATATTTACGATATGGGCGATACGGATCCAGGTCTTTTCTATCGTCTCAAACCGCTGGGCGAGTATGAAACCTGCATACTGATCTCACGCTTCGGGCCACCATTTAAGCTGGTTCTCGTAGTGCCGGGAAGCATGAAGCGCGAGCCGGCACCTCAGAAACCTCAGTTATGCCCTAAGCTCATTGCCCCCTGCGATGTCGTCTTCTGCGTATCCTTTAAAGATGAACTACTAGCACGATTCTTCTTAGCCTACCTGTCATCCGATGAAGGACAGCAGAAACTCTTAGCCTCCTCACACGGAGACTCGCTTGCGCAGCTATCTCCTAAAGACCTGCGAAGCATGACCGTGCCTGTTCCCGGGCAAGCAGAACAGGAGCGCTGCGCGCAAGAGTACGAAGCAAAACAGCGCGCCTACGAGGACGCCCTTAAGCAGGCAGAACATTACGCCGCGAGTAAGGGGACGATGTAACGGCTGAGGTTGGCAGGCTGTCCAGACTTTTCCGACAGCCTGCCAATCAGGCGCGCCATTCAGCGCAGCAGCTAGAAATTGTCATCGGACTTTGCGCTGGCTTTGTCCGCCTCTTCGCCCGCGATCAGGTCCCTAACCGTTATATGCGCACTGTACGTAGCATCCTCAATCTTTTCCATAACATCAAGGTCGCAAGTTCCCCAAATATCTTTGAGGACTCGAGCCAATCCCCAAGCAGCGCTGAGCAGGACGTCAACATCCTTTAGATCTAAGTGGTTGATCGTAAAGGGACAGTACTCGCGCTCCAGCAGATAGGTGTCAACGGCGTCAATTGCCTCAGCCACGTACTGCTCAAGATCGGGATGGGGATGGAAGGCGCACAGCGCCTTGTGCGGATCGGTCGGCTCAATCCAATACAGCGTTGTCGCTTCCTCGCATTTCTCGAGCGGATAACGCTCAACCGCCTTCTCCCAACTTTCATACCAAGGATCGGCATCGCCGTCCGTCATCGACCTGCAAAGATCGATCGCCGCAGAAACAGTCGCACACGAATACCTATAGCCGGCGTCTTTCTTAAGCTCATCATTGAGCTCGACGTCGCCAGACAGCTCCGCCTCCATGATCAGGAACGGGCCGTCATCATCCGTAATGCTCATGGGATAGTTGTTGTACTCATAGTCCGGATACATTTTGTCTCCAATCAATCGTTCGGACACATTAACAAGCAATATCGAAACTGCGCTCACGCGGAGAGTTGTCGCCCTCGCATCAATCTGCAAGTTTTTCTCATCATGTGAAAAGAACTTGCGATTCTTGCAAGTTTTTCTCATGCCGCGATAAGAACTCGCATGGTCGCCCCGCTACCTACGCCACGAGGCAGCAAGGATAATGGGAATCCCGGCGAGGCACACCACCAAGGCTACGGCTGCGAACGCAAGCGCGATGGCCACGCTCACGACGACATAGGCCACGGCAATGAAGGCCAGCGCCAGCAGGCAGGCAAGCAGCTCGGCCACGTAGCACAACACCAGGTTCGAGCTCGCACGCTTCAGCAGAACGTCGGCGAGGCGGACCAGCTCGACGGCAAAGCCGCTGCCGAAATTGCGTCCGGGGCCCTTGGCAAGGAACCACTTGAACAGGCACATCGGGGCGCAGCCCAGCATGATCATGATGGAAACGGCCCATACATTGTGCCCCGACTCAACAAGGCTCTGGTCACCCATCGCACTGCCGTTGATGAGCCAGGCCGTCCCATAGCCCATGAACGGCATTGACAGCAGCAGACAGGCGCTCACCGCGGCGAGAAGGCGAGACACGCGCTTGCTGAACACCGGTGCCTCGCAGCTGAGCCCAAAGCCCTCGCGGACACGCCAGACGGCATGGTAGGCAGGGTACGCCGCAATGAGCACGGCCACGAGCAGCGACGCCCAATCGGACCCGGGCGCCGCCGACGCATACTCCGCAATCGCAGGAACGGGATAGGCGGTGTGGAACGACTCGTTCAGGAACAGCGTGACCTCGCCCTTCCAGACGCAATGCGGGGCGGCGACAGAGGCGATGCCGACAATGGCAATCGCGGCAACGGCAGCAAGCAGCGCGCCCTGCACGAGCTTGACGACCTCGCCTTTGGCGGTGCGGGGTGCAGCCTCAACGGCGCTGGACGAAATTAGGATAGAAGTGTTCATGATCTTCCTTTCAGAGAGACCCGATTGGCTGGCGATTGGGTTTTGGGGTGATTGATGCAAATACAGGGGTTATCTAATTGCCCCAGCAAAACAGCAGGTCAATTTGACCGTTCGTGAAGAAATTGGGCTAGCAGGCGATATCAAGATCGTCGCGGCTCGAGAACTCGGCGCTAGCGACACCACGCGATGGGATGCACGTAAATTCAAACTGGTGAACCGGCGAGGCTACCGGATAGTCCTCAGCACCCCACTCAAGCTCAAAGCCCAAGCGGGCAAGCTCCTCACGGCAGTTGTCGAGCATAAGCTCACAAGCGCTTTGACGAGCGCAGGCCTCAATATAGCCAAGCCCACGTGCATCGGAAAGGCAAGCCTTCAGCTCATCGCAGATGGTCATAACTTCGCAAACGAGATCTTCGAGTTCATCGCGCCTGGCGGAATTCACCAGTTCAAACAGGGTATCGTTAAACATTTTCCGTCCTCCTTTGGACTTCTTTCTTGCTCGACACCTATTGAACACGACAAAGTGGCACAATAGCACAAGGTTTATTCGATTTTGAAAGTTGTGCAGGTTTAAAAAATATGCTGGGTGCCAATTTAATTACTCTGAACTGGCGCGTTAGAGCTAGCTTCATTCGATTCGGTAGAGACAGCTCTTTATATCTCCGTTGTAAACAACCATCACTTTTAAACCCCAATAAGGATCAAGAATTTGAAGAGGTGGAATTCGAGCAGCATTGGACAGTTAAAGAACTGTTAAACGCGTTGCTAAGAATTGATCTGGAAAAGTTCTATAACGAGCTGTCCTCTTGGTATACCGAGTATCGCGACACCCATACAGTGCCTGTTCCACACCGTATCTTTTTATCGCTACAGCGAAAAGCACACCTTCAAGAAGCTCAATACCTCAAAGCCTCAGACTCTAAAACAGCGGCCACGTGTTTTCCTCCGCTATGTTCGGGAATTATTGACGCAGGCGAAAACCTCGACAAATGGCATGCCGAAAAGGCAAATATAACCCGTGAGCTCGGAAAGGCAGCCAAACAATCGCTTGATTCCGCAACAAGCGGCGGTTACTCGGACAGTATCTACCGGCTCTTTTTTAACATTTGTTCCTTGTGCATCGATTCGGCTTATCTTGATGAAATACCCGATGCCTATTTGCCTTCAAGGGTTTTTTCTCTTTGGGCACTAGAGTGCGGGAACATCGCGAAAGTTACTATGCCGGCGCTTGAGCTGCTGAGCAGCTGTAGCACCACTGATTCCGCTGCGTCAGACCTAGCCAATTACATTGAAATGGTCTTTGGCCTAAATAGTGGGCCTTTGCTCGCCCGCGGAAGTGAACACTCGAATGTCAATCACCCGATGGCGCTTAAGGCGCCACAAACAAAAAGGGAGTTTTATGAGGCGCACTTCCTCGGTCAATTAACTGAGCCTCAGCTAGCCATCGATATCCATGAGTTGGCAATAGCCGTACTCGGCAACATCATCATTGAGTGTCTTAGTTTATCCAAGAAGATCAACGAAGCCTCTTATCAGGATGACCTCAGCCGTCACGTCTCATTATTCGTGAAGCTGCTTTCCAGCGGGGAATCGATTCTGGGTGGCGCAAACCAAATTCGCCGCTTTGGGGAGATAACGTCCTCAAAATGTACGAAACATGCAATCGCCGGCCCGATAGTCCAGAACCTCAAGAGCCTCAACGCTCTGGCGCTCAATCTAATAAATAGCGGGCTTTACAACAAGGTTGAGTTATCGAGGAACTCCGAAGGCACAGTCGGCCTTATGCGGTATATCGTAAATGACGGAAAAGACCTTGTTGTCGATATCAACGACAACAGGGAGATGCAGAAAGCCCTCCATTTTCAGCATTTGATAGACCGCTCCCACTCATTGATTCATTCTTTTCTTCCAAAATCATTTCCTGCTTTCTATGCACAATTACTATGCGAAGCCCTCCGATCCGGGGCGCTTCCAGCAAAATGCAGCACATGCAACAAGCCCTTTTTTCCAACTGGCAACAATAGCAAGTATTGTTCTGGTTACGACAATGAAACGGGCCTATATTGCAATCCCGCGCGCAACACAAATAACAAGCTTGGTAAAAAACTGCCCCATGCAACTGCCGTTAATTTAAGACGCAAAGCAGATACCGCAAGCGGGAAAGACGGACATAACCCGATGGCCGCTAACAAAAAGCGACAGCTATATTTTCAAGAACTAGCCGATGCCGTTGACCACACCCTTGGACCTTATTATCAACGGTCCCCCCTTGTATCGAAAGCACTCTACGAAAAGTGGCTCAAAGCAATCAATCGGCCCAAGAACCAGCCTTGCACCCAAACGCCTGAAGCGTTCGGCTATCCTCATCCTGTGATTTGGAACGGTTCGCTGGCGGATGGCAATGAAGTCGTTGTTATTACGACTCAGTCAGCGCAATTAGGCACTCTTCCAGAGCTCTTGGACAAACTCGCTGGAAAGAACGCTAGCAACTGCCGCAAATCGGATAACGGTTGGGCGCTTTCTAAGTTCGACCTGGTTGCCACGCTCATCTCATTAGAGCTGGAGGCTGACAAGACCAGAAAGAAGGGAATCGAGTCAATCAAGCACGTCCCCATTCCCGGCCTATCCAGCTACTGGGATTAACCTTTATTAAAGAGTCAGCAGACATCGAGGAGCGCCTATATCTTCCTGCACTCGTCGAGTGTCTTGCCGCTCTCGTCCTTCCAGACATTCCAGCCGTTGTTCGAGCAGCCAAGCACAACCCAACCGGCAGTCGAGGGCGACTTCGTCACCACATCCGCTTGCAGCACGCCATCCACAATTGGTGCTGTGCGACGGGTCTCAGGAGTCCAGACCCCGTCGTTGACCGGCATTGCGCAGATAAATAGCGCCGATCAGATGGCTAAGCCCATTCCATTGCTTGGAATTGATGAGCCCGTGTGCGTCTCAACCGACCTGACCGTCCAGGACACATGGAACACGCCCGATGCATGTGTTTGCAGCACCAGCATGATCGATGACCTGGGCTTTACCGTGCATACAAAGGGTATGACCCGCAAAAGCGGTAGTGGGCTTTATCCCGTGGCCTCCAGCAGAGCCGAAGGCCACGGAGTGGCATTGGACGCGGACGCCGCCCATCCCAATCTGCAAGTTTTTCTCGCGCGATGACAAGAGCTTACATAGTTATTCTGAGGCCACCTACCGGCTGCCCCAGATGCAGCACCGACCGAGGCTTGACCGCCATTGATAAGATTGGCATCGACAGCTCGGACGAAAGAGACCCGGATTCTTCACAAGACGGAAGAGGCGATTTATCGTAGTCTTTTCCCGCCCGATGCCAGCATATCTGGCAATCCGCGCATAATCAGCGCTCGTTGCCCAGTCTAGTTGAGTGCCGAAAGGATCACCCCCTAGCCTCAGTTGCCAGTTAACCGACTTGGCTTTCCCGCTAGCAAGCGCCATCAACCGCAAGTAGTCGGCAAGTATTCAATACCTCTCCGCGAAGATACGCCTCGAACACGACCCCCGCTGGCAGCATTAACATGTTAATGAAATTGTCGAGCGGCTTATCTTCCTCCGCAATCACGCCCGGAAACGACGCCCTCGCCATCAGCTCGGGCCTATCAACGGTCCCCGGCACTAGGAACGTGTTCACCACCCGATCGAACCCGCAAGCCTCGATAAACTCCCGGTATGCACTCTGGTACAGGAACTGCTTGGCCACTGACTCCAGCCCCGGCTGGTGCTCCATCTTGCCATTTGCACTCGGCACATAGTACTTCGCGTCACAGATGCAGAACAGCCGCTCGCCATCGGGCCCATTTGCAATGGCAATGGCGTCAGGGATGAGCGTATCGGTACCTTCGGGCTCAGCAAACCCATCGCCGCGCCAGCGCTCCCACAGGGGCCGTGGAATTATCTCGATCAACTTCTTCCGACTATCAGCCGCCCACTTACCCTCAAGCGTAAGTCCGAGCGCGCCCAGCCGCTTACCAAGCGCATCGCCAAGAGCCGTTTTGCAGGCCTCTTCCCACAGGTGGTAAAAGCTCGTTGTCCCCAGTGCCTGGACCTCATCACTGCGCACCTCGCTCTCACGCAGCAGCAGGTAGCGCTCAAGCAAGTCGAGCGTTAAGAGCTTCCAGTCCAAGAACTGGGCCGCGCGCTCGCACTCCAGACGCCAACCTAGCATCTCAACATCGCCGAAAGCCTCGATGTCCTCGTCCGAAAGACACACCTCATCGAGCGAAAGCAGTTTGTCGATACCCACTTCCCCGAACTTACGCGAGCACTCGGTCAGCACGGCGCGATGCAGCCGCGTGATAAAGTCAGAGTCATCGCGATACGTCTTGCGCGTCTCGTACACCATGTATATCGGTCGACCGTTCGAGAGAACGGGCAAGTGTCCGTCAATTGTACGGTTCCAGTCAATGTTTCCGTTACCGTTGAGTTCGCGATCTTCCACGTAGTTTGAGTACTCACCGTACTCGCCGTACAGCTCCAACAGCGCCAGCATTACGGACAACTTGTCGCTAGCGCCCTCATCGGCGTCTTCCAAACTCGTCAGCACCGCGATGCCCGCATCACGCTTGAGAACTCGCATTATCAACCTGAGCTCATCAATAACAGGTATCCGGTCGTGGAAGTACTTGGGATAGACAATAATCACCGCGCCCTCGGTCATCACCAGGCCCACGAAGCGAAACTGGTAGACTTCAGAGGGAGCGGCGTTCTCCACATCGGCTTCCTCGGGATCGGCTTTCTTTCCCGTCCGGTACCGCACAATACCGCGCGCCATCATGTCGCCAACGAGGGTCTTTGCCCTCGCAACCGTACATCCCAGCTCGTCAGCAAGCCAAGCAAGCGAAAAGGGCCTCAGCTCGCGGACCATCACCGGTTTCATTGCCTATTCCTCGGTCTCTTCTTCAGATTCGGCAGCAACGCCCTCCGATGGCTTGCCAGCGACAACATCAGCGAGCTCGATGCCCTTGAAAATGGCAACTCCATCGCGGTCGAACTGTTTACACAGCTCGAAATAGGTCGCCGTTTCATCGCGGAAAAGCCGTCCGCGCTTCAACTTCCCGACGTCCTCGCATAGATAGAGAAGAACCTTGTCCTTGAACACATCGCTGAATCGATCATTGAGGTCATTGGGCGAGATGAAGAAGGGGCCCAAGAACTTATCCTCATTGATCCTGAGGTTCTTCATCAGTCCGTTAATCTTGCGGCGCAGCTTATCCCAAACGATTTGAGAATCGGTGCCGTTTACCGTAATCGTCACCTCTATCTCGGATATCTTCTTCCCGTCTTCGAGAGGCTTGCCGGCCCCAGCATCGATGTCAATATACCTGAAGTTCCAACGCCGCTTAAATGCGGTGTCCATCGGAAACACCCCTTGGTCGGCGCTGTTCATGGTCGCCCAGATGTACATGTTGGGCGGTAGGGAGAGCTCCTCGCAGGCTATCTCCCTAAAGTCATCGAAGTCCATATCGGGGTCGTAATACCCCTCGATAGCGTCTCGAACATCGGCATCGTCTTTGAGCACATTGAGATAGCTGCCGATGCAGCCAGCCATCTCCTTCGGCGCTGCAACTGGGAAAACACTGTTCCCGCTCTTGTCGCGGTCAAGCAGCTGGAACACGTCACCGAAGACAGCGGCGGGGTTCGCGCGGTTGATTTCTTCAATTAGCAGGACGAAGTTGTCATAGGGGTGTGCTATTGCCTCGAGGTAAGTCTTCAGGAATGGACCCTCAACGAACTCGTAGGATATCTCCTTACTGCCAGGTTCACTATATGGTTTAAAACATCCCACGAACTGCGAGTACGTATAGTCCGGATAGAAGGTCACTCGCCGAATGTTTTTCTTGGCAAAGCCATCCCTGACAAGCTTATTCAGTTGATAGGACTTTCCTGTACCAGGAGCACCAAAATAAATCAAATTGCGAGGCAAGCCCGCCACTTTTTCGAGAAGTTCAGAACTGTTTTTTACTAGATTCGCCCTGTCTGGTTCGGAATGAGCGCTGTTCGGTTCGCCCACCGGAAAGTACTCCCCAATCGTCGCCCAATCAATACGCGGCTTAACATTTGAAAAAACATCATCGCCAATGCCAATATCATCTGGGGACGGCGCACCCTCTTTCCAGAGAGCGTTTATCAAATTGCCAGTATAGCTTTGGCCAAGAGCGTCCTTAAGGGCCTCCGCAAAAGAAGAGTCATCTTTGAAGGCGGAGTTGCGTTCAACCCACACGGCAAACGCAGTTTTCATTTCCTTTGATGGAAGATAGGCGTCCAAATGCTCATAACAAATTGAATCAGCAAGAAGCACCTTCTTGGAGATAGCAAAAAGATAGCTTTTTGCCCCGCTGGGGTAAAGCTCGGGGTCTTCGCGGGTTGCGCGCTCGGAACGTTGAACAGCTCCTGCGCTAATGAAATTTGAATGGATTCGGGCAGAATCTTTGTCCTTTTTCGGCTTTTTGCCGGTAAAGCCATCAATGTGGTCAGGGACTTCCCCATCTTCAAGTCCGCCAACTTTATGGGCGAAAGAAACAAATGTGTCCTCATCGGAATCGGTATCGCAGTCTCTACCGAACTTGTGAGCATAGTTGTCAAGGGCGAACATATATTGCAGCGCGCTAAAATGTGTCCCAGCTGAAAGCTCTGTGTTTAGTAGGGAGAACGCTGCCATAATTGCATCGATTGAGAAGTATTTACTCACCGTCAGCCTCCAGGAGCTTGTTCGTCAGGGCTTTGGCAATGACCCAGCCAAGCACTGGCGGCACAGCATTGCCGATAACCTTATAACGTGACTGCAAGGGGATCTTGCTGAAATCGTAAGAATCCGGGAAGGACTGGATTCGCGCAATCTCGCCAACTGTATAGCGGCGGTTCTCAACGGGATGAGTGATGCCGCAATTCTCCGGCTGCGCTGAGGCCGTAATCGTACCGTTAATCTCGCCAAAAGCGAACCTGCGGAAAAACTTAGGGGCGTGGTAGCGTTTTGGATCGTCGGCAATCTTCTTAAACCTGGGCTTAAGAAGTTCGTAGGGAATATCCTTCCACGACCGGCCCTCAAAGACCACCTCGGGGAGATCGCCAATGGTCATGTCTTCGGTAAAATACTTAAAAGCCTTATCGCCATGAGCGCAGGGACCGATCTGCTCAATCATGGCCTGAGTGGCATCGGTATACGACCAGAAATCCCCATTTTCGTGTTCAACCGAGGGATTTTGAAGGATGGACCCCAGGAGCAACTTCTCAGGCCGCCCAGCAGAAACGGAAGGCAGCTGCTCCGAGTCGACAACGCGATCCATCTCATCGAAATCAAACGTTTTGTTCAGAGAACTATCTATGCCGATAATCAAGAGCCGGAACCTGTTCTGGGGCACACCATAGTTACTCGCCTTCACAAGCCGGTGACAGACGTTGTAGCCAAGTATCCTCATGCGGTTCTCAATCTCAGCAATGACGGGAGTTCCGTCATCCATCTTAGAAGACATGATTCCGCGCACGTTCTCAAAGACGAATGCCCTGGGCTTCTTGCCCGCATTAATTTTCCCCTTTAGGATGCGCTCACATTCCTCAAAAAGGGTTCCACGGTTGTATTTATCGTTTACGCCACCGCGAAGGCCGGCATTGGAAAAGGGCTGGCAAGGGAAGCCGGCAAGGAGAATATCGTAATCCGGTATCTCGTCAAGCTCAACCTGGCGAATATCCTTCTCGATGCAATTAGCGGCGGCATCGTAATTCGGGATGTTCTCATTGAAACAGGTCACGGCATCGCGATCGAAATCGTTGGCATAGACTACTTCAGTGGCCAAGCGAGCAAAATGCTTGCCTTGGAAATCAAACCCCCCGGCGAAACCGAGGTCAAGACCACCGCATCCCGCAAAGAGAGAGGCGATGCGATAAGGCTTTGTCTGACGAGTCTCCACGATGTCTATCTCATTTCAATCAGTAATAGCAACATTCTACAAACACAAGACTTTACCATTCAAAAAAGCAGAGCTTTTTAATTCGCCTTATTTCTAGAAATCCACCTCTCACCTCCGAATGGCAGTTACTACCGTTGTTACCAACCGTAGGCCGCACCACCCGCGCTCACGCCCCGCGCGCCTCAGTCAGAGTCGCTAGCCCCCAATCGCGCGTGCCTAAGCAGCGCGAAGCAGCAGACGGTCGCCTGCGTGCTTCAGCAACTGTTGATGCTCGCTTTGAAGTAGCCCGAAGAGCGCGGATCCGGCGGTGCGGTGTTGAGCCGCAGCCTCACCCTCACACTCGTGACGGTGAGGCTCAAGTACAACGTGGATTGCGAGTGGGACAAGATGATGTATCTAGATATGTCTAAACTGGAGAGAGGAAGGGCGAGCTAAAGGGAAAGACTTAGTGCTAAAGGAGGACGGGGCCGAGGCCGAATAAACCAATTTGCGAAAGAATACCGACGGTGCCCCCTATGCCTATGGGCAGCGACACGCGTTTCTTACCTCTGTCTTTCGATTTCATGCAACTATGGCTGAAGCGTCTTTATGTGCTCCAATGCACACAACAGCACGGTCCGATTTCGCTCAAAGCAAAACCGAAACCATGCATATATTCCCAAGACAATCAGGAATAGCGCCCCGAAAATTCCGGCAGAAAGCGGATTGCTGGCTATCAACGCAGACAAATATCCTCCGGCCATAAGAGAGACAATGATGCCGATCAGGCTAAGGACCCAGCTCGTATAATGCGTCTCAGTAACCGCCCGTTCGATTATTTTGCATTTCTTTTTCAGGCTGATGTCCTCGTCAGCTCCAGCGAGAGAGAAGTCCATTCCTGAAATTAAATCGAATAATTCAGCCTCGCTGTATCCGCTTTCCTTGAATCTTTTAATGAAGAAACCTCCTGGTCCAGGACCACAGATAGGACGGTTTACACGAAACAGTTCCTTATAGGCGATTCCCATTGTTAACTCCTTAAAGTACAAATTCCATTTGCGCTATCTTTCTACCATTTCGTGCGGACAGATTATTTTTCGGACTGCCAGCAACCGTTCACGAGAGCGTCCCGTTCAGCAAATTCTCGTCAAATTGCTCGTCGCGCTCCTCGTACCCGCGCTCGAGCTTCCTCCCAAGCTCCGCGGCATTGCGCTTCGTCTCCTCGGCAAACAGATCATCGATTGCCCTGTCAATCCGTACGCAGGTCTCGAAATGTTCGCCCTTCCAGGGCAGATCAAGGCCCAGGCTCGTAGGCCAATAGCCGCCGAGTTTTGCGTTGATTACTTCCTCGGGATACAGCACATCGTGACGAGCACCTTCGATCGCCTCGTCCTCGTCCATATCGCAGGCTGCATCGTCCTTCTCGAGGCACTTGCGCAGCTCCTTTTGCTCGCGGATGCGATTCAGTACGCTGGCGCACACCACAGCCAAAAAGCGGTAACGTTCGCATAGGTTCCATTCGCCGCCGAGCCATACTCGATAGCCCAGAACGACGCTTGCAGGCTCCTCGTTCAGTAGGAACAGTTCCCACGGGTACACCTCAGCACACGCGTCCTCCCCTGACTTTTGCGCGCCGCTGCGCGTAAAGGCGCACGGTTCTACGTCGTAATAGTCAAAACCGTGGCCCGCATCGCGACGATTGATGACGTGCTTGGGCAACAGGACAATCTTGTCGCTGGGCTCGGGGTCGATCTTGCGCAGCTTTTTGACCTTGCGGCGGACACGCTTTAGGCTGCGCTCGCTATCGCCACGGCCGCGGCCGTCCGGCTTGCCGCCATATCGCAGGGCAACCTCGCGCGCCAGGATCTTTACATCCGCAGCGCACAGCAGGTCGCTCACGGTAGGCAGGTCTTCCCACTCAATACCGTCGACATCCCAAATCCTGCTCATGTTCAACCTCTTTCTGGCTGTGAATTTACGAACCTGTTCGCCCTGCTCAACGTACTTGTAGGGCATATGCCCCACTAGAGCGCCTTCTTACTCGGAGCAATCACCTCGTCCACCAGGCCCAGTTCCAAAGCGCGCTCGGCGTTGCACCAACAGTCGCGCTCAGTGAGCTCATGGAACTCCTGGGCGCTCAGGTTGCCATGCTCGGCCAGCAGCTCGTCCAGCTCGGCGCGCATGGCCGCCGTGTGCTGCGCCGCGATCTCGATATCGGTCTGCTGCGCCATACCCGTGCCACCCATCAGCTGGTGGATGAGCACCTGCGTGTGGCGGTACACCTGACGGTGGTCGCCGCAGGCCAGGATCACCGCGGCCATCGAGGCCACGACTCCCTCGCCCACCGTGATCACGGGGCAGTCGAGCGACTGCATGGTATCGATGAGCGCCAGCCCCGCCGTAACGCTGCCGCCCGGGCTGTTGATGATGAGGGTGATGGGCTCGGTGGTACTCTGATGTTCCAGCACCAGCATGGACTTAATGAGGCCATTACAGGTCACATCGTTGACCTCGCCCTCTAGCAACAGCACACGGCTGTTAAGCAGCTCGCTTGCCATATCTACGGCGGCAACGCGGCCGTCCTTGGACTTCTTGATGATGCTGGGTTCACGGTACATAACGGACATGGTTAATTCCTTTCTAGATGGGATCGACAAGGGGAACTGGCCGCACGGCTCATGGCAAACGAGGCTGTGCGGCCAAAATACTGGTCAGAACGCGCGAAGCCGCAAGGGTTAATCCCTCAGCCACTTGGCAGCATTGGGATGATCGGCGCAAAAGTACTTCTTGGCGCGGAAGGGACGCATGCCGGTCACCTTGACCAGGCAATCGGTGCGGGGCATAAGCCCAACCTCGCCTGGGGTCATCACGCAACCGCGCACATCTACGGCAGTGCGCTCGGCGCCCACGTACTTGGTGCCCAAAACCGACTCGCCACACAGTTCGCTTATGTAGTTCTGCGTCGCGATGTTGCTGCCGCCGCCCATATAGACCAAACTATCGCAGTTATCGAGGATGGTAAGCGCCGTGGATTTGCCGTACACGACATCGAGCTGGCTCAGCGATTGCGCACACATCAAAAAGCTAATTCCGCGACTGCGCACAGTCGCAATGCTGCGCTCAAAATCGGGGATGCGGCCCACATTGGGAAACTCATCGAGCACAAACTGCACGCGACGCTGCAAATGGCCGCTGGGGCTGGCATCGGCACGGCGCTGGGCAAGGTTAAACAGCTGCTTAAGGGCAACGTTCGCAAGCCATGCATTAGCCGAATCGTTGTCGCTCACCTTAAGATCGATCATGCGCTTGCCCTCGTCAATACGATCAAGACGCATCTCGTCATTCTCAAAAACGCGCATGAGCTGAGGCGTCTTAAGCCGCGAGATAGTTGCATTGAGCGTGATCAGAATACTCTTAAGCGTCCTATCTGCCGCACCTCGAAAATCGCGATACTGCTCAACGCCATACAGATCAGCGTTCTCCGCACCAAACTTATCGAGAAACTCCCTGGACTCCACCTCTTCTACAAGGTAGTCCAACGGGAATCGCCCCTCACCATCTCCCGTAACCTTGATGAGCGCAGCCAGTTTAAAGACGTTGTTCATCTTAAGGTAGCGGCGCGGGGCATTGGGGTCCTCACCCGGCGTAAGGGTGCCGGCAAGGGTCTCCAGGAGGAACAGGATTCCAACAATCGCTCGAAGCAGCAGGTCGCTCGCGTTATTCCAGAACGGATCATACCTAAGGCTACGGCCGTCAGGATCGACCCCCTCCATGATTGCCGCCACTGTGGTGGGGATATCCTCGACATCCATCACGTAACGCAGAGGGTCGTATCCGGCCGACTGCTCGGGATTAACAGTATCGAGAACCGTTACCTCGTAGCCGTCCTCTTCAAAGCCTTTCCCCGTACGGCGCAGCAGCTCACCCTTGGTGTCTGTGACCACATAACAGCATTCGTGGTGATTGAGCAGGTTGGGCAAAATGAAACTCGCCGTTTTGCCGCTGCCGGTACCTCCAAAGGCAAAAACATTGTTGGACACACTCGTCTCCCAATGCTTGTCGTCCTCGTAGAACGCCACCGTGGCACCCTGCGCCAGGATCACGTCGCGCTGCTCATCGCCGGACGACAGCGCCCGCATCTCCTCCTTAGTCGCCCACTTCTTGGTCTGATACTCCGTTTGCTGCGCGGCCTCGTAGCCGTACATCTTGATGACTGGCATGGCGTGACCCCTTTCTTGTCCGTGGCGTTAGTGGTTGTTAAGCAATGCGATCGTCGCCGTCGTCCTCATTGAGCTGTGCCGAGTGCGGCGACTTGGTCGCGTGACCGATCAGGCGCTCGGCCTGCGCCAGATAACTCTCGCGAGCAGCAGTTGAGACCGTTGTGTCGCCCAGGTACGCAAGCAGTGCATGGATCATCAGCTTGTCAAGCAGGTCGTAATCTTTATGATGCTTGATATTGAGGAGATAGCGATTTTCGAGTCCGTGTACTTTGTTGGTCAAATCGATTTCCATCTTTTCCTCCATGTAATAAAAAGTGTGTCGTTCGTCCAAAAGTGCCTCAAACGGGCGTTTGACGCATAACTCAAAGTTGAAACGCGGACTCGTATCGAACACGCGTCGCTGCACCTTGAGGTAGCGCTTATAAAACATGACGGCATCATCTTCATCCGCCGTAAAGCCACGCGATCCATCGCGGTGCAGCCGGTCGCATGGCTTTCTGCCATCGGTATGGCGCACGAAGGAGGACGGGATATAGGCACCCTGCTTGGTGCTGTACTTCATCCCTGTCGCAACTTCCTCGAACAAGAGAACACCAGCCGATTTAAAGCCCGCAGTACGCCCGTGCCTAAACATACTCACCACAGTCGCTACACTGCCTATGCGGCTATCGCGCGGGGGAAAATACAGTGGCAGCAAAGCGAGTGTCGCGGCAGTCAAAAGTTCGCGGGCCTCGTGTACATCGGCTCGATACTGCTCGGGCACCAGCCCGGGAATATCGGGCGAGCGCTCTTCCAGCACGCCAACGAGCGATTTGGCCAGGCGCTCGACGTTCTTCTCGCCGCAGTACGGACACGGAAGAGACCGTTCTACCTTTCCGTTCATTTCGCACATGTCGCGGAGATCCTCGTCGATCGCACTGAGGAATGCCTCGTAGATGTTGTCCCGTTTCTTCATGAATGTTTCTTTCTATCCGGTTTCGGGTGTTTGGTGTAAGTCTGTTCTAAGTTTTAGAATGCTCTGAGGTATGGATGATGACAATCGACCTAACCTGCAGCTTCGTTAGTGAAATCACCCTGCTTGATAGCGCGGTTTGCCTAAAGGCTGTGTAGCGATTGCATCAAGCAGTTGGTATTGAGTTGGTTTTGGATTGCTTCGAGGATAGCACAGTAGGCTGTTCTCGTCATTAGAAATTTTTAAATTTTTCTGCTATTATATAGCCCACCAAGAAGAAAGGGCTCTATACATGCGTGAAACAACATCATTGCCACGTCTCACCGCCGCCGCCCTCTCGCGCGCGCTTAACCTAGAACAAGGCAGCCGCCTACTCACCGTTCGCCTACCTGGCGCCATCGGCTGCGAGGCGCTTCGTGAATGCTTCAGGCTGAACGGCAACGGCGTACCTAATATTTGCGAACTTGAGCCCGGCAAGCAGAACACGGGCAATGACAACGCGGCGCCGGTGTTTATCGATGCCACAGCTTGCGTTCGCAAACGTTTTCGCGAAATCAACAGCGCATGTGAGGCGCTCATTAATGATCTGGAGCCTGGCTACCTGGGCTTCTGCGATTGGGAGGCCTATCTCTGGTGCCTGTATGCACTAGCCCTTTCCGGTCGTACTCGAGCCGCCGTACTGCTGCCGTTCGAGTCTTTGGACAACGCCGAGCAGGCACGCGCGATTCTGTTGCGCGAGGGGCTCGTCGAAAGCGTCCTATATCACCCGCTCACCGAATCTCCGATGCACGGCATGTACGCACTTATTGTATTGTCGACGGGAAATCGCAGCGTTTCATTCCGCAATGCCGCCACGCCCATGCCACGCCTTCGGTTTGCCGACGGGGCTCGCTACCCCAATCTTCCCTTGGCTTTCTCCCCTGACTGGAGCGGCATCGAGTGCGACTCACGCAAAACGGTTTCCATTGAAACCGTCGAGCTCGAAACGCGCAAGCTACTCCAACACCACGCCGCGCTCTCCAAAGGCAGGGTTGGCCTGATCTCCGTAGCTCAAAACTACAGCGCAACGCTCGGCGACAGCTTTATGCGCGTGGTGCCGTTTATGCCCCGAGACAGCACCACCTCGGATGACATCGACGCTGTCGAGGTGCGCCGCATTTCATCTCAGGATTTCCGCAACGGCTATTTGCTGCCCAAGGATGTTGCGGAAGGCGCGTCGGAGCTGGATTCCGAACCTGTAAAGGTAAGTCCAGACGTGTTGGCTCGTTACGAGCTTCGTTGCGGCGATATCGTCATGCCGCGCATACTCGGTCGTTACGGCGCGTCGAACCTACTTGTGGTCGGCATCGATGATGCAAAGCAGCATCTAGTTGCCTCGCACAACACCACCGCCATTCGCCCGGCGATTCCAACGATGACCGACGAGGAGCGCATGGTGTATGCAGAGATGGTCGCGGCGTACCTCACCGACGGCCATGGGTCCATAGTTTTGCAGGTATTGTCCGACAATCAGTACAGCCACGCCATCCGCCCTACCGATCTGTTCGAGATCGAAGTCCCACCAGCACTCGACCCGCGTACGCGCGAGTATAGCGAATCCATCAATCGCTTTGCCGAGGTCGTAAGGGCCAAGAAACAAGCCGAGGCCGCTGTCGCCCAAGCCCAGCGCAACCTCGAAGCCGCAAAGAAGGCCGTTACTCAGGTGGTCGACCAGGCCTGTGAGTAGCGCATACATAGGCAGTAGAAACGTCTTAAGCCGGCGGCAGGAACTAATCCTGCCGCCGGCTTAACTATCTAGCCTATTCCCATCCCGTGGTCTGAGGATTCCATTTGCGCACATTCGCCGAATGATTAAAGCACGGTGTATACAACCGATTGACGACCCCTTCTGCCCCAGCAATGTTCCCCGCGAGATCAAGTACCCCCGCCTGCCTCGCCATCTTTATGTACTGCGCAGAACCATTTTGTTTCCACCAGAGAGGCGCCACGAACTCTTCCGGCATTGCCACCTTGCGGGCAGATGCTTCTTTCTCGACCCTCTCGACAAGCGTAGTCCCATCGACGAAGCAAGTTTTCGCGTACACCAAGATGTCGACTATATCCTTGATTCGCGATGAAGCACGGCCCTCATGTATTTCTATCATTGCGAGCAATTTATCTGCAAGGGCGCTCTCCACTCGGCATACTCGATAGTCGCAAACCGGGAGCCCTTCGATATTCAGGCGATCGACCGGCGCAAAGACCTCGGGCTCAAGTCCCTGCACTTCATCAATTACCAAATCAATTGAAATTGGTTGCAGTTTCTTGGTTCCCATAAAGGGAGTGAACCACACCTTCGCACCGCATCGATACTCGTCTTCAGCTTTAATCTTCTCTGCGCGATCAAAGGCAAACGAAACAAAATCGCCCAGATCAATCGAAGCCGCCTGCACCAGATCGACAATAGCCTCTTCGAGACTCTCCTCTTGAGCAACCAAGTCAATATCTCTTGTGGCACGCGCGTCAAGTGTTCGCGCCAGAACGCTTTGACCACCTTTAAGCACAAAACGGCAGTCATCTTCTGAAAAAATGCGACATAGGAGGCGATGAAAGTAGAAACCGACGATCGCCCGATTAGTATCCATCGGCGACTGCCTTGCGGCATTCCTAACAGCCATCTCCAATGCGGCAGGCGTTTTGTACTTCACCATGTCCTCCGTTTCGCATTAGCCGTTTAGCGCAACCAGCAATGGCCTCATCAGTTCGCGTCGTTTGGCGGTTTTAGAGTTTTCCTTTACGAGGGCTTTCAGCCGCTGTGTATCGAGCCCACGCCCAAGCGCGTCGTGATAGGCATCGATGATTAATGACGGGTCCTCACCATCGAGGCAAAGGTCGACAAGCGTGCGCTCGGGCTTGGTTACCGGCAGGCCGTCGAGCCAAACGATATCCTGCTCAGCAATCTCGCGCTTTGCAAAAGAAAGGGATTCGTTTCTTGTATTGATACGCATGGGCGCGGTCATCCTGTAGGGGGACAGATAGAAATCGCCCATTTGCTGTAGGTTCGCCGCTGTCGTACCGCTCACGGCGATGCCATCCCACTGACGTTTTCTCTCCCACGCGCAAAGGGAGGGATTGGTGAGCTTCCAAAAGGCGTTGAGCTCGTCGGTGTCTCGGCGCTGCGTTCCAGACATCCGGTAGGCGCCGTGGCATATCCGTTCAAGACGCCCTGCGCGGCATGAGTGCGCCAGTGCATCTCGAGAGATGTCCATGCGAGCCGCCTGGGCCGTGGTGAACACGCCCTCGCTCTCGGAAAGCTCGCTTATCGCCGTTATGTTGCTAAAGTACTTCATGTCACAATTGTAGGATATTTTCATACTTTTGCAACGTACTTTTGATTTCATGTGATCGCCGCACTTTGCTTATCTTTTTTGCCGCCGGCTTGCTACCGGCCCATCATCCCCCGCTATCGAGGTCTAATACTTTTCCTGGGAAGTGAACGCCTGTTTTTGAACCCCCGAAGCATCCACATTTTTCGATGGCAAAATCACAGGATTCCAGCATCAAAACCGCAGGAAACGGCGCTCTCGAAGTGTCGATGCTCCGGGAGTCCGATTAGGCTCGTTCACTTCTTGGGTAAAGTATTAGACCTTGATTCTTGGCTGTTCCGAGGGCTCGTCTTTCGCCTTCTCTGGACCCTCACTAGTGCCTGCACCCCTATTCGTTACGATCACATGCACGCCTATAATGAGGCATATTTCCTGATGAGAAAGGAATCCAGATATGGGCGAAGACAAGCTCGCCAATTTGAACGAAATCCAGGACTTTTTCAACCGTGTCGATAGGCCTTCTGTCGAGTCGATAGGCGTCAAGGACTTTATTGAATGGTGTAACAATCCTTGCAAAAATATTTCCGAAGACAGTCCTCATATTGACCTAGCCTATAAGCTGGGCGAATCCGTACGTGAGCTAAATAAACTTAATGAAAATAAGCTTAAAGAAATGGAATCTGCCCTTAAAGAAGACAGATGGGATGAATGGTGCAAAAACAGCGGCATAAAGGAGGCATCAGCAGACGATGCCGTTTTCTACCTTGTGCTCAAGTGCCGCACCGACGATCAGCGACATTACAACTTTTACTTTGACAAAGATGCGGTTGCTGAACTCGACGCCTTTGACCCCTTTACTGAAGACGAGAATGGTAAAGAAGTTTTAGATCAGCAGTGGCACGTACTCATCTCCCTGCTCGCCTACCTCGATGTCGCTCACGCTTTAAGCAGCGATCAGCACGAATACCATTGCCTCTATCCGTACCTCAGCCGATACGATAAGGGAGACTTAAACGAGGGAAAACTGCAGTTAAAGAGCAGTCTCTCGCTAAAAGTCATCAGCGGTGTAGACTACAAGTCCAAGCCCATGATGACTTGGGTAAAGAACGCGCTGGTCAAGCAGGAAGCCAAGTAAATGAGGTCGGTCACACGTTAGGCGTCCGCAACCTACTCCAGCCCTTGCCCGCTGTACTTCCCTGTTTCCGAGTCGTAGTCCAGCACGACGACCTCGCCGTTCTTCATGACGTTCCCGTCGATGTAGCAATGGCTGGCTCCGTCATGCCAGATACCGCGGTAGCCCGTGATGCCCGAGACCGCCTCGGTGTTGATGTGCCCGGCGATAACATCTAGGTGGAACTTACGCCCCACGTAATCGGGCGGCATCATGGTAAACGACTCGTCAGACGTGCCAAGCTTCCAGTACTCCCCGGCCCCCTCGTCAATGCCGGCGTGCACAAAGACCTGGCCGAAGGGACTTTCGTAAAAGTAAGGGAGTTTGCGGACCCACGCGATTATGTCCGCGTGCTCGGCCTTTATGCGCTCAACCGTAAAGGCGTAGGCCTCCTCGAACTCCCTGAGCCTCAAAAGGTGCTTAACGTGCCTGAATGCCTCGACGTCTAAGAAGCTCTTGGTCGTTGCCAGATTGCTGTCGGCAAGTATCCATGCCTGCGTGAAATTGAGATCGTTCACCTCGTCAATGTACTCGAGGAACATCTCCTCGTGGTTGCCGCGCAGCGCCACGACGCGATCGCCGTAGCGCTTTTGCAGGTCCATGACGAGCTCGAAGACCCCGAGCGAATCGGGACCTCGGTCGCAGTAGTCGCCAAGCAAAACCAGCTTGGAATCCTCGGCATCGAGGTCGACGGTGGAAAGCGATGCCTTAAAGGCGTCCAAGCACCCGTGAATGTCGCTCATAGCGTAGATATGCACGTATGACCCCCTGTTTGCGTCGGGACCCTACTCGTTTGCGCCATGCGGCACGGCGGCCCCTCTGATTTCGCGGGCGCCAGGCAGCTTTGCCCTGACGCGTCCTCAACGTTGACAATAAGTATATCTCGCCGTGCGGACACAAATTTACCCTTGGGCCCTAGCCGCTCGGCCTGCGCTTGCCTCAAAGGCCGCCTGTGCCCACACCACCCAAAAACTCATCCAACATTAATCTTGGCTCAAGAATCGCTTAATCTATAACCTGCACTATAGAGTTCGACCAAGGGCGAGGCGGCACCGCGCAACGCAGGCCGCCGAACGCAACGCTCGCGCCTGGGTAGATCGCCCGGCGTCGCGCCCATCGAACGAAAGGAAAGGTCATGGACGACCTCGAAAAAGTTGAAACTATCCGCACCAAGTGCAACGTGAGCTATACCGACGCCAAGGCCGCGCTCGACGCCGCCGACGGCAACGTTCTGGACGCCATCATTTGGCTCGAGTCGCAGGGTAAGACCCAGACCACGTCGGCACACGCCGCCACCGAGTCCGCGCCGGTCGACGAGCCCTCGGCCGAGATGGTCGCTGCGCAGGCCGCCTACGAAAAGTCGAGCGAAAAGACCGACTTCTCCAAGAAGATGGACGGCGTGTGGGAGTACCTCAAAAAGCTCTTCCGCCTGAGTCTGGACACCAAGTTTATCGCCACGCGCCGCGATGCGATCATCCTCAACATCCCCATCCTGATCCCCATCGTCGCGCTGTTTGCCTGGGGCGCCACGATATGGCTGATGCTGATTGGCCTGTTCTTTGGCATGCGCTACCGCATCGACAGCGACGGCGACGTGCCCGGCAGCATCAACAACCTTATGGATAGCGCTGCTAACGCCGCGGACGACATCAAGCAAAATCTCAACGACGACAAGTAATCGCAGACGGGGGCACGCATGGCACGGATCCTGATCGTAGAGGACGAGGAGAAAATCGCCCGCTTTGTGACACTCGAGCTGGAGCACGAAGGCTACCAGGTGGAGCACGCCGCCGACGGCCGCACCGCCGTTGACCTGGCGTTGGAGCGCGACTACGATCTGATTCTGCTCGATGTACTGTTGCCGCAGCTCAACGGCATGGAGGTCTTGCGACGTGTACGCAAGCACAAGGATGTGCCGGTGATTATGGTCACCGCGCGCGATGCCGTGATGGACAAGGTGGCCGGGCTCGATGCCGGCGCCGACGATTACCTGACCAAGCCATTTGCGATTGAGGAGCTGTTCGCACGGATCCGCGTGGCACTGAAGCGCTCGGAAGCCGTGCGAGCGGCTTCGGGCGTTGGCGGCGCCAGCGCCGGGGCTGGCGTAGCGAGCGGCACGGCCGCCGGTATCGCCACAATGTCCCCGGCAACCGACACGGCCCAGACCGCTGCCGCGCCCTCCCCCGCCGCGCTCACCGTGGGTTCGGTCGCGCTCGATCCCGACCGCCGCGAAGTCACGGTCGGCGGCTCGCCCATCGCGCTCACGGCCCGCGAGTTCGACGTCCTCGCCCTGCTTATGACGCATGCCGAAACCGTGCTCACGCGCGAGCGCATCGCGCACGAGGCGCTGGGCTACGAATACGTGGGCGACACCAACAACGTCGACGTGCACATCGCGCACCTGCGCGCCAAGATCGAGGACGCCGGCGGCGCCCGCATCATCCAGACCGTGCGCGGGGTGGGCTATGTCTGCCGTGCGTAACGCCGAGGTCAAGCGCGTCACCTCCATCGCCCGCGCCATCAACTGGAGCTATATGTGGCGCCGCTTGATGAGCCACATCTGGCTCGACCTGTTACTGTTGGTTATTGCGGCGGCGATCCTCGTCTATGGATACAACCAGACGCTGCCCGATGGCGCGTTTACCGCGGGATGGATCCCCGGCGCCGCCGTTCGCAGCATGTCGCTGACGCCCGCGCGCGGCTGGGACCTGACAACGCTCACCTATACCGTCGAGCTTGCGCGTACCACCAAGACTTTCCCCCTCGCGCAGGACCTCGTCACGCTATGGCCTCTCTACCTTGTCGTTGTGGGTTGGCAGGTCATCAGCGTGCTCAACATGCTCGGCGGCGCCCGCCGCGTGCGCCGCACCATGGCGCCGCTCAACGATCTGGCCCTGCGCGTGGACGAACTCGGCCGCATGCAGCTCTCCGGCGGCAAGATGGAAACGCTGGAGCAGGCCATCGAGCGCGCAAGCGTCGACTCGCCGAGCGTCACCACCGGCGACGCCGACCTGGCAAGCATCGAGGTCGCGCTCAACCGCCTGCTGCGCCAGATGCAAGAGGCCAAGCTGCAGCAGATGCGCTTTGTCAACGACGCGAGCCACGAGCTGCGCACGCCCATCGCGGTGATTCAGGGCTACGTAAACATGCTCGACCGCTGGGGCAAAGACGACCCGGACGTGCTGGCAGAATCCATCGCGTCCCTCAAGGCCGAAAGCGAGCACATGCAGGAGCTCGTGGAACAGCTGCTGTTTTTGGCACGCGGCGATGCCGGGCGCACGGTCCTGCGGCGTGCGCATACCAACCTGGCCGCACTGGTCGGCGAGGTATGCGAAGAATCACAGATGATCGATACCGAGCACACGTATCGGCTGGCGTACGACACCACGCTTGCCAACGACCCGCGCTGCGACGCATCTGTCGACGTGGCGCTCGTGAAGCAGGCTCTGCGCGTGATCGTGCAGAACGCCGCCAAGTATTCGGACGCAGGCACGACCGTCACATTTGGCATAACGCCCGATGCGGGCATGGGCACGATCGACATAGCCGTTGAGGACGAGGGCATCGGCATGAACCAGGAGTCCGCAGCCCACGCGTTTGAACGGTTCTACCGAGCCGATAACGCACGCGATGCCGGCGCGCAGGGCTCGGGTCTGGGGCTTGCCATTGCCAAGTGGATCGTCGACAGCCATGGCGGTGTCATCGGCGTGACCTCAGTCGAGGGCGTCGGCAGCCGCTTTACGATTCGCCTGCCGCGGTAGGGGCGTCTCTCACGAATCGAAGGTGAATGCTTTTCCGCGAAGTGAACGACCTATTTTGGACCCCCGAAGCATCCACACTTTTTGACGCCAAAACTGCAGGAAAAACCTTACGAAACCGCAGGAAACGGTGCCTCCAAAGTGTCGATGCTCCAGGGGTCCGATTTCACTCGTTCACTTCGCGGAACAGCATTCACCTTCGTTTTGCGGCAGCCCGTCAGTCACCCTCTCGGCATTAAAATGGGGTAAGGCCACGTGGCCTTACCCCATTTTTCGTTAGCTATAGCAGCTTGTGCGCTACTCGCGGCACAGATGCACGGCGAAGCCGGCGAACTCGCGCTTAAAGTACACGAGTTTGGTGCCGCCGTCGGGCAGCAGCACGCGCGACTCCTCGTTGACCTCGAGTCCGCGCTCGGCAAACCACTTCTCGGCCGCATCGATGTCGTTGACGGCAAAGCCAATGTGGCCCTTGGTGCCACGACCGTTCTGCTTCATGACCTCGATCAGCGAATCGTTAAAGTACGAAACCGGGGTCTCGATGACAGGTAGGCCCATCATCGTCGAGAACAGCTCCGCGATCTCCAGGGCATCGGCCGGGTCGGTGGCGTTAATGCCCACGTGGGCGACGCGCATGCCAAAGAGCTCGACCGGATTGGCGTTCTGCTCACTCATACAGTCAGCGCCTACTGAGCCATGACGTCGAGGACGGCCTTCTCGGCAGCGACGCGGTTCATGCCGGTCATGAAGGGCACGCCGCTCACGTACGGGCAGGTGAGGCCCTCGGGAGCAACGGTGGTGGCGATCAGCAGGTCGGCGCCCTCGTCGCAAGCGTCCTTGGCCTCGGAGATGGCGCACTGCACGATCTCATACTTGCCGGCATAACCGTTGGCGTCGAGCATGGTGGCGACCTTCTGGGCAACGAGCGTGGAAGTAGCAGCGCCAGCACCGCAAGCCAAAACGATCTTCTTCATAGGTAATGTCTCCCTTCATGGTTTACTTTAGGTAAGTGTACCGCAGCGAGCGATGGCACTCAGCCTCGATGAGCTTTTATGCCAGTTTGCTTGTGCGCTGCGTATAATACATCTAGTACGTGTTGTCATACCGCTCGCTTTATGAGCGACTAAGGACCCTAATATGCCCGATTCCCGCACACTCTGGACCGCCGTCGTTATCATCTGTATCGCCGTGTCGGTGTTCTTTAGCGTCAAAAAACGCACTACGTTTAAACGCCTGCAACAGTTGATGGCCGCCAAACAGTGGGCCGAGTTCGATCGTTTGCTCGACGGCAAACTCACCAGCATGCTGTACCCGCGCTACAACCGCGACTACCTGCGTCTGAACTCCTATCTGCTGCGCGAGGACCACGAGCGCGCCGGCGAGATGTTCGACCTGCTGCTGGGACTCAACCTGCCCAAGATGCAGCGCGTCGACCTGGTGATCAAGGCCTTTAACTACTACGTTGGCCAGGAGGACCGCAAAAAGTCCAAGGAGCTTCTGCACGAGATCAAGGGCTTTGAGGGCGGTCAGGCCGAGGCGGTCGCACACGAGTGCCAGCTGATGTACGACACGATGATCCTCAAGCGCCACAACGACATTCCCGAGCTGGAGCGCATGCTCGAGGATGTTGGCGACGACCCGGTCAAGCGCTGCCGATTGGAGTACCTGCTGGCCCTGCAGTACCAGAACAAGGGCGACGAAGCCAAGTTCCAGGAGTTCCTGGAGAAGTCGGGCCAACACTCGATGGCCGTCAACGCGTAACGGACGGCTTGTGCTAGACTTCTAGTCTCACGGGGGCGTGGCGGAATTGGCATACGCAGGAGACTTAAAATCTCTCGCCGCAAGGATTGTGGGTTCGAGTCCCACCGCCCCTACCATATGGCTTTTACGGGCCCGTGTCCCTTTGAGATGCGGGCTCGTTTCTTTTGGATGCCGGTGGGACTCGAACCCGCGAGGGGGCGAGCGTTAAGCGGACGCGCAGCGTCCGTAGCGAGCCGGCGAGGGCGCCGACAGGCGGCCGAAGCCGGTGCGTATTTGCGCAGCAAATGCGCGGACGTCCCACCGCCCCTACCATTTGGCTTTTACGGGCCCGTGTCCCTTTGGGATGCGGGCTCGTTTCTTTCGGACGCCGTCAAGCCTCTAAGTTGCGGTGGAATAGGGACTGTTTGGGGCCCGAAAGGGCGATTTTAGTCCGTATTTCACCGCAACTTATTTAAAGGGTGCTGAGAGCGGGGGTCCAGGCGATGGTGGGAATGGCACCGTCGAGAGTCTCGTTGATAGTGGCAGCCATACCGGCGAGGAGGCTGTTCTCACTTACGGTGAGCGTCTTGTAGCCGCCGGCTCGCATGAGCTCGCGAATCACCACGGCGCCGGCCAGAATCACGCCCGCGCGTTTGGGCTGTACACCCGGTAGCGCGGCGATACCCTCCACATCCAGCGTAGACATACGATCGATGGCGGCCGAGATCTGCTCCATCGTAAGCTCGCGCAGGTGCACAAAGTTCGAGTCGTACGGCTCCAGTTCGTGGACCAGCGCCACGAGCGTGGTGGCGGTACCGCCCACCGCAACGAGGCGCTCGGCGCGCTCAAAGTCGCTGGGCAGGCCCTCAAAATAGGCGGCAAACTGCTCGCCTGCCCACGCGGCAGCGGCAGCAAGCTCGCCATCCGCGGGCGGCAACGCGGAGAAAAAGCGCTCCGTCACGCGACGGCAACCGATGTCCAGCGAGCGCGTTCCCTCCAGCGCAAAGACGCTGCGCTCCGGAGCGTATACGCCCGTCGCGAGCTCCGTGGAGCCGCCGCCCGAATCGGCGACGATAATGCGCTCGCCTGCAAAGTCGTGCGCCACGCCAAAAAACGTCAGGCGCGCCTCGACCTCGCCCGGAATCACCTGCGGTTCGAGCCCCAGATCGCGCAGGCCGTCCAGCAGCAGTGCGGCGTTGGACGCATCGCGCGCGGCACTCGTGCACGTGGTGCAGATGCACGCGGCGCCAAAGGCACGGGCCTCATCCACAAACATGCGGCACGCCGCGAGCACGCGCTCAACGGCCGCCTCGCAAAAGCGTCCCGTCGCGTCCACGCCCTCGCCCAGGTCGGTAATCTCGGTATGCTTGGACGATTCCACAATCGCTCCGCCCTCGACCTGGGCCAACACCAGTCGCGACGACACCGTTCCCAGGTCGATCGCGGCCACCTTATAGCGTTTGCAATTTGTCATTGCGGGCTCCCCTCCGGGCGCTATTTGCCGTTGGACACGACCGTCTGGCCCTCGACGCCGTTAAACCCAAACAGCATGTCGAGCGCCTGGATGTACCACGGCGCGTCCTTGCCGACTTCTTCGATTTCCTTGGCCACTTCGCTGGCCTTCTTGGCGTTTGAGGACTTTTTGCTCGACGACGAGTCCGAATCATCGTCCAGGCCCAGCACTTCAATCCTCTTCTCGCCGGGCATCGCCATGCCCAGGTCCCGTGCCGAATCCTTAACGCCCTCTTCCGAGAGCCACTTGTCAGTGTCTTTTTTCAACTCATCATCGTATTGCTGACGAATCTCGACCTGCTTGACCAAGATGTCGTTCGAGCGTTTTGCCACGTACAGGTCGCGCACGGGGAAATACAGGCTCACGAGCGCCAGAGCCACCACGATACCGATAAACAGCGGACGCAGAGAGCCATGCGTAAAGTCATAGATCGCCTTGACCACCGCGTTGTCGTTGGCGTAATGCATAAAGTCCGAGCCCGAAAGACGGTTCGAGGGCCTACTCGATTTGTCGTGTGCTTGAGTCGAGGGACGCGACGCATGCGACGAACGTGCCGGGCGCACCGGTCCATCTGCCAAGGTATTTGATTGAGCATTGGGGCGCGAGGTACTTGTCGGTCGCTGCATGGAGCGGTCGGCACCGGCGTAATCGGACCCACCGAGCTGCACCGTGCGCGCACGGCGAGGCGACGGCTCGCGCGAACCGGCGGAATAGTACCTGTTGTCGTAAATCTGATCCATGTGCGCCTTGTGCGGTTGAGGTTTGTTTGCGCTAAGTCCTTTAGTTATAGCACGAGCGCCTGCACCGCCTTCGCCAGCCTTTGCTCGACATAAAAAAGGCGCTGAGCCGTATGGCCCAACGCCCATGGCGCTTTGCAGCATCCAGTCAAGGCGGGACGGAACCGAGTCAGCCTCCCCCTCGCCAAATTCGCCCGTTTAGCGAATGTTGTAGAACGCGGTCTTACCGGCGTAGCGCGCGCTGCCCTCGAGCTCGTCCTCGATGCGGATGAGCTGATTGTACTTGGCGATACGGTCGCTGCGGCACGGGGCGCCCGACTTGATCTGGCCGGCATTGACGCCCACGACCAGGTCGGCGATCGTGGAATCCTCGGTCTCGCCGGAGCGGTGGCTCACGATGCAGGCGTAGCCGGCCTCCTTGGCGGTCTCGATGGCCTCGAGCGACTCGGTGAGTGTGCCGATCTGGTTGACCTTGACCAGGATCGCGTTGGCGGCACCCAGCTCGATGCCCTTCTTAAGGCGCTCGGTGTTGGTGACGAACAGGTCGTCGCCCACCAGCTGCACCTTGTTGCCAATGCGACGGGTGAGCTCAACCCAGCCGGCCCAGTCCTCCTCGGCCATGCCGTCCTCGATGGAGATGATGGGATAGGTGTCGACGAGCTTCTCCCAGTAATCAACCATCTGGGCACTCGTGTACTCCACGCCCTCGCCCTTGAGCTCGTACATGCCGGTCTCGGCGTTGTAGAACTCGGTCGAGGCCGGGTCCATGGCGTACATGAAGTCGACGCCGGGCTTAAAGCCAGCCTTCTCGACGGCCTTGGTAATGTACTCGAACGGCTCGGCATTGGTCTTAAGGTTGGGCGCAAAGCCACCCTCGTCGCCCACGCCGCCGCCCAGGCCGGCCTCGTGCAGCACACCCTTGAGGGTGTGGTAGACCTCGGCGCACCAACGCAGGCCCTCGGCAAAGCTCGGGGCGCCCACCGGCATGATCATGAACTCCTGGAAGTCGACGTTATTGTCGGCATGCACGCCGCCGTTGAGAATGTTCATCATAGGTGTGGGCAGCAGGTGGGCGTTGACGCCACCCAGATACTGGTACAGCGAAAGACCCGCCGACTCGGCAGCGGCGCGGGCAACTGCCAACGACACACCCAGAATGGCGTTGGCACCGAGCTTGGTCTTGTTGGGGGTACCGTCCGCGGCAATCAGCGCGGCATCGACGGCGCGCTGGTCGAAGGCGTCGAGGCCCACGACGGCGTTAGCGCACTCGTTATTGACGTGCTCGACGGCCTGCGAAACGCCCTTGCCCAGGTAGCGACCCTTGTCGCCATCGCGCAGCTCGCAGGCCTCAAAGGCACCGGTCGAAGCGCCCGAAGGCACCATTGCGCGGCCAAAGCTACCGTCCTCGAGCACGACCTCGACCTCGACAGTGGGATTGCCGCGGCTGTCGAGCACCTCGCGACCGTAGACGTCCAAAATATCGCTCATGTTGTCTCCCTCTCACTTGGAAACATAGTGGATGCAAGCGACCGGCTGACCGTGCACCGTCGGTGCGCCTCCGTAAGTTAGCCATGTCGCACTTTTTGCATTATGCCCTAAGTTAGCCGAGGGATACAATCTTTTTGAAAAATAATGGGGGCGATGAGAAAGTCCGTCCCGTCGCCCCCGCAGTCTTACTCCTCTGCCTTTGCGGCATCCCAGAGGTCATTGAGGCCGTGGGTCGAAAGCTCGGCCAGATCCACGTGGGCGTCGGCCGCCATCTGCTCCATCGCGGCCCAGCGGCGGCGGAACTTTGCCGTGCTGGCACGCAGGGCGCTCTCGGCGTCGATTCCCTCCTTGCGCGCAACGTTGACCAGGGCAAAGAGCAGGTCGCCAAACTCCATCTCGCGCTCGGGCGAGCCGGGCTCCTCGGCCTCAAACTCGGCACGCTCCTCAGCGACCTCGTCCCACACGTCCTGGACCGTCTCCCACTCAAAGCCCACGGCAGCCGCCTTGCGCGACACCTTCTGCGCCTGCATCAGCGCCGGCAGATGCGTGGGCACGCCGTCGAGCAGACCCTCGGGCGCAGCCTCGCCTGCCGCCACGGCCTGGTCTTTGGCGGCCTTCTCGGCAAGCTTGACCTCGTCCCAAATCTTGAGCACCTCGTCGGAGCTCTCGGCATCCGCATCGCCAAACACGTGCGGGTGACGACGGATGAGCTTGGCGTCGATATCGCGCGCCACATCGGCAAGCGTAAACTCACCGGCATCCGCCGCAATCTGCGCATGCAGCACCACCTGCATGAGCACATCGCCCAGCTCCTCGCGCAGATGCGTGGCATCGTCGGCCTCGATGCAGTCGAGCGCCTCGTAGGCCTCCTCGATCATGTTCTTGCCAATGCTCTGATGCGTCTGTTCGCGGTCCCACGGGCAGCCATCGGGCTGACGCAGGCGCCAGATGGTCTGCACCAGATGCTGCAGCTCGGCCGACGCGTCGACCAGCGTGGACAGGTCGCGCGAACCCTCGGCATTTTGCTGAGCCATATGCTCGGCCATGGTTATTCCTCCTCCAGGATCACGTGACGGAACGCGCCGTCCTCGTAGATGCCATAGCTGTGCGTACCGTCCTTGGGAATGCTCACGCTGCCGGGGTTGAAGAGCCACAGGCCCGGGTGCGCCTCGCTTGCCTCGTTAACCTTGATGTGCGTGTGGCCGTAGACGAGCGCGGAGCCCTCGGGCAGCGCGGGCGCGTGGTCAACGCTGTTATGCATGCCAGCGCCAAAGACGTGGCCATGCGTCAGGAACAGCTCGCGGCCGGTCTCGTCGAACAGCGTGGCGTAGTCGGCCATGACGGGGAAGTCGAGCACCATCTGGTCGACCTCGGCGTCGCAGTTGCCGCGGACGGCGATGATGCGGTCGGCCAGGGCGTTGAGCAGCGGAATCACGCGCTTGGGAGCGTAGTCGCGCGGCAGGTCGTTGCGCGGGCCGTGGTAGAGCAAGTCGCCCAGCAGCACGATGCGGTCGGGCTGCTCGGATTCGATGGCGGCGACCAGACGCTCGGTCCAGTATGCCGAGCCGTGAATGTCGGAAGCGATGAGGTATTTCATGGGGAGTCCTTTCGGTGTGGGGTTGATGGGGCTGGGCGCGGGATGTCGCCGGCCGCGCTATTCAAATCGCAGTGCCGGGGCTTGTGCCGCCTGCATCACGCGCTGGAGCGGCACATTATGCTCGCGGGCAAGACGGGCGCAGTCCTCGTACTCGGGCGCCGCACGCTCACTGCCGTCGGGCAGGGTGGCTACTTTGACGGCCACCTCGCCCCAAGGCGTCGCTACCTGCTCAAAACGACGCGGCAGGCAGACGCGTTCCATCACCTGGCGACGAACGGCGTTGGTCGTGGTTTCCAAAAAGATAATCGTCTGCAGGCGTTCGATATCCTCATGCGAGCAAATCACCTGCAACTGCCATCCGGGGCGGCCCTTTTTGCAGTAGAGGGGCAGCCAGTGCACCTCGCGGGCGCCGGCCTCGCGCAGGCGGTCGGCGGCGTAGGCGAGCACCTCGGGCGACGCGTCATCGATGTCGCACTCCAGCTTGACGATAGTTTCGGGCGCATCGGTCTCGCGGGACAGCGGAGATGTACTTCCACGTTGCATACGGTCCGAATCCTTTCCGCACGGGCTCGTTTTATTCACCCAAACGCTAGCACATCGGACGTGGCACAGGCGTGACTTTCGTCCGTCGCCGCCCTCACCCCTATCCAAACGTGTACGTCAGCCTCCAAACATGTCATTTTTTGTCGGTTTTGGAGGCTGACGTACACGTTTTGGAGCGAGGCCGCACACGATCAGAATTGCGCCCGCACTCCGTCCACCACAAAGTTCGCCGCACTCAACAATTTTGGACTTTCTACGCAGTTCATCGACCAAAAATTACCCTCGGCATACTTACCCGCTGCACGATGTTACTCTAGTTGCATTTGGCTAACTAAGCGGCTGCCGAGGACCCCGCCCGGCACCGTTACGGCATAGGAGGTTTCATGTTCGAGAAGCGGCTCTTCTCCCTGGTTCCGCAGGCAACGCCCTACATTATGGCAAGCGTCCTGTTTAAGTGGATCGCGCTCATGGCAAACATCACGGTGATGTGGATGCTTGCGCGCATCTTGGGCGGCATCGTCACGGACGGCCTTTCCGCCGCGCTCGCCGTCGATGCCCTCGCACAGGCGGCCTTGCCGCTCGCCGCCGCCATCATCGTGCGCGCCGCCTCCATCTACCTGGCCCAACGCGCCGGCGACAAGGCCGCGTTCGAGGCCGTCCGCCGCGTGCGCTCGCTCGTCTACGACAAGCTCACCGCACTCGGCCCCTCCTACACCGAGACCGTTCCCACCGCCGAGGCCGTGCAAACCAGTGTTGAGGGCGCCACGCAACTCCAGGTGTACTTTGGCGGCTACCTGCCGCAGCTCTTCTTTGCCGGCTTGGCACCCATCACGCTGTTTGTACTGCTCGTGGGCCAGGCGGGTCTTCCTGCCGCGCTGCTGCTCGCCTGCGTTCCGGTCATCCCCGTCTCCATTATGATGGTCATGCGCAACGCCAAAAAGATCGGTGCCGAGTACTGGGGCAGCTATGTCGATCTTGGCGGCATGTTCCTGGAGGCCGTGCAGGGTCTCACCACCCTTAAGGTCTACCAGGCCGATCGAAGCTGGCACGAGCGCATCAACGCCGAGTCCGAGCGTTTCCGCACAGCGACCATGCACCTGCTGGTGATGCAGCTGCGCTCCATTTGCGTTATGGACCTGGTCGTCTATATGGGCGCCGCGCTCGGCATTATCGTGGCCGCACTGCAGCTCGCCACGGGCAAGATCGGCTTTGAGGCTGCCTTCCTCATCGTCTTTCTGTCACAGGAGTTCTTTTTGCCTATGCGCCGCCTGGGATCGCTGTTCCACACGGCCATGAACGGCATGGCCGCCTCGCGCCGCATGTTTGGCATTTTGGATACGCCCGAGCCCGAGCGCGGCGATGTTGAGCTTGATGGTCGCGGCGATATCGAGCTCGCAGGCGTGAGCTATGCCTACGGCGACCGCACCGTGCTGGACAGCGCCAGCGCGACCATTGCGCACGGCTCGCTCGTGGCACTCGTGGGCGAAAGCGGCGGCGGCAAGTCCACGCTCGCGGGGATTATCGCGGGCCGCAAGGACGCCTACCGCGGCAGCGTGCGCATTGGCGGCGTCGAGCTGCGCGATGCCACGGCCACCTCACTCATGCGCGCCGTCACGCTGGTGCCCACCAACGGCTACCTGTTTGCCGGCACCCTGCGCGACAACCTGCTGCTCGCCCAGCCCAACGCCACCGACACCGAGCTTTTGCGCGCGCTCGACCGCACGCGCGTGGCGGCCTTTGCGCAGGCCAACGGCGGGCTCGACATGGTGATTAACGAGGGCGGCACCAACCTTTCGGGCGGCCAGCGCCAGCGCGTGTGCATGGCCCGCGCCCTGCTGCACGACTCGCCGATCTATGTGTTTGACGAGGCGACGAGCAATGTGGACGCCGCAAGCGAAGCCGCAATCGGCGAGGTCATTGCATCGCTCGCCGGCGAGCACACCGTGATCGTGGTGGCGCATCGTCTGTCGACGATCGTGGACGCCGACCAGATTCTGGTGCTGGAGCGTGGCCGTATTGCCGAGCGCGGGACTCACGGCGAGCTCTTGGCCACCGCGGGCGCCTATGCGCGCATGTGGAACAGTCAGGAGCAGCTTTCGGCATATGCGTATGCGGAGGGTGATGCCGAGGATGCCGGCGCGGTTGAGGCTGTTGACGGCAGCGCCGCCTGTGCCGATGGCCTCAACGGTGCCGGCTCGTCTTCTGCTGCCGCGGCGCCTGACTCCGGCCGCACCCGTCGCTCGGCGCCGTCCATCATGTGGCGCATGATGGGGCTCGTCCGACCGCTTGCCGGCTGGCTTATGCTAGCTGTCGTGCTGGGCAGCATTGGCATGCTCACCGCCGCGTTTGTTCCGGCCTTTGGCGCCTTTGGCCTTATGGCCGCGCTGGGCCGCAACGCCTTGGGGCTTGGTCTTATCGCAGCATGCGCGGTCTGCGCCGCCTGCGGCATCGCACGCGGACCGCTCCATTACGGAGAGCAGCTCTGCAATCACTACATCGCGTTCCGCCTACTCGCACACATTCGCGACCTGGTGTTTGGCGCCCTGCGCCAGCTCGCCCCCGCCAAGCTCGAGGGCCGCGGCAAGGGCGAGCTCGTGAGCCTGGTCACCTCGGATATCGAGCTGCTCGAGGTCTTCTACGCGCACACCATCTCGCCCATTGCCATAGCTCTGGTCTGCACCGTTGTGTTTGAGGGCTTTTTGCTGGCTGTGAGCCCCGAGCTCGCGGGCATCGCGCTCGTGGCCTACGCGGTCCTGGGCGTGCTGCTGCCCCTGACCTCGGCCAAGGCATGCGGCACCACCGGCCGCCAGAGCCGCGAGGGCGCCGGTAAGCTGGGCGCCTTTGTACTCGACAGTCTGCGCGGCGCGGGCGAGACCATCCAGTTTGCCGGTGGCACCGATCGCGGCCGTGCCCTGGGCAAGCTGACCGAGCAAGTCGGCGCCGTGGACGCGCGCCTCAAGCGCCGCCAGGCGGTCAGCGAGGCCGTAGCCGATGCGCTTATTCTTGTGGCTAATCTGGTGATGCTCGGGCGTGCGCTGCAGCTGGTGGCTGCGGGAACGATTGACTTTGCCGCAGCGTTTGTCGCCGTCTTTACCTTTGTGTCGTCGTTTGGCTCGGTGATGGCCGTGAGCCGCCTAGGCGCCTCACTGCAGGAGACGCTCGCCTCGGGCGCACGCGTGCTCGATTTGCTCGACGAGCAGCCCCAGTGCGCCGAGGTCGCCGATGGACAGGACGTTGAGTTTGCCGGCGCCGCAGCCGAGCATGTGAGCTTTAGCTATGCGGGCGGCGTGGACGCGGGCGGTGCGGGCGCCACAGAGCAGGCCGCGAACGACCCCGCTTCGAGTCTCATCCTCGACGACGTGACCTGCGCCTTTGCGCCCGGTACCATGACCTGCATCATGGGGCGCTCGGGCTCGGGCAAGTCGACGCTGCTTAAGCTGCTCATGCGCTTTTGGGACCCCGCAGCCGGCACCATCACGGTGAGCGGTGTCGATGCCCGCCACATCAACACGGCGAGCCTGCGCAGCCACGAGGCCTATATGACCCAGGACACACATCTGTTCTGCGGCACCGTACGCGAGAATCTGCTGGTCGCGCACGCCAACGCCACCAATGCCGAGCTGCTCGACGCCTGCCGCTCCGCTTCGCTTACCGCCCTCATCGACCGCCTGCCGCAGGGTCTCGACACCCCGGTTGCCGAGCTGGGCGACTCGCTCTCGGGCGGCGAGCGCCAACGCATCGGCCTTGCGCGCATCTTCCTCAACGACGCGCCTTTCATCTTGCTCGACGAGCCCACCAGCGCACTCGACGCCCTCAACGAGGCGTCCGTAATGCAGGCCGTTGACGAGCTCAAGCGCCGCGGCAAGACCATCGTACTCGTAAGCCACCGTGCCAGCACCTGCGCCTTTGCCGATTGCTCGCTTTCGGTCGAGCACGGGAGGCTGAGCTAGATGGCGCGCACCGCCGACACACCGGAGCTGGCACGCAAACGTGAGCGCGAGGCCCAAATGGTGTCGCAGATGATTGCGCTGTGGTGTCGTGGGCATCATGGCGGCGGGCATGCGGTCGAACAGGCTGGCGACGATGAGCCCGTGCGCGCGAAGCTCGGCCTTCGGACCATTACGCTCTGCCCCGAATGCGCCGAGCTGCAGAAATACGCCATCGCGCGCATTGAGCACTGCCCGCACATGGGCACCAAGACATTTTGCTCGGCCTGTCCTTCGCATTGCTACCGGCCTGCCATGCGCGAGAAGATCCGCGAGATCATGCGCTGGTCGGGACCGCGTATGATCCGCTATCGCCCCATCACCGCCGTAAGACACGCGATGGTAACGGTGCAGGCCAAACGCGTGGCGGCACGAAGCAAGTAGTCGCCGGCGCCGGCACGCGCCGCCCCGCCTTTCCACTCGATTTCGGCACCCGGCGTGCGCGGCGTGTTGAGAGCTGCACCATTACAATGGAGCGGATTCACCAAATGCAAAGGAGTCGCCATGCCCGCCTGCCCGCTGGTCGATTGCCATACTCATACCTCGTTCTCGGACGGGCACGCCTCGTTCGAGGACAACGTCCGTGCCGCTGCTGCCGCCGGCTGCCGCGTCATGGTCTCGACCGACCACCTTACCCTGCCCGCCAGTATGGATGCTAACTGCGAGGTGCAGGTCGTCGAGGGCGACTTGCCGGCACATCGTTTGGCCTTTGAGGACGCCCGCAAACTCGCCGCGCAGATTGCGCCGGAGCTCACCTTTATCTACGGTTTTGAATGCGATTGGTACGAGGGCTGCGAGCCCTTGGTAGAGCACTGGTCCCAGGGCGCCGTCGTACGTCTGGGCAGCGTGCACTGGATTGGCAACCCGGGCGATATTGCGGCAGGCGCCGCGGGCACGGCAGGGACAGAGGACGTCGCGCGCCCCGATACACCCGATTCCCTTTGCGGTTGGATCGACGACGATACCAACCTGCATGTTTGGGAAAACTTAGGCGTGCGCGGCGTGTGGGAGTGCTACGTCGACGACTGGTGCCGTGCTTGCGAAAGCTCACTCAACTTTGACGCGATGGCCCATCCCGACCTGGTCATGCGCTTTTCGAAGGACGGCTTTGCACCCGACTTTGACCCCGCGCCGTTTTGGGAGCAGATGGCCGAATGCGCCCACGATACGGGTCGCCGCGTTGAGGTCTCGACCGCCGCACCGCGCAAGGGGCTCGACGATTACTACCCCGCGACCGGGCTGTTGCGCCGCTTCGCCCATGCCGAGGTGCCCATCACCTTTGGCTCGGACGCGCACCGCGCCTGCGACATCTGCTGGAACATCCGCGAGGCCCAGGCCCACGCCTACGACTGCGGCTACCGGGCCTTCGATATCCCCCACCCCACCGGCGAATGGGAATCCACGCCCCTCGCCTAACTAGTCGTTTAAGAACGTCCCCAATGACTAGTGGCGGCGGGCGTTGAGTTCGCCGGCCAGTTCGTCGAGGGTGATGCCGTAGCGCTCGAGCGTCACGAGCAGGTGGTAGATCAGGTCGCCGGCCTCGTAGCGGATGTGATCGTGGTCGTTATCCTTGCAGGCCATGATCACCTCGCTCGCCTCCTCGGCAAGCTTCTTGAGAAGCTCGTCCTCGACGTCGGTCAGCAGACGCGCGGTATAGCTCTCCTGCGGCGGCGCATCGCGACGGCCGTGAATCACCTCGGCCAGTCCCGTCAGCGTCTCACCGATGTTTCCCGGCTGCACGTTAGCTGTTCTGACTCCCATGGTTATTTCCTCTCGTTACTGCAGCGTAAAGTAGGTACCGGTCTCATCGAACCGAGGCTTTGCGCCCTTTTTCTCAAAGAACTCGACGATGACGGCATGGGCCTCATTGAGCCTTTCCTTCTCGGCCTCGAGCCAAAGCGACTGCGCCCCGCAGGCATCAGTCAGGTGCACGCGGCATGGCACGCCCGCGCGGAGGAGCTCGGTGTTGCATTCGGCGACCTCGAACGGCGTCACGACTTTCATCGCACTCCCCCTTCCACGCGCTTAAAGAAGCAGGTACGGTTGCCGGTATGGCAGGCCGGGCCCGGTGAGTCCACCTTGACCAGCAGCGTATCGCTATCGCAGTCGGCCCAGAGCTCCTTGACCTCCTGCATGTTGCCACTCGTCGCGCCCTTGTTCCAGAGCTCCTGACGGCTGCGACTCCAAAACCACGTGGTCCCGGTCTTGAGCGTCAGCCCCACCGATTCCTCGTTCATCCAAGCAACCATAAGCACCTCACCGGTGTCATGCTGCTGAACCACGCAAGGAATCAGCCCGCGGGCGTCGTACGTAAGTTTTGAAGGATCGGTTATCTCTTCCATTTCTCTCCCCAAATTCAAACTTCGCAGGTCGGCGAGGGTTGTCCAGGTGCCCGAGATTCCGAGCGACAAGCCCGACGACGCGTACTTAAAGTACGCGAGGAGGGTTGGAGCCGGAAGGTCGGGCGCCTGGGCAAGCCGCAGCGCTAGAAGTCCAACCTGACAGGGATGCCTTGAGAGGCCATATATTCTTTGACTTCGCGAATGCTGAAAGTTCCAAAGTGAAAGACGCTGGCCGCCAGTACGGCATCGGCCTCGCCCTCGATCACGCCCTCGGCAAAATGCTCGAGCGTGCCCACGCCGCCGCTTGCGATGACGGGGATCGGCACCGCGCGCGCCACGGCGCGGGTGAGTGCCAGGTCGAAGCCAGCCTTGGTGCCGTCGCGATCCATGCTGGTGAGCAAGATCTCACCGGCGCCGCGACGAGCCGCTTCCTCGGCCCACGCCACCGCATCGATACCCGTGGCGTTGCGACCGCCCGCCGTGAAGACCTCCCACTTGTCGGCATCCGGCTGACCGGGCAGGCCCACGCGCTTGGCATCAATCGCCACGACCACGGCCTGGCTGCCAAACGCCGCGGCGGCCTGTCTGATCAACGACGGATCGCGCACGGCGGCAGAGTTAAGCGACACCTTGTCGGCACCGGCGGCAACCATGGTTCGCATGCCCGCCAAGTCGCGGAAACCGCCGCCCACGGTATAGGGAATAGCGAGCTCCTCGGCCGCGTGCGCCGCCATCTCGATGGTCGTCGCGCGGTTGTCGCTCGTCGCGGTAATGTCCAGGAAGACGACCTCGTCTGCACCCTCGCGGTCGTAGGCGCGCGCCAGCTCCACCGGGTCGCCAGCATCGCGCAGGCTCACAAAGTTGACGCCCTTGACCACGCGGCCGTCCTTAACATCCAGACAGGGAATCACGCGTTTGGCAAGCATGGGCTACTCCTTCCCTCGGGCGGCGGCCAACGCCTGGGCCAGCGTAAAGTTGCCCTCGTAGAGCGCACGACCGGTAATGGCACCCTCGATGGCATCCTCGCCCACCGCGGCCAGTGCGCGGATATCATCGAGCGTCGAGATGCCGCCCGACGCCACAACGGGAAAGCCCGCGACCTCGGCCACATGGCGATACGCCGCCACGTCGATGCCCGTCTGCATGCCATCGCGCGCGATGTCGGTATACACCAGATGCTTAAAGCCCAGCTCGGTGAGCTGCGCCACGGCGTCGTCGAGCGCCACACCCGCGCCGTCGCGCCAACCATTCACCTTGACCTGGCCGTCACGGGCGGCAATGTCTGCCACCAGTAACTCGCCAAAGCCTTGCGCCGCCACCTCGGCAAATCCCGGCTCGGTCACGAGCACCGTGCCTAGCGCGATGCGACGCGCGCCGTAGCCGGCCAGCTCGTCGATGCGCGCGAGCGAGCGAACGCCGCCGCCCACGTCCACGGACAGGCCGTCGACGCCGCAGATAGCCTTAATCGCCGCCGAGTTGGCAGCGCACGCGTCCTCGTCCTCGCCAAAGGCAGCGGACAGGTCGACGACATGCACCCAGTTCGCGCCCTGCTCGGCAAACGAGCGGGCGACGGCGACGGGGTCGTCGGAATATACCTTGCAGCGGCTGCGGTCGCCGCGCTCCAGGCGCACGACCTTGCCACCGATCAGATCGATTGCGGGAAACAGGATCATCGGCCGGCCTCCTCGACGATGTTGACAAAGTTCTTAAGGATGCGCTGTCCCAGCGCCGAGGATTTCTCGGGATGGAACTGGCAGCCCCACACGTTGCCGTGGCGCACGATGCACGGAAAGCTCCGCGTATAGTGCGTGCGCGCCAGCACATCGGCGGCATCGGCATCGCCTGCCACCGCGTAGCTGTGGGTAAAGTACATGTTGGCGCCCTCGGCAAAACCGGCGAGCAGCGGATCGGCCGCACCGGCGGGCGTCATATGCACCTGGTCCCAGCCCACGTGCGGCACCTTCAGGCGACTCGACTCCAAGCGCGTGCACGAGCCGCGCATAATGCCCAGGCCATCGACCCAGGGGCCGCCAGCCTGCTCGGGGGTGCCGCCATCCGCGACCACGCCCTCGTCCGCAGGCACGCCCTCGTTGCCGCGCTCAAAAAAGAGCTGAAGACCCAGGCAGATGCCGAGCAGCGGAGTTCCGGCGGCAACGGCATCGAGCACGGCGGCCTCCTCGCCGCTCTGGCGCATAAAGGCGATCGCGTCGTAGAACGCGCCCACGCCCGGGATAACCAGGCCGTCGGCGCTGCGGATCTGTTCCGGATCGTCCGACGTGCAAGCGGCGGCACCGGCGCGCGCAAGCCCGCGCACGACGCTCGACAAGTTGCCCTTGCGGTAGTCGACCACCACGATCTTCGGTTCGCCCACGCGACCCCTCCTCCTCATCTTGTCAAAAACCACCACAAAGGGGACAGGCGCCTTCGTGGTGGTTTTACCCTTGCGGCGGTTACAGTGAGCCCTTGGTGCTGGGGATGCCCTGCACGCGGGGATCGAGCTCGCAGGCGCGGCGCATCGTGCGACCAACGGCCTTAAAGGCGGCTTCGATAATGTGGTGCGAGTTGCCGCCCGCCAGCTCGCGCACGTGCAGCGTGAGCTTGGCGTCACGCGCGAAGGCATAGAAGAACTCGACGGCTAGCTCAGTATCGAAGCTGCCCACGCGCTCGGTCGGCACGGGCAGCTCGCAGTAGGCCTGCCCGCGGCCCGAAATATCAACAGCAGCCATCACAAGCGTCTCGTCCATGGCGATCGCCGCGTCGGCAAAGCGTGTAATGCCCGCCTTATCGCCCAGAGCCTGGCAAAACGCCTCGCCCAGCACAATACCCGTGTCCTCGACGGTGTGGTGCGCATCGACCTCCACGTCGCCCACCGCGTGCACCGTCAGATCGAACAGGCCATGACGGCCAAAGGCGTTGAGCATGTGGTCGAAAAACGGTACGCCGGTCGAGATATCGCACACACCGGATCCATCCAGGTCGAGCTTGACGACAATGTCGGTCTCGCCCGTCTTGCGGGTTACCTCGGCATAGCGGTCCATCTACATCTCCTCCTTCACCAGCGCGGCAAACGCGGCCAGCACCTCGTCGTTTTCCTGCGGGGTGCCCACGGTAATGCGCAGGCAGTCCGCGAGCCCCGGCGCGTAGCTAAAGTCGCGCACCAAAATTGAATACTCGTCGCGCAGACGCTCGCGCACGCGCGTGGCATGCGGCGTGCGCGCGAGCACAAAATTCGCCGCGCTCGGCCATACCTCCACGGGCAGGCCCTCGGCAGCCATTGCGCGTAGGGCGCACAGCTCGCGCTCGCGCTCGGATGCGACCTGTGCCACCACGGGCGCGTACGCATCGCGGGCACGCACGCAGGCAAGCGCCGCCGCCTGGCTCAACACGTTGACCGAATAGATCTGGCGAATCGCCGCGAACACGTCGATGACCTCGGGCGCCGCGATCACATAGCCCAGGCGCGTGCCGGCGGCGCCGAACGCCTTGGACAGTGTATGCAGAATCACCAGGTTGGGATGCTCGGCGATAAGCCCCTGCGCCGTGGTGGCCGCGCCAAACGAATCGTCGGCAAACTCAACGTAGGCCTCGTCGACCATGACCATGCCGGGGCACGCATCGCACAGCGCCGCGACAAAGTCGAGCGGTGCCACGTCGCCCGTGGGGTTATTGGGCGAGGTCACGATGGCCAGGTTGCACTCGGGTGCCGCCGCAAGCACGGCTGCCTGGTCGAGCTCAAAGGTCGCCGGGTCGCGCCACACATCGCGCACCTCGGTCTGGCACAGAGACGCAAAGAAGGCATACTCGCTAAAGCACGGCGGGCAGTTGAGCAGGGTCCTCCCCGCGCCACCAAACGCCAGCAGATAGTTATAGAGCAGCTCGTCGCCGCCGTTTCCCACGCAGATGTTCTCGCGCGCCACGCCATGCCAGGCAGCAAGCTCGTCGCGCAGGTCGTTCGACATGGGATCGGGATAGCGGTTGAGCGGTGTGGCAGCCAGGGCCGCATCAACCGCCTCGCGCACGCCGACGGGCACGGGATAGGTGTTCTCGTTGGCCGAAAGATTGATGCGCGTGGGCGTAAAGTTAGGATCGTAGGGCTCAATACCGGCCAGGTAAGGCTGGACGAGCTCCTTCATGCGGGGCGTCAGCTCGGCCATATTAGACCTCCTCGCCGGTCACGCCGGCAACATCCGCGCTTGCAGCCGCCAGGTTCACTCCCTCGGCAACCGTCTCCACAGCGTCGCCCGGCCAGGCGACCTTAGTCAGGTCGGCCGCGGCGAGCGACTCGGCGCTCACGGCATCCTCGCCCTGCTCCAACACGCGGCGACGCAGTGCAGCCGAAAGCGCGTGCGCCCACAGGCCCTCGGCCTCGGCTAGACGCTGTGTGGCGGGAGCGTCCGAGAGCAGGCCCTCGGGTGTATAGCAAATAACACTCGAGCGCTTGACGAACTCTTCGACCGAAAGCGGGTTGGAGAACATGGCCGTGCCGCCGGTCGGCAGCGTGTGGTTGGGGCCGGCAACATAATCGCCGAGCGGCTCGGAGCTCCAGGCGCCCACAAAGATGGCGCCGGCGTTACGAATGCCGCCGAGCAGGCCCATCGCGTCCTTGCAGTGCAGCTCAAGGTGCTCGGGCGCCACGGTGTTCACGGCCTCGACGGCGGCAGCCATGTCGGCGGCCACCACGATGGTGCCTTCGTTATCGAGCGAGGCGCGTGTGATCTCGGCACGCGGGGACTGCGCTACCAGAATGTCGATACCAGCCTCGACCTCGCGCGCAAACTGCTCGTCGCAGGTCACCAGATAGCAGGCTGCCAGCGGATCGTGCTCGGCCTGGGCCATCAGGTCGGCCGCGACCACCATGGGCTTGGCCGTGGCATCGGCAAGTACGCAGACCTCGGAAGGGCCAGCGACCATGTCGATTCCCACGTCGCCCGAGACAATCTGCTTGGCCGCGGCGACAAAGGCGTTGCCCGGGCCGGTGATCTTGTCGACGCGCGGAATGGTCTCGGTGCCGTACGCCAGCGCGGCCACGGCCTGAGCGCCGCCCACCATATAGATCTCGTCCACGCCGCCGAGCTTGGCAGCCGCAAGCGTATAGGGGCTGATCAGGCCATCTTTTTGCGGAGGAGTCACCATGACCACGCGCTTGACGCCGGCAACCTTGGCGGGAATGGCATTCATGAGCACCGTGGAGGGATATTGCGCGCGACCGCCCGGCACGTAGATGCCGGCCGCCGCGAGCGGGGTCACCTTAACGCCGAGCATCGTGCCATCTGCGCGCGTGGTAAACCAGCTCTGCTCGACCTCGCGCTGGTGAAACTCGCGAATCTGGCGCGCGGCCTTCTCGAGCGCCGCGACAAACGCGGGGTCGAGGTCTTCGAGCGCGGCATCGATCTGCTCCTGCGGCAGGCGGAAGCTCTGCAGCTCAACACCGTCAAAGCGCTGACAGTAATCGCGCACTGCGGCATCGCCGTTGGCGCGCACGTTGGCCACGATATCGCGGGCGGCGTCGACGATGTTTTGCGGCAGCACGCCCTTGCGGTTGAGCTGGTTGGTAACGAGGCGCTCACCGGGAGCAAGCTTGATGGTCTTCATATCGGTATCCCCTATCGGTCGAGGTTGCGTTTGAAAAAACGAGAGGCCGGGCGGCGGCGCCAATCGGCCCGCAGCCCAGACGTTGGGACGCCCGTGCGTGCTCGCGCTATTGTGCCGAGCCCGCGACGGGCTCAAAATGCTTGTCCTTCACGGCCGCGGCCAGGCGATCTGCCAGGTTGCGCACGCGCGGATCCAGGCGAGCGGCACCCGGGTTGACAAAGAAGCGGGCCGTGCAGTCCATAATGCGACCAGTAATAACCAGGTCGTTGTCGCGTAGCGTGGCACCCGTGGCGGTAACGTCCACGATGCGATCGGTCATGCCGACGATGGGGCCCAGCTCGATGTTACCGTGCAGCGAGACGATATCGGCATTCACGCCGCGCTCGGCATACCAGGCACTCGCGATGCGCGGGTACTTGGTGGCCACACGAAGCGACCCGCGGCGGGCGTAGTTGCGCTCGGCCTGGCCGGCGCGCCATGCAGGCTCCGCCTCGATAAACGTGCACAGGCCGTAGCCCAGATCGACCAGCTGCAGCAGGTTGAGGTCGGCCTCGATAAGCGAGTCCCAACCGCAGATGCCGCAGTCGGCGCCGCCGCAGCCCACAAAGGCGGGCGCATCGCTGGGACGCACGATGACAAACTCGATATCGCCGACCGCGCCCTCGCCGGCACGCGTGTCGCGACCGCGCACGATGAGATGACGACCGGGATCGCGCAGCTCAGAGACATCCAAGCCCGCGGACTCAAGCACGTCGAGCGTGTCGGCCTTGAGCGAGCCCTTGGGCACGGCAATGCGCAGCGGACCCTCGGCGCCACGGCCCGCGGCGTGATCGCCATCGGAAGCGGCATCCTCGGCCGAGGTGCGCGCGGCCTCCAGACGCTCGAGCGAAAAGGCGAAGCCCGCCGCCGGCACTTCGATGCCGTCGCCAAATGCGCCGGTAAAAATGGAATCGTAGCGTCCGCCCGAACCGACCGGATCGGGCAGTCCGCCGGCATAGGCCTTAAAGACCAGGCCTGTGTAGTAATCGAAAGAGTTCATGATAGAGAAGTCGAACGACAGCACCTGGGCCTCCTCGGGGGCCAGGCCCTCGACCAGGGCACGCAGCTCGCGCGTAAGCGGCGCGACAATGCCCGCCGCCTCCAGCAGCGCGTCCACGCGGTCGAGTACCTCGGCACCGCCGTGCAGACGCGGCAGCTCGCTAATGGCGGCCTTGACGGCATCGGACTCCGCACTTGCCGCCACGCGGGCATCGAGGCCCACAAAGTCGTTGGCGTGCACGCAGCACAGGGCCTCGGCGGCCAGCTCGCGATCCTCGCATGCCGCGAGCAGCTCCTTAAACGGACGCACGCTACCTGCGATAATGCGCGCACCGGGAAGTGCCAGCTTGCGCACGGCCTCGGCGACCAGTGAGACAATCTCGACATCGCCCGCGGTGTCGCCCGCGCCGATAAGCTCAAAGCCCAGCTGTGTAAACTGACGCGAGCCACCGGCATTGCGCTGGCACTCGCGGACCACCGGCGCCTCGTAGCGCAGGCGCAGCGGCAGATCGGCCGCGCGCATGCGAGTCGAAACCAGGCGAACGATCGGCAGTGTGTTGTCGGGACGGACCACCAGCAGGCGGCCATCATCGTCAAAGAGCTTAAACGGCGTGTCCGCAATGCGCCCGCCCTCCTCGAGCGAACCCTTGTCCTCGAGCAGTGGCGTCTCGACCGGCAGGTAATGATGCTCCCTAAAGCAGCCCTTCACCGTATATGCGATCTCCTCGCGCGCCTGAGCCTCCTCGGGCAATATGTCCCGGAATCCCCACGGTGTGGCCGTCATCTGGTGAGCCTCCTCATGCTGCGTTTCATATAGAGCAGAAGACCGGCATAGCTCCGCCGGTCTTCTGGGTACTTTAGCATACTAGAGTGCTTGCGGGGAAAATCCGCCGCAAGCACTCATAGCGTATTCATTTGGAAACATAGGGCGAGCGGTTAGCAGCAGTCTCTTGTCACAACGCAAAAAGGGCGCCCGCGCAAATGCGGACGCCCTTGTGCAGGGTCGAGATATCAACCAGCCAAGATATCGGACCCGTGACCAGCTCTTAGTAGTCGAACTGGTGGTAGTAGCGGCGGTACTTGAGGTTGTGCTTGGTGACC
>JAHYYO010000050.1:0-9025 GCA_019424925.1 Collinsella sp.
GCCATGAGAGCCAGTGCCGAGTGGGCCAAGGGCGTGCAAAGCAAAAAAGAGCCTTAAATCGCATCTGGTGGCCTTGTAGAGCCAAATACCCTCGTTCCCGAGGGTATTTTTTTACGATAAACTAGTAAGGCTGTACACATTTTCTTGACTGAAGGAGGACGTGTGGCAAACGAAAACGATTACGATGGCGGCGAGATTAAGATTCTCGAAGGTCTCGAGGCCGTTCGTAAGCGCCCGGGCATGTATATCGGCTCGACGAGCGCCAGCGGTCTGCATCACCTGGTGTGGGAGATCGTTGACAACTCTGTCGACGAGGCCATGGCCGGTTTCTGCACCGAGATCCAGGTGACGGTCCACGCCGACAACTCCATCACGGTCGTCGACAACGGGCGCGGCATCCCCGTCGACGAGCACCCTGTTAAAAAGATCCCGACGCTCGAGGTCGTCATGACGATCTTGCACGCCGGCGGTAAGTTCGATAACTCGGCCTATAAGGTCTCGGGCGGCCTGCACGGCGTGGGCATCTCCGTCGTCAACGCACTGTCCAAGCGTGTGGTCGTTCAGGTTCGTCGCGATGGCAACACCTACGAGATGGAGTTCTCGCGCGGCAAGACCGTCAAGAAGATGGAGGTCGTGGGCACCTCGGATTCGACGGGCACCACCGTCACCTTCTGGCCCGACGACGAGATCTTCGAGACCTGCATCTACGATTTCGATACGCTGCATAACCGTCTGCAGGAGACGGCGTTCCTCAATAAGAACCTCAAGATCGTGCTGACCGACGAGCGCGAAGCGACTCCCCACGTGGAGGAGTTTTGCTACGAGGGCGGCATCATCGACTTCGTCAAGTTCCTCAACGAGGGCAAGGACGTCCCCGAGGCCTTTAAGGAGCCCATCTACATCGAGGGCAAATCGGACCCGGACGCGCCTGTGGCCAAGATGGGCGAGGTCGAGGTTTCCCTGCAGTGGAATAGCGGCTACGGCGAGAACGTCATGTCGTTTGCCAACGACATCTACACCCCCGAAGGCGGCATGCACCTTGAGGGCTTCCGTACCGCGCTCACCCGCGTGATCAACGATTACGCGCGCAAGCAGAACCTGCTCAAGGAAAAAGACGCCAACCTGACCGGCGACGATGTGCGCGAGGGCCTTTCGGCCGTTATCTCGGTCAAGCTGCCCGATCCGCAGTTTGAGGGCCAGACCAAGGCAAAGCTCGGCAGCTCCTATATGCGAGCGCTCACGCTCAAGATTGTGACCGACGGCCTCGCCGATTACTTGGAGGAGCATCCCAAGCCCGCTCGCGAGATCGTCAAGAAGGCGCAGCAGGCCTGCAAGGCGCGCAATGCCGCCCGCAAGGCGCGCGAGGCGACCCGCCGCAAGAGCCTGCTCGAGACGGCGTCCCTGCCCGGTAAGCTCGCTGACTGCTCGGTGCGCGATGCCGAGCTGACCGAGCTCTTCATCGTAGAGGGCGACTCGGCAGGCGGTTCGGCCAAGGACGGCCGTCGCCGAGACATCCAGGCGATTCTGCCCCTGCGCGGCAAGATTTTGAACGTCGAACGCGTTGGTGACCATCGAGCGTTCTCGAGTGACACCATCCAGTCGCTGATTACCGCGATCGGCTGCGGCGTCACGACGAGTGCCGGCGACGGCGGCGACTTCGATATCACCAAGGCGCGCTACCACAAGATCATCATCATGACCGATGCAGACGTCGACGGTGCGCATATCCGCATCCTGCTGCTGACGTTCTTCTACAAGTACATGCGTCCGCTGATCGATGCCGGCTACGTCTATGTTGCCTGCCCGCCCATCTTTGGCATTAAGGTGCGCAACAAGATCCACTACGTGTATCCCAACGGCCGCCAGCCCGAAGACGAGATCCTGCGCGACACCATCCAGAGTCTGGGCCTGAACCCCGACGATACCGACGAAGACGGCAAGGCCAAGGATGGCAAGATCACCAAGAAGCGCAAGGGCTATACCGTCCAGCGCTACAAGGGCCTGGGCGAGATGGACCCCAAGCAGCTTGCCTCGACGACGATGGACCCCAAGACCCGCATCCTGCAGCGTGTGTCGATCGAGGACGCCGTGGTGGCGGACCGCGCCGTGCGCGAGCTGATGGGTTCCGAGGTCGGCTATCGCCGCGAGTACATCGAGAAGCATGCACATGATGCACGATTCTTAGATGCCTAACCTGTTCGGCTTTCCCAGCCACCGCACCTTCGCCCTCAATCGTCGGTCGCGTACCCAAGTACGTTTCCCTCCTCTTTCGGGCGAATCTGCGGCACCTGGAAAAGCCGTCTCCGTGGTAGGGAACTAATTAGACCACGCAAACCATGAGGAGGTAACGTGGCAGACGATATCAACAATAACGAGGGTATGGACGAGGCCGGCGATGCCGGTATGCCCGATGATCTGAAGCGCCTGCTTGCCCGTGCTGAGCAGGGCGAGGACGGCGACCCGGACGCCTATAACCCCGATGCCGATGATGATGAGGAAGAAGACGACGCCGAGCTCGAGGAGAGCTTTGGCGAAGTCGACCGTGGCGCCTCGGCCGGCGAGGATATCAACGGCGGCCAGCTCCAGATTTCGGAGTTTGGCCGCGAGATGAAGCAGTCGTTCATCGAGTATTCGATGTCGGTCATCACGGCGCGCGCCCTGCCGGACGTGCGCGACGGCTTAAAGCCGGTGCACCGCCGCATCCTGTACGCGATGAACGAGAGCGGCATCTACCCCAACCGCCCGCACAAGAAGTCAGCTTGGACGGTCGGCGAAGTTATCGGTAAGTACCACCCGCATGGCGATTCCGCGGTCTACGAGGCCATGGTCCGCCTGGCGCAGTGGTTCTCCATGCGCACGCCGCTCATCGACGGTCACGGTAACTTCGGTAACATCGACGGCGACGGCGCGGCGGCCATGCGTTACACCGAGAGCCGCTTGGCAAAGCCCGCCATGGAACTGCTGCGTGACTTGCAGAAGGATACCGTCGACTGGCAGCCCAACTACGACGAATCGCTCGCCGAGCCCGTGGCGCTGCCTGCGCGCTTCCCCAACCTGCTGGTCAACGGCAGCCAGGGCATCGCCGTCGGCATGGCCACCAACATCGCCCCGCATAACCTCACCGAGGCGATCGAGGCAACCTGCTACCTGATCGATAACCCCGACGCCACTGTCGACGAGCTCATGCAGATCATGCCCGGTCCGGACTTCCCCACCGGCGCCATCATCATGGGCAGCGCCGGCATTAAGCAGAGCTACGAGACCGGCCGCGGCTCCATTACCGTGCGTGCCAAGGCACACGTGGAGTCCACCAAGACCGGCCGCAGCCGCCTGGTCTTTACCGAGATTCCCTACATGGTCAACAAGGGCACCCTGCAGGAGAAGATCGCCCAGCTCGTCAACGACAAGCGCATCGAGGGCATCTCGGATATGCGCGATGAGTCCAACCAGAAGGGCATCCGTCTGGTCATCGAGCTCAAGAAGGGCGTCATTCCGCAGGTCGTGCTCAACAATCTGTATAAGTACACCTCGCTGCAGACGACCTTTGGCGCCAACAACCTGGCACTCGTCAACGGCGTTCCCAAATGCCTGAGCCTGCGCGAGATGCTGCAGCACTACATCGACCACCAGGTCGACGTCGTCACCCGCCGCACCCGCTTCGACCTTAAGAAGGCCCAGGCCCGCGCGCATATCCTCGAGGGCTACCTGATGGCCCTTGACCATATCGACGAGGTCATCAGCATCATCCGCTCCTCGCAGACCGACTCCGAGGCCAGCAGCCGACTGATCGAACGCTTTGGCTTTACGCCCGAGCAGACCACGGCCATCCTCGAGATGAAGCTGCGCCGCCTGACCGGCCTGGAGCGCGACAAGATCCAAGAAGAGTTGGACGGCCTGCGCCGCGCCATCGCCTACTACGAGGACCTGCTGGCGCACGAGGAGAAGATTCTGGGCGTCATCAAGGAAGAGATGCGCGAGATCTCCAAGAAGTTTGGCGACAAGCGCCGCACCGAGATCAGCCAGGTTGAGAAGGACTTGGACGTCGAGGACCTCATTGCCGACGAGGATATGGTCGTGACCATCACCCACACCGGCTACGTTAAGCGTATCCCGGTGGCTGCCTACCGTGCCCAGAAGCGCGGTGGCAAGGGCGTGTCGGGCGTCAACCTCAAAGAGGACGATGTTATCGACGAGATGTTCATCGCGTCCACGCACGAGTATGTGCTGTTCTTCTCGAGCAAGGGCAAGGTCTATCGCCTGAAGGTGCACGAGCTGCCGGTGGGTACGCGCCAGGCGCGCGGTACCGCGATCGTCAACCTGCTGCCCTTCGAGGAGGGCGAGAAGATCGCGAGCGTCATCAGCTGCCGCGAGTTCCCGGCCGACGAGTACCTGATGTTTGCCACCAAGAGCGGCATGGTCAAGAAGACCGTGATGAGCGCTTACGATCGTAGCCGCCGTGATGGCCTGATCGCTATCAACCTGCGCGACGACGACGCACTGCTGAACGTGCGCCGCGTGCGCGAGGGTGACAAGATTATCCTAGCCACCACCGCGGGCAAGGCGATCATGTTCTCCGAGGAGCAGGTGCGCGCCACCGGCCGCGATACCAGCGGCGTTCGCGGTATCGGTATGAAGGACGGCGTGAGCGTTCTGGGCATGGAAGTCACTAACGGCAACGGCGATCTATTCGTCATCACCGAGCGCGGCTACGGCAAGCGCACGCCGGTCGCGGACTACCCGGAGCAGAATCGCGGCGGCCAGGGCGTCTACACCATCCAAATGACCGAGCGTAAGGGCAACCTCGCGGCCATGAAGACGGTGGGCCCGCAGCACGAGTTGTTCATCGTGACGGAGGGCGCGACGGTCATTCGCGTCAAGACCGATGAGATTAGTCAGACTGGCCGCGCTACCCAGGGCGTCAAGATGATGACCGTCGACGACAACGACCGCATCTGCGCCGTAGCCCGCATGACGGCCGCCAAGGAGAAGCCCGAAGGCGAAGGTGCCGAGGCCGCAACCGACGCCGAAAAGGCCCCAGTCGACTTAGGCGACGGCAACGACATGCCAGAGGATCTCCTAGACGAGTAAGAGGCCCTAGCTGGTAAAAAATATCAGACCCCATATATCGGCGGTCGGCGCACTGCGCGCCGACCGCTTTTTTGACAATCTTGAACCTCGCGTCGGCCCCGGCTGCCCGGCGGCATGCGAAGTCGATCGCGAGTTCCGCACGAGCCGGAGAGCACTTAATGTGCTCTCCGTGCGAGCAGGACTGTCCGAGCAGGCGACTTCGCATGCCGCCGGGCAGCCGGGGCCGACACCCCTCAAAGATTTTCAAAAAAGTTGTTGACGCGCGCGTAACGACTCGTCTAATATATCCCTTGCGCGATGGACCTGTAGCTCAGTTGGTTAGAGCGTCCGGCTGATAACCGGGAGGTCACAAGTTCGAATCTTGTCAGGTCCACCACTTTCTTTCGCAATAAACACCCCAGCGAGAGCCGAGTCGCCGCTGGGGTGTTTATTACTGTCTCCGTGGGGGTTTAGCTCAGCTGGGAGAGCGCGGGCTTTGCAAGCCTGAGGTCAGGGGTTCGATCCCCCTAACCTCCACCATGATGGACCTGTAGCTCAGTTGGTTAGAGCGTCCGGCTGATAACCGGGAGGTCACAAGTTCGAATCTTGTCAGGTCCACCATCAAAACTGTGAAGAGCCTCGAGGGTTTCCTCGGGGCTTTTTTCTTACCTGCTGGAGTAGTCAAAAGAGCCCCGTCCCAAAAAGACTACTTTGATTTTGTGTGCTGTCCGAAAGTTTGGGTAGTATAGCTATTCAATGCGGCGGGCTGCCGCGTGTTAACCGCTACGTACCGGAGGTGTTCCATGGTTCGTGTCGACATAGAGACCATCGTCATGGCCGCCGGTCCCGTGCCATCGCTTATCGTGCTTCGCGAGCGCTGCAGCAAATCGGACTCGCCCGCGCCGCTGCGTTCCCTTTCCATTCAGACTGGTTCGTTTGAAGCTGCTGCCATCAGCCGCGGCATCGATAGCGGTCGCGCCGAGCGCCCGATTACCCATGACCTGTTGCTCGATACCGTTGACGCCTTGGGCGCCAAACTCGAGCGCATCGAGATAGTTCGCGCCGAGCCGCCGGTGTTTTACGCGACGATTGTCGTACTGGCCGATGGTGACGAGCGCAAGATCGATGCCCGCCCCAGCGATGCCATCGCCCTTGCCGTGCGCAGCAATGCTCCCATGTTTGTGGAGGACGACATCATGAATCGCCTGGGCACCGTTTCTGCCCATGCCGAGGAAGTCGACGACGAGCAGGAGTTCGAGAAGTTCGACGAGTTCGTCCATACGCTCTCCCCCGATGACTTCTAAATGCGGGGCGTCCAGGTTGCGGAGCGTTCGCTGATGGCCGGCGGCATGTCGGCTGAGGCGGCCGCCATCGCGCGTGAAGCCCAGATGCGCTCGGAAGCATCCGAGGCGGCCCGCCTCGCCTATGTGACACAGGCCCGTACGCTTCGCGAGCGCCGCGGCTCGTTTATCAAGATGGTTGTCATCTCCGCCCTTGTCGCGGCAATCTGCTCGCGCCTTCGTGGTACAGTTGGTGCGCTTGGGTTTTCGATCTCTACGGGCCTGGTGATCTGGGGCGTGGTCGACGCGGTAATGCTGACCAGTCAGATCAAGGTGCTCGACAAGCGTGCGGTGGATATGATGCACGCCCGCGACGCTGCCGCCAAGATCGCTGCTGAGGCACAAGAACTGTAACGACGCCGGATTCGATGGGAAGGTCTAAAGATGGCACAGGATATGCAGGACGCCGGTAACGTCTCCGCCGAGCTCGACGCCATGGTGTGCGATCTGATTGGCGCCTTCTTGGACGACCTGGCCGCGGGCGAGAACCCGGGCGTGGTTGTGGCAATTGAGGACGCCGCTTCCAACCGTTATCTGGCCGCACTCGACGAAGATGGCGAGGAGGCATGCCTGGAGGCTGCCACCAACTTTATCTCCGAGCACAAGATGGGTCTTAAGGACGAGGGCCTGGGCCGTATCGCCCGCTATGCCATCGGCTACACCGGTTGTGTCGAAATTGACGGCGGCTATCACGATGCCCTGCTCGTGAGCTTCTTCGAAACCACGCTCGAGAGCGGTTTTTCGGCATACGTGCTGTATGAGGGCATGGGTGCCGGCGATGGTTTTATGTGGAGCGACCCTGAACCTGCAGGTGAGGAAACCCCTCTTATCTAAAATCGCTAAAATAAACGAGTTTTCGGTAAAAGGCTCAATATTCCCGCTGAGCGTTGTATCGCTGGGCGGGTCGCATACGCGTGCCGTTTGTATATGGATAGAAGATAGGGGAACTACATGCGCGTAGACAATCTGAGGAACATCGCCATCATCGCCCACGTCGACCACGGCAAGACGACGATGGTCGACAAGCTCCTGCGTGCCACGGACGCCTTCCGTGCCAACCAGCAGGTCGAGGACCGCGTCCTGGACTCTAACGACCAGGAGCGCGAGCGCGGCATTACGATTCTCGCCAAGAACATCTCTATCGAGTACAAGGACGTTAAGATCAACGTCATCGACACCCCGGGCCACGCCGACTTCGGCGGCGAGGTCGAGCGCGTGCTGCGTATGGCCGACGGCGCCCTGTTGCTGGTCGACGCTTTTGAGGGTCCCATGCCCCAGACCCGCTTCGTGCTGCGTCACGCTATCGATACCGGCCTTAAGATCATGATCGTCATCAACAAGATCGACCGTCCGGGTGCCAACCCCGAGAAGGCCTACAACGACTGCCTGGACCTTATGGCCGACCTGGGCGCTACCGACGACCAGCTTGAGTTTGCCATGGAGCATGTCATCTACGCCAGCGGCGTCAACGGCTTTGCCCGTCATGATCCCGAGGACGGCAACATGGACATGTACCCGCTGCTCGACATGATCATCGACGACATGCCCGCCCCCGAGGTTGACGAGAACGCCCCGCTGGCCATGCAGTGCGTGACCATCGACCACTCCAACTTTGTCGGCCGCATCGGCATCGGTCGCGTGTATTCCGGCGCCATTCACCAGGGCGATCAGATCCTGGTTGTCAAGAACGACGGCTCCAGCGCAACTGCTACCGTCAAGCAGCTCTTTACCTTCGACTACCTGGGCCGCACCGAGTGCCAGGAAGTCGGCGCCGGCGACATTGCCGCCGTTGTCGGTATTGACCGCACCGATATCGGCGATGTCTACACCGACCCCGAGAACCCCGTTGAGCTCGAGCCCATCGAGATCGACCCGCCGACTCTGTCCATCGTCTTTGAGGCTTCGACCTCCCCGCTCGTCGGTCGCGACGGCGACATCGTGGGCGCCCGTCAGCTCAAGGAGCGCCTGTTCAACGAGGCCGAGAACAACGTGACCATGAAGATCGAGGAGCTCGAGGACAAGAGCGGCGTCGAGGTCTCGGGCCGCGGCATCCTGCACCTGTCCGTCCTGATGGAGTCCATGCGCCGCGAGGGCTTTGAGTTCCAGGTCGGCCGTCCCCGCGTTCTGTTTAAGAAGGACGAGAACGGCAACAAGATGGAGCCCGTCGAGCAGGCCGTCGTCGAGTGCCCGGACGAGTACTCGGGCAAGGTCGTTGAGGTCTTCGGTACCTCCGGCGGTATCATGACGAGCATGGATACCTCGGGCATCGTGACGCACCTTGAGTTTAAGATCCCGACGCGTGGCATCATGGGCCTTAAGAACCGCATCATGAACGTCACCCACGGCGAGGGCGTGTTCTACCACACCTTCCTGGAGTACGGTCCCTACGCCGGCGAGATCGGCAACCGTCAGAACGGTGCCATGATCTCCATGACCACCGAGAAGGCCGTTGCCTATGCCCTGGGCACGCTGCAGGAGCGCGGCCAGCTGTTTGTTGAGCCGGGCACCGAGTGCTACGAGGGCATGATCGTGGGCGAGCGCAGCAAGGCCGGCGACATGGTCGTCAACATCGCCCGTACCAAGAACCTGGGCAACCAGCGTTCCTCGACCTCCGATAT
>JAHYYO010000051.1:0-9015 GCA_019424925.1 Collinsella sp.
CCGAGACGGTCCCGGGCTGACAATTTCGACTGTAATGGACGTTCTTAAACGACTATGTTGCAAAAAGCTGTACGTCAGCATCCAAAGATGTCGGAAAATGTCGACTTTGGATGCTGACGTACATGTTTGAAGGCGGTATCGCCCTCGTTATCCGACGACTTGGACGGCAAGTGCGTCCAATACACGTTCCGCGTCGGCGTCGATCAGGATGCTCCGATCGGCGATTTCTGCCGGAGCGACTGCCTCGGCAAAATTGATACATGCGTACGTGGCGCGCTCGTTTTTGGCGGTCATCTGCCAAAACGGGTACTTGATGATGACGGGCGTATTGCCGCCTACGCCAAGCTCAAAGAACAGAATGCGCATATTGCTGTGGCGGCGCAGGAAATCCTGGTAGCGATCGGCCGCAGCATACCAGCCCCTATCCTGCACAAACGTATCGTCGGCGCGCAGGTTCATCGTAAGCGGGGAACCACAGTGGGGACAACGGGGCACAAGTGCAGACGGAATGCGCAGGTCCTGTTGGGCGCCGACCATGCAATGTACAAGTCCTTCGTTGTCCCAAGTTTCCTGACAGCAGGGCTTACTGCACTGGAATAAACCATAGTCGCCCTGCGTGTAAAAGAGCCGCTGCTTATCAAAGCCGGCGCGCTGGAAGCAATGGTCTACGTTTGTGGTCAGCACAAAGTAATCGCGGTCGCGCAGTAGGTCCAGGAGCTGCTCATAGACCGGTTTGGGTATGGGGTCATATCGGTTGCACTCAATATAGCGGCTCCAAAATGCCCAGTATTCCTCGAGCGAGTCGTAGGGGTAGAAGCCGCCGGAGTACATGTCAGCAAAGCCGTAGCGTGCAGCGAAGTCGCCAAAGAGCTTCTCGAAGCGTTCGCCCGAATAGGTGTAGCCAGCCGCGGTGGAAAGACCCGCGCCGGCACCGATTATCACGGCGTCGGATGCAGCGAGTGCGGCTTGGAGCTTAGCGATCTGTTTGGAGAAGCTCACGGTAGATTGATTCGTCAGACGCGAGAAATACATTGAAGATCACCTTAAGGTTGGAGTCGTTATGGTCTAGATGATGGCGAACGGTATCGACGGCAACGCGCGCGGCGGCTTGCTGGGGATAGCCAAAGACGCCCGTCGAGATGCAGCAGAATGCAAGCGTGTCGAGCCCTTGGCGTGTCGCTTCGTCCAGACAGCTGGTGTAGCAACGGCGTAGTAGCAATTCTTCGCGCGGGCCGGGCTTATGGCTGGGCACGATGGGGCCGACGGTGTGAAAGATGTGGCTGCTCGGCAGGTTAAACGCTGGCGTGACCTTAACGCGTGCGGTCGGTTCCTCATGCCCCTGCTTACACATGAGGTTGGCGCACGTCAGACGTAGCTGCATGCCGGCGTATGTGTGGATGGCGTTGTCGATGCAGTGGTGCCCCGGCACAAAGCAGCCGAGCATTTGGCTGTTGGCGGCGTTGGCGATGGCGTCGGCTTTAAGCAGCGTGATGTCACCGCGCCAGACGGCAACGTGATTGCGGTAGGGGAGTGTGCCGGCATCGGTCGCTCCGCCGCGCTCAACAATTCGCTGATGCAGGTAGGCGTCCTGGACGTCGAGGGTTTCTGTCGTAAGCGCTTCGGGCGGCCGCACGTTCATAAGGGCTCTGAGCAAATCACGCTGCTCGTCGGCTCCGGCAGGAACGGCAACGTCGCGTCCATCCGGTCGCTCATCGAGCAATGCGTTGATAAGCCAAACACGACGCTCGGCTTGATTCATGGCTGGCCTCCTGTCCAATTGATTCGGGTGTGTCTGACAGTAGTGTGCAGCCTGGATCGTTTTTAAAAAAGAAGGCACAAAAAGGTAACCGTGGAGCGGTATGCCCCACGGCATCCATTTCCTTTAGGTTTGACGAGAGCACCTTTTGGCTGATGCCGGGAATAGAGCGATGGAGTGCGTTGAAGCCCAATGACTACCTGTGTCGGGCCCATGCAAAAAGCTGTACGCCAGCATCCAAAGATGTCGAAAAATGTCGACTTTGGATGCTGGCGTACATGTTTGGGTCGTATGGGCTTGGACGTCGGGGCGAGCCGACCGCGGCGCGCGGACTAGAGCAGGTTCTTCTGTATCCACGCGATGATGTCGCCCGACTCGTAGAGCGGTGCGCCGTCAATAAACAGGCAGGGAACCTGGCGTTTTCCGCCGATGGCGATGAGTGCCTGCTCGGCTTCGGTATCGGTCGAGATGTTGCGCTCGGGGATGGTCACGCCGTTATCGGCCAGGAAACGCTTGACCTTTATGCAATACGGGCAGCCGGTCATAACGTAGAGTGCGAGCTCGTGATCAGTAGCCATGGGCCTCCAATCGGTTGAGGTTTCGATTGAAATACCCAAAGCCGCCGCGGTCTATGCACGCGTCAACGACGACTCGATTGCCTGTACCAGAAACGCCGTGGCTCCGGTGCCGCAGGGCTTGTCGTAGTAGTCAACAAAGCGCTGGTCGGCAAGATAACCATTGGCGAGGCCCAGGTATGCTTCGTCCTGGGGCTCGTGTCCCCAGTTAAGGCCAATCCATCGGCGGTGCATTGCGACAAGCTTGCGGGCTTCGTTACTCTTTGGATCGCCGTCGCCCATGGCAATCGAGAGCTGGCCCAGAATAGCGCGTTCAAGTTCCTTCATGTCGTTCCATGTCTCGGGATCCATATCCAGCAGTGCTTCGTTTGCGGCGTCGATCGCCTCGTCGCCATAGCGCGCTCGCGCCTCGGCACCGTAGCGCTCCTCGTTTTCTTGCACGGAGCGCCAGCGCTCCAGTTGCGGCAGCACGGCGCCCATGAGCGAGACGGCTTCATCGAGCGACATGCCGGTGTTTTGTGCCAGGCGCGGGGCACAATCCTCGATCATTGCTTCCATTGTGGTGTCGTAGGTGTACTTGCCGCGGTCGTAGCACCACTTGCAGTAATGGTCGGTCGTGGCGCCCGCGGCATCGGTGCCGCAGTCGTCGGGCATGAGCACCATGCCGCAGCTCTGACAATAGTGCTCGGGCATTTCGAGCAGGTGCGACAGCGGCTCTCCGGTAACAGCGGCAATGAGCTTCATCATGTCGATGCCCGGGGTGACTTCGCCGCGCTCCCAACGGCTCACGGCTTGGCGCGTGACGTAGAGCTTGGCGGCGAGCTGCTCTTGGGTAAGGTTGTTGGCGCGGCGGACGGCGATGAGTTTTTCTGCAAAGGCCATGACGGCTCCTTTCTGGTGCTTGTTGGCTTAAGCATACGCGGCAGCCGATGTCCTTCCAAGCAACCGTTGGTTGCATGCAGATGACGATGAGAGAGAATCGCAGCCTGCGCCCCGCGCGCCTGCGCCGTACAATGACCGGCATGGAACCTATTGCACGCATACATACCGACCTGCCGCAGAAGTTCGGCATTCCGCGCAACAGTTTTTTGGCGCCCCATCTGCAGGGACGCATCGTTTTTGAGCCGGAATTTACCTCCAATGCAGCGGTTGAGGGCCTGGACTCCTTCTCTCACCTATGGCTGCTCTGGCGCTTCGAAAACGGCACGCCCGGCGGCACGGCTAAAGATATTGCCGTCGACGCTAAAACACAGGACAGGTCCGGCACCAACGCAAAATGGTCGAAAACCGTGCGCCCGCCGCGCCTGGGTGGAGCCGAGCGCGTGGGCGTGTTTGCCACGCGCAGCCCGTTTCGCCCTAATCCCATTGGGCTTACCTGCGTCAAACTCGATCATGTCGAGCTTACCGACGATGGCCCAATCATCCATGTGCTAGGGGCCGATCTGCGCGACGGCACGCCCATCTACGACATTAAGCCCTACATTCCGTTTGCGGACTGCCACCCGGATGCGACCGGCGGCTGGATTGAGGATGCTCCGTGGCAAGAGCTCGATATCGAGTTCCCGCAAGCGCTGCAGGATATGATTCCGCCCGCAAAGCTCCCCGGCTTGATAGAGGTCCTTCGTCAAGATCCTCGCCGCGCGGGTAGCAAACACGAGCCAAACCGCGTCTACCATCTGGCTTACGCTGGGCTCGACATATCCTTTACGGTTGATGGAACCAGGTTGACGGTAATCGCCGTCAACGACGCGCGGGACTAGCCGGCCATTCGCCGGCGCCCGCCAAATTCAACGCCAAACCCTCATGACAAAATCGCCCACGCTGGTGGACAATAACGCCTACCAAAACAATCCGCTTTGCACGGGAGCTCAGCATGAAATACGACTTTACTTCGCTTATCGACCGCCACGGCATGGACGCCATCGCCGTTGACTCCTGGGGTGAAATCCCCGGCATGGCTCCGAACGCGCCCGACGAGGGCTTCGACCGCATCCCCATGTGGGTGGCGGACATGAACTTTGCCACGGTGCCCACGGTCCAGGAGCACATCATTCAGCGCGCCCAGCATCCCATGTTTGGCTATTTCGATCCTCGCCCCGAGTACTTCGACCGCATCATCGAATGGCAGAGCCGCCGTAATGGCGTCGAGGGCCTGCTCCCGGAGCATATCGGCTACGAGAACGGCGTGCTGGGCGGCGTCGTGTCGACCCTGCGCGCGTATGTCCAGCCGGGCGATGCGGTGCTGGTCCACAGCCCCACCTACATCGGTTTTACCAAGTCCATCGAGGCTGCGGGCTATCGCATTGTCCATAGCCCGCTTAAGCTCGACGATCAGGGCGTGTGGCGCATGGACTTTGAGGACATGGGGCGCAAGCTCGCCCAAAACCACATCCATGCTGCGGTGTTCTGCTCACCGCACAACCCTTGCGGCCGCGTATGGGAGCGCGGCGAGATCGAGCGCGCCATGGATATCTATCGTCAGCACGATTGCGTGGTGATCTCGGACGAGATCTGGTCCGACATCATCATGCCCGGTCATAAGCACATCCCGACGCAGTCGGTGAGCGAGGATGCCCGCATGCGCACGGTCGCCCTCTATGCGCCGAGCAAGACGTTTAACCTGGCGGGCCTGGTCGGCAGCTACCACATCATCTATAACGAGACGCTGCGCGACCGCGTGTGCGCCGTGTCCAACAAGACTCACTACAACGAGATGAACGTCCTTTCGATGCACGCGCTTATCGGCGCCTACCAGCCGCAGGGCTACGAGTGGGTCGATGAGCTCAATCAGGTCATCCAGGGCAACATTGACTACTTCTGCGATTACGTGGACGAGCATTTTGAGGGCGTGGGCTATTCGCGTCCGCAGGGCACGTACATGGTGTTTCTGGACTGCACCGAGTGGTGCCTCGAGCATGGCCGCGATATTCAGTGGCTGCTCGACGAGGGGGCGCGCGTGGGCGTGGGGTATCAGGACGGCCGCCCGTTCCACGGGCCCTGTCACATCCGCGTGAATCTGGCACTGCCGCTTTCGCGGGTAAAGGAGGCGTGTGAGCGCCTGGACCGCTACGTTTTTGGGGTATAGGGGGCGCTCGATTCGAGTGCTGCCCCATGTGCCCACGCCGTCAAAATGCGTGGGCACATGGGGCGCAGAGGGTAGCGAGCGCGTTTTCCGCATTCGCTACTTTTCATGAATCTGCTTGCCGCAAAGATGTTCAATCGAAATCTCGTAGAGTTGGACGCCCTTTATGTCTTTGGCGATCTCCTCCTCGACTTCTTCGGCAGAAGGGTAGTACTTAAGCGCGAGCTGACGGACTTTGTCCTCGATAAACGCGGGCGCTTCATCTACCAGGCGACAACGACCAAAGACAACGGTACTCATAACGTAGGGAGCCCAGTCGCCGTCCTTGTACCACTCGTTGCCGTAAACGGTAAAGCAGACTTTATCATCATGCTTGAGTGAATCGACCTTGTGGCCAGCCTTGGCGCCATGGAAATAAATCTTGTCGTGCTCGGCGTCAAAGAAGTAGTTGACGGGAATGGCATAGGGGTAGCCATCATCGCCGTTGACGGCAAAGACGCCGCGCTTGCAGGTAGCGAGCAGTTCGCGCGCTTTCTCGTCGGTGATGGCGCGTTTCTTTCGACGTAAGGGCCTAAACATCGTTGGCTTCCTTTCTACTGCGCATGGTGGTTGAGCACAAACTATAGCGAAACAGCCCCATTTTTCTTGATACAGGCGAGTATGTTTTTGAGCTTGCTAAAGTCGAGCGGTTTGGGCAGATGGGCGTTCATGCCGGCGTCGTGTGCCGCCTTGGCGTCTTCGGCAAAGGCGTTGGCGGTGAGCGCGATAATGGGGATGTCGGCCGCATCGGCCTTTTCGCTCAGGCGGATCGCCCGGGTTGCCTCGTAGCCGTCCATGCCCGGCATCATGATGTCCATCAGGATTGCATCGAAGCTGCCGGCGGGACGACCAACATATAGATCGACCGTTTCGTTGCCGTCGGCGGCGCGAGTCACGACGATGCCTTCGCTTTCGAGCAGAGCTTGGGCAATCTCGGCATCGAGTTCGTTATCTTCTGCCAAAAGGACGTTCATGCCGGCGAGTGAGCAGCTGCTTACCTGCGTGTCTGCACATTCTTTTATCTGAGGGTTCTTGTCGATATCGAGCGGAATCCGGACGTCAAACGTACTCCCCACGCCAACCTCACTCGAAATCTCAATCGTGCCGCCCATCATATCGATGAGCGATTTGATGATAGACATGCCAATGCCGGTTCCTTGGAACTTGCTGCGCGCATCGTCGCCTTCCTGGGCAAACGGCTCGTAAATGTGTGCCAAAAACTCGGATGTCATACCAATGCCGGTATCCGAGACGCTAAAGCAAAACACGGCGTGCTCGTCGTCGACCGGTTTGATGGTCGATGAGAACGTGACGGTGCCTCCGTGCTTGTTGTACTTGATGCTGTTGTCGAGCAGGTTGACAAGGATCTGCCGAATATGGGTGGGGCTGCCGATCATATATTGGTCGACAGCGTAGGGCTCGCTGGTGTCGAGCATGGTTATGCCGCGGTCCGATGCGCGGAGCTTGCACAGTACGAGCGCATTGTCGCACAGCTCTTTAAGGTTGAATGATTCGTGCTCGAGCGTCACTTTGCGCTCCTCGATCCTGCCCATCTCGAGGATGTCGTTAATCAGTGACAGCAGGTGATTGGCGGCAACGCGCGCCTTGGCGCGGCTTTCGCGGGCGACCTGCATGTCGCCTTCTCTCAATTCCTCAATTTCGATAAGGCCCAGGATGCCGTTGAGCGGCGTGCGGATGTCGTGGCTCATGCGCGTGAGGAAAGCGGTTTTGGCGGCGTTGGCGGCATCGGCTTTCTGCCGTTCCTCCTGTGCGCGGTAAAGCGACCAGACAAGGATGACGATGCCGGTGAGCAAAATGCAAATGACGACTGCCGCAATGACGATGCGGTTGCGGTAGAGAAGTCGGAACGCATCCGATTCTTGCGCCGAGTACGATGTGGGGAAATAGCTGTTTGCAGAGAGCGATTCACCTGCATTGACGATGCCCTTATTGATGATTCCCAGCAGCTCGGGCTTGCCGCGCGAAATTAAACACGATAGCTGCGCCGTGTTGGTGAGTTCCTCTGTTTCGAAATCCTCGATGTCGTAGATGTCGCGGAGAGTTTCCAGGCGCGTGCTGGGGACAATGATGCAACGTGCCTTCCCCTCATCGAGGGCTTTGAGCACCTCGCCGTCATTCGAATACTCGGTTACCGTTGCGTTCGGAAAGAGACTTTCGAGCTCAAAACGGTTAACGATTGTGCTCTTTGTACAAGCGATGTTCTTAAGGTCGCTGTTCAGGTTTTTGCCACTGTGAATGGCGGTCAGCGAAACCGTTCCCATCGAGTTTGACTGGATGACCCCTGTCTGCTCGGCGAGCCAGTAGTCGCGAAACAACGGCAGGGCGACATCGATGGTCCCGTTGGAAAGGGCTTTGATCATTTGTTTGTTGCTCGAGAGTGCGATTGTTTTGACCGTAATGCCAAACTTGTCGTGCAACGTCGTTGCAAGCGAGGCGAGCGACCCTTCCATCTCGCCGTCGTCATTTTGCGTACAGTAGGGAAGTTGGTTTTTAAGATAGCCGATCGTGATGGTATTGCCGTTTTCTTTGAGCCAGGTGGTCTCGGGGCCGGTGAGCGATGACGAGCCACTGTTTTGGGTCGAGTAACTCGATTTGACTTCCTCGTTATAGCGCGGGTTATCGCGGGCGATGGTCGTCATGGCGGCGTTGATGTCGTTCATCAGATCAGGGCGGCTTTTGGGAACGGCAAAATAGTAGTCGCTCGAGCCTACGTAGAACATGGGTGACGCATCGGGCGACGAAATGGTGTCGTTCATGATGACGGCGTCGACCTCGCCGTCTGCAAGCGCCTCAAAGAGGGCACTGCCGGTGTCGATTTCTTTATAGGTGCAGGTAACGCCTTCGTCGGCGAGCCACTGCTGGCCGACGATAGTTTGCATAACGCCAGAGTTGCAGCCGATGGTGAGGCCTTGGAGCGCCTGGGGGTCACCCTTGGCCAGGTCGTCGCGGTCGGGCCTGGCGTAGATGTAGTAGCGCTCGGTGCCCTCGGGGTTCGAGGAAAAGAGCAGCTTCTGCTCGCGTTCTGCCGAATACGAGATGTTGGGCATGAGGTCGATTTCGCCTGCTTCGAGCATGTCCATAAGCTCGGAGAAGGTGCCGCTAACGTATTCGAATTGCCAGCCCTTTGTGTAATACGAGAGGGTCTGGAGGTACTCGTAGCCCCACCCCGAGAGTCGCTCGCCCGGCATGCCTTCCTGGAAGCCTTTGTTGTTGACGAGCCAGCCAACGCGGACTGTCTTGACCTGCTGGTCGGAGTCGGCGGCAAAGGCGGGGGCGGGCATGATGGTGCTCAGTATGGCGAGTGCGGCAAGCGCGACAGCCAGGGTGCGACGTAGGGCTAAGCGAAGGACGGCAGAAGGTCTCACATGAAATCCTATCGAGTCGAGACAGTATCACACAAGGATACCAGCTCAGCCTGCCTAGTCGGCAGCCGCACCGCTAAACGGTCCCGCCCGGCAGTTGGGACAGTCCCTAACTGCCGGTTGGGTAGTCATTGGGTGTTCCTATAGTTTTGTCAACCGTCGGGGCTACTCCCTGTAGGG
>JAHYYO010000052.1:0-7588 GCA_019424925.1 Collinsella sp.
GCATAGACCTCGCTCACGCGGCCGTCATCATCCAGAATGACCACATGCGTGGCAAAACCGTAGCAGATGTGGCTCTTGGGGTTGGGAACGTCGGCGCCCAGCTTGTCGGTCGGCTCCAGGTACACGTACCCAAACTCGCATCCCTCGAGCGCCTTGATGGCGGCCGCGGGATCCTGAGGATGCATACCCTGGCCGGCGACGAGCTCCTGCGTGTGCAGCTGATAGGCGCGACCATCGTCGTACTCGATCTTGACGCCGTCACCATGGGCGCTCACCGGGGCGGTAGGTGCAGGCTTGCCGGCCTCGATGTCAAGCATGGCATCGCGCAGCAGGAAGGCGGCACCGCGCACGGCCTCGCCGGTCACGACCGTCTGACGCGAGCCAGACGTGGTGCCGGAGTCGGGAGCGTTTTCGGTGGAGCACTCGCCATTGGCAATGCAGTGAAGCGGCAGACCGCAGGCCTCGGCAACGTCTTGCAAAAAGACGGTATTGCAGCCCTGGCCGATGTCGGACGTGGCGGCATAGACCACGGCCACGCCATTCTCGATGCGAATCTTGCAGCGGCCGGCATCGGGCAGACCCACGCCCACGCCGGCGTTCTTCATGGCGCAGGCAATGCCGGCGTGGCCGGGATGCGCGTAGTAGGCATCCTTGACCTCGAGCAGCGTCTCCTTAAGCGCCGTGGAGCAGTCGGCAATCTGGCCGTTGGGCAATACCTCGCCCGGCTCGATGGCGTTCCGGAAGCGAATCTCCCACGGATCCAGGCCGACCTTCTCTGCCAGCAGGTCGATCAGGCTCTCGAGTGCAAACTCGGACTGGCAAACGCCAAAGCCGCGGTACGCGCCGGCGGGCGGGTTGTTGGTGTAGTAGCCAAAGCCGCGAATGTCGGTGTTCTGGTACTTGTAGGGGCCGACGGCATGCGTGCAGGCGCGCTCGAGCACCGGGCCGCACAGCGACGCGTAGGCGCCGGTATCAAAGTTGATCTCGCAGTCCAGACCGGTAAAGTTGCCCTCGGCGTCGCAGCCCAGCGTAAAGGTGCCGTCCATGGCGTGGCGCTTGGGATGGAACGCGAGCGACTCGGCACGCGTGAGCTTGCACTTCACAGGACGCTGGAACTTATATGCGGCGAGCGCGGCCAAGTGCTGGATGGACACGTCCTCCTTGCCGCCAAAGCCGCCGCCCACGAGCATGGTCTCGACAACCACACGCTCGGGCTCGCCATCCCAGCCAAACATGTGGGCGCACTCTTTGCGCGTATCGTAGGCACCCTGGTCGGTCGACTGCACCTTGACGCCGTTCTTGTACGGGAAGGCGACGGCGCACTCGGGCTCCAAGAAGGCATGCTCGGTAAAGGGCGTGGTAAAGCGCTGCGTCACGGTGAACGCGCTCTCTGCCAGCGCCTTGGCGGCGTCGCCGCGCGTCACGTGACGGCTCTGGCACACGTTGTCCTTGAGCTCCACCGTGTTGCCAAAGGCAAAGAAACTGTCGTGCAGGCGCGGGGCGTCGGCAGCCCTGGCCTCGACAATGTTACGCACGGGCTCCAGCGGCTCGTAATCGATCTTTACGAGCTTCTTGGCCTTCTCGAGCGTCGCCTCGTCCTCGGCAACCACCAGCACAATGGCATCGCCCACGCAGCGGGTGATATCGCCCTGGGCGATCATGACGTCCCAATCCTGGATAAGGTGGCCGACCTGGTTGACCGGCACATCCTCGGCGCGCAGGATGCCCACCACACCGGGCAGGGCCTCGGCCTTGGAGGTGTCGATGGAAAGCACACGGGCGCGCGGATACTTGGAGCGCACGGCGCTGGCATAGGTCAGGCCCGGCTGATCGAGCTCGTCGATGTCATCGGGGTACTTGCCCTCGCCGAGTACCTTCTTGCGCACGTCGATACGGAAGGCGCGCTTGCCCACGCCGTAGTCGTCGCCGCGCTCCAGGTCCTCGTCGATCTGCTTTTCGCCGCGGAGCACCGCAGCGGCCAGCGAAATGCCCTCAATAATCTTCTTGTAGCCGGTGCAGCGGCAGACGTTGCCGCGGATGGCGTACTTGATCTGCTCCTCGGTGGGCTCGGGGTCCTCGGCGATCAGCGCCGCGCCTGCCATGACCATACCGGGGATGCAAAAACCGCACTGCACGGCGCCCACGGCGCCAAAGGCGTACACAAAGGCCTCGCGCACGTCCTCGGGCAGGCCCTCGACAGTCACGATGTTGCGGCCGGCGGCAAGGGCGGTGGTCAGCACGCAGGCCTTGACGGCCGCACCGTCCACATGAATGGTGCAGGTGCCGCAAGCACCCTCGGAGCAGCCGTCCTTGGCGGAATGGATGTGCAGGTCGTCGCGCAGGTAGCGCAGCAGCGGTTTGTTTTGGGTCGTCGTGTGCTCGACGCCGTTAACGGTAAAAGTGAATTCCTGTGCCATGGTGATTCCCTTCTACACGCCGGCGGCGATGCCGGTGCGGTCGTGGATGGCGCCATGCGGGCAAACGACGGCGCACATGCCGCACGACAGGCAGTCCGCACCGTCGATGTGGGCACAGTTGTCCTCGATGCGGATAGCGCCGGCAGGGCATTTTTTGGCGCACATGCCGCAACCGATGCAGCTCGTGTCGCAAATCTTGCGGGCGATGGCGCCCTTATCGGTGTTGTTGCAGCGCACCAGGATGTTCTGGTAGCCGGGAACAAAGGCAATCACGCGCTGCGGGCACGCCATGCCGCACAGGCCACAGCCCGTGCACTTGGAGCGGTCCACGCGGGCGATGCCATCAATCAGTGCAATGGCGCCGTGGGGACAGGCCGTGACACAGGCGCCACAGCCAATGCAGCCTTCGCTGCAGCGGGCGTCGCCGCCTGCGGAGGCGCAACCGCTTCCGCAGGCAACGTAGGCCACGTTATGTTGAATGGATTTGGCCATAAGAGACTCGCCTATTTCTTAAGGAGATACGGATAGCTGTCGCGCACGGCCTTGATGGTCAGGCGGACGGCCTCGGGCAGACCGGTGTTGACGGCATCGACCGAGACGGTGCGGACCGTGCCGGCGACGCGGACCTTAAAGTGGTCCTCGTCCACGGCCAGGAAGCCCTCGTTCTCGGAGTTCTCCATGTCCTGATCGCTCCAGAACAGGGTGAGCTTGTCCTTGTAGGGACGACCCTCCTGGTAGGGGCAGAACACGGCGCAGTTGCCGCACTCGTTGCACATGCCGTCGATGTGGACGACCTGATGCTTGGCCAGGCCCGGCACCTTAATTGCCACGTTGGCGCGGTTGGGGCACACATCGCAGCAGACCTCGCACACCGAGCCGCAGCCCAGGCAGCGGGTCTTGGTGCAGTTGCGCTTGTCGCGGCACAGCGATCCCTTGCGCTCGTAGCAGGTTTCCTCGCGGCCGGCCTGCTCGTTGCAGTCGGCGTACTTGTTAAAGTCCACGCCGGCAATGGCACGGGCGACCTCGGCGGCGTCGGCGATAGCCTCGACCACGGTAGCGGGACCGCGGCGGCAGTCACCGGCAGCCCAGACGCCCTCGACGCCGGTGGAGGTGGCGGCAAGGCGGCCGCGACGGTCGTGCTCGACGCCCGCGGCGTCGTACAGGCTGGCATCGATGCCCTCGCCCACGGCGCAGATCACCGTGGTGGCGGAAAGCTCGACGGTCTCGCCCGTGGCGACGGGGCTGCGACGGCCGCTTGCATCCGGCTCGCCAAGTTCCATGACGTCGCAGGTCAGCACGGCGCCGTTGAGCGCCTTGGGCGCCAGCAGCTCGCAGAACTCAACGCCGTCGGCAAGAGCAAGATCGAGCTCTTCCTCGTCGGCGGGCATCTGCTTCTTGGTGCGGCGATACACCAGGCGCACGTTCTTCACGCCAGCAAGGCGCTTGGCCACGCGGGCCGCGTCCATGGCGGTGTTGCCGGCGCCGATGACCACGACGTCCTCGCCCAGCTCGAGCTTCTCGCCCTTCTTGGCGGCCTCGAGGAACTCCAGCACGTCGAGCTCGGCACCCTCGCCCAGGCCCGCAGAGCCGGGCATCCAGGCACCAGTGGCCACGACTACGTCGGTAAAGCCCTGGGCCTTGAGCTCGTCAATGGACTCCACGCGGGCGTTGAGCTGCACCTTGGCGCCAAAGGCCAGACAGAGCTCGGCATCGTGGGAGATATCGTCGCTCGCGATACGGAACTCGGGGATCACGTGACGGACCACGCCGCCGAGAGAGTCGCGGGCCTCGAAGATAGTGACGGGCACGCCGGCACGCGTCAGGAAGAACGCCGTCGCCAGGCCGGCAGGGCCGCCGCCGATAACGGCAACGTTGCGCTCGGCGTCGTTGGCGATGGCCTGGGCGCGCAGCTTGGGCAGCACGGCGGTCATGGCCTCGCGAGCGGCCTTGAGCTTGCTGGCGCGGATCTGGGCGCCCTCGGGCTCGTAGAACGCACGCTCGCAGGCACGGCCGCAGGGATGCGGGCAGATGGTGCCGGTAATGAACGGCAGGGCGTTGCGCTCGATGATGATGTTGAGCGCGTCCTCGTAGCGGCCCTCGTCAACAGCCGCCAGATAGGCAGGGATATCCTGCTGGATGGGGCAGCTCGTACGGCACGGCGTGGTAAAGCAGTCGGAAAGCGGGCTCTTGCCAGCGACCTTGCGGTCGGGCAGCGGACGCAGCGGCTTCTTGTAGAGCGGGTTGGTGAGTGAGTCGGTCTGGATCGCGGTCACGGCCTCGAGAGAGACGCCCGCGAACGGCTTGCCGTCCAGATCGGTAAACTCGCCGGCCATCTGGCTAAAGCGCTCGTAGCCACCGGGCTTGAGCACGTCGGTCGCCAGGGTGACGGGCCAAATGCCGGCGTCATACAGGGCACGGATGTTGTAGACCGTGGCACCGCCGGAGTAGCTGATGCGCAGCTTGCCATCGAACTGCTCGGTAATGCGGCGGGCGGCCTCGATGGTCAGCGAGAACAGCGAACGGCCGGACATGTACATCTCGGTGGAAGGCAGCTCGTTCCTCGTCACGTCGACGGGGAACGTGTTGGTCAGCTTGACGCCAAACTCCAGACCGCGCTCGGCGCACAGGGCAATCAGGCGCTCGAACATGGGCACGGCATCGGCCCACTGCAGATCCTCGCGGAAGTGCGTATCGTCGAAGACGATGTAATCAAAGCCCAGCTCGTTGAGGCGCTGGCGGGCAAACTCATAGCCCAACAGCGTGGGGTTACACTTGATGTAGGTGTTAAGGCCCTTCTCGGTGATAAGGTAGGTCGCGATGCGCTCGATCTCGGCAGGCGGGCAGCCGTGCAGGGTAGACTCGGTGATGGAGTTGGAGACGCGCGCCGGGATGGACTCGACAAACGCAGCGTCGACATGCTCAAACTTGTCCAGGTTGGCGAGTGCCCATGCGCGGCACTCGTTCCAGACGTCGGAGCCGCTGGCGTCCTTCATGCCCTCGATGTAGGCGTCGACCTTGGGGCTCTTGATGCCCTCGAGGTCATAGCCCACGGACATGTTGAAGACAAAGCCGTCCGGGCTGCCCAGACCGTACTCGCGAGCGATCAGGTGGCAGGCAAACCATGCCTTCACGTACTCGGCAAAGGCCTGCGGAACCTCGAGCTCGGTCGACCATTCGCAGTTGTAGCACTCGTCCTGAGCCACGATGCAGGGCTTGTTCACACACTTGGAGAGCTCCTCGCCGTCCATAACCTGGACGGTCTTGAGCTCAAAGAAACGAGAACCGGCCACGTAGGATGCCACGATGTTCTGGGCAAGCTGCGTGTTGGGGCCGGCAGCCGGGCCAAACGGGGTCTCGATGCGCTCGTCAAAAATGGGAAGCGCGCCCTCCTGGTTGGTCGTGACCATCTTGCGCACGCCAAAGATGGCGTCCTGGGTCTTATGCTCCTCGATGATCCAGTTCATCAGCTGCGAAAACGGGATCGGCCTCATGATGTCGCTCATAGTGAGTTCCTCTCTGTAACGCCCGGCGAGACCGCGCGGCGGGCGCAAATACGGTGTAGCGCTAGCACAGCGCCAGCGACCCCGCGGAGGTCGCCTATACGCGCGTCGGATGCGGCGAAACATCCGGCGCGCGTGAATCTACTTGTAACTAGTAGGCGCGATCGTTGAGCGTGCTCCAGAGCTTTTTGGACTCAGCCATGGTCCACGCGTTGATCTTGTCCTCATCGATACCGACAAACTCGCGATCCTTGTACAGGACGCGGCCATTGATGATGGTGGTACGGCAGTTTTTACCCATCATGCCAAAGAGCATGTGGCCGTCGATGTTCTCCTCGCTCAGCGGCGTAAAGGGCTTGTAGTCCATAACGATGACGTCGGCGGCAGCGCCGGCCTCGAGCACGCCGAGCTTGCGATCGAAGTACTTGCTCGCCATCTTGGCGTTGTTCTCGAACAGCATCGTCATGGCCTCGCACCAGCCCACGTTGGGCATGGCGGCGTTGTGGCGCTGAATGATCAGGAAGACCTTGAGGCTCTCGAGCATATCGTGGGTGTAGGCGTCGGTGCCCATGCACACGGGGATGCCGCGGCGGAAGAACTCGAGCACGGGGGCGCAGCCCACGGCGTTGCCCATATTGGATTCGGGGTTGTTGACGAGCCAGGTGCCAGACTCCTTGACGATATCCATCTCGGCAGGCGTCACGTGGATGCAGTGGCCGAGCATGGTGTCGGGACCCAGAAGGTTATGCTGCAGCAAGCGCTCGACGGGGCTGATGCCGCCGCGGTTGAGGCGGGAGTCCCACACGTCATTCATGCCCTCGCACACATGGATGTGGAAGCCGGTCAGGCCGTTGTTGGCCTCGGCCATCTTGTCCATGGTCTCGTCCGAAAGCGTAAAGGTGGCGTGACCGCCAAACATGGCGGCGATCATGTGGTTGTCGTTATCGCGACGCTCCTTGGCGGCCCACTGGGCAAATTCGGCGTTCTCGGCAATGGCCTGGTCGCATTTTTCCTGACCGCGGCGGTCGGAGACCTCGTAGCACAGGCACGAACGCATGCCCAGCTCCTGCGCGGCATCCTTAATGGCAAAGAGGCTGCCCGGAATCTCGCAGAAGCTCGCGTGGTGATCGAAGATCGTGGTGACGCCATCGCGGATGGAGTCCAGAATCGTGGCATAGGCGCTGGCCTTGGTGCCGTCGAGCGTCAGGTTGTCGTCGATCTTCCACCACTGCTGCTCAAGATTCTCCAGGAAGTTGGTGGGGTTGCAGCCCTTAATGGCAAGGCCGCGAGCCAGACCCGAGTAGATGTGGGTGTGGCAGTTAATGAGTCCGGGCATGATGAGGTTGCCCTGGGCGTCGACGTACTCGGCATCCGGGTACTTGGCCTTGAGCTCGCACTCGGGGCCCACTTCGACGATCGTATCTCCGTCAATGGCGACCGCACCGTTGGGAATGAACGGGGTCTGAGCGTTGCGGGTAAAAACGGAACCGTTAGCGACCAGAAGCATGAATGCTCCCTTCAACATCAGAGGCGGGGTTTGACACCTCTGACATGGCGGAGTGCGAAGCGCCGGCCTACACCGGAAACGGGCCCTCTCCCGTCAACGCTTCACCAAAGGGACAAACCCTTTGAAGTGCGGCTTGGCGCCGCATGACGTCGGCGGACGAGGCG
>JAHYYO010000053.1:0-7466 GCA_019424925.1 Collinsella sp.
CGCCTGGCAGCTGCACGATAAACTTGTGCGCGTGCGCGCGCTTGGCGGCTTCGATGACCTGCTCGCGCGTAGCTCCTGGGCAACCGTAAGCGATGTTGTCCGCCACCGTGCCCTCGAACAGCCACGTATCCTGCAGCACCATGCCAAAGGCGCGGCGCAGGCTTGCACGCGTGTAGTCACGCGAAGACCGGCCATCGACCATGATGCGGCCGGCATCGATATCGTAAAAACGCAGCAGCAGATTGATGAGCGTTGTCTTTCCGCAGCCCGTGGGACCGACCAGGGCAAAGCGCATGCCGGGCTTAGCCTCGATGCAGATGTCCTGCAGCAGTTTGCGGTCGGGCACGTAGCTAAAGTCCACATGCTCAAGGGTCACCTCACCCTGCGGGGTGGCAAGTTCCACGGCATCCGCCGCATCGGGCTCCTGCTCGCGCGCATCGAGCAGCGCAAACATGCGGCGCGCCGAAGCATACGCCGTCTGGATCTGCGTAATGACGTTGGTGACCTCGTTGAACGGCTTGGTGTACTGGTTGGCATAGGACAGGAAAATCTGCACGCCGCCCACCGTAAGCGCCGCCGGCACGCCCGTGATCACGCCCACGCAGCCGATCACAGCGACCACGGCATAGATGATGTTATTGATAAAGCGAGTGCCGGGGTTAGAAAGCGAACCCATAAACTGCGCGCGCTCACCTGCCGCGTAGAGCTCAGCGTTGAGAGCATCGAAGCGCTGCTGGGCGTTGGAACCATAGGCAAACGCGTCCACGAGCTTCTGCTCGCCCACGTATTCCTCGATATGGCCGCCAAGCTGGCCCTGAATGCGTTGCTGCGCCGTAAAGCTCTTGTTGGAGAGTTTGGCGATGGCACCGGCTGCAAAAATGGAAAGCGGCGTGACGAGCACCACCACAAGTGTCATGGTCAGGTTGATGGAGAGCATAAACGCGAGCGTGCCAACGATGGTGATAACGCCGGTGAAAAGCTGGGTAAAGCCCTGCAGCAGACCGTCGCCCACCTGGTCGACGTCGTTGACCACACGGCTCATAAGGTCGCCGTGGGCATGGCTGTCGATAAAGCTGAGCGGCATGCGGCTGAGCTTGTCGCTTGCCTCCACGCGCATGTCACGCACCGTCTCGTAGGACAGACGGTTGACGCAATAGCCCTGCAGCCACTGAAAGGCCGCAGCACCTACGACGACAATCGCGAGTTTGGTGACAAGCGGCAGCAGCGCATCGAAATCCACCTGCCCGGCGGCGACGATAAGATCGATGCCCTCGCCAATGAGGATGGGTGTGTAGAGCTGCAGAATCACCGAGACGGCAGCACTCACAAACGACGCCGTAAACGAAATGCGGTGCGGACGGACGTAGCCCAGCAGGCGGCGAGTTACCGCGCCTACGGGGTAGCGCTCGGGGTCGCCGGGCTGGCGCGGACCGTCACCCAGGTCGTTGAGGTTATCGTTGCCGGACACGTTGGCCGTCATCGTGGCGACCGAACCGGAGGAAGTGTACGGATTCATTTAGCATCCCTCCTTTGCGCAGACGGATGCGGGGGCGGTCGGAGCGGACGCGGGCGTCGTGCTCCCCTGCTGGCCCTCGAGCTCCTCGCGGCGCAGCTGCGACTGGCAAATCTCGCGATAGAGCTGGCAGGTCGCGTACAGCTCGTCATGCGTGCCCAGGCCCGCAACCGAGCCGTGGTCGAGTACGCAGATCATGTCGGCGTCGCGCACGGTCGAGACGCGCTGGCTCACAATCACCGTGGTCAGCGGCAGCCCGCCCTCGGCGGCACCGCGCACGCTGCGCTCGCGAATGGCATGGCGAAGCGCCGCGTCGGTCTTAAAGTCGAGCGCCGAGGCGGAGTCGTCCATGATCAGAACCTGCGGCGAGCCCACCAAGGCACGCGCGATAGTCAGGCGCTGGCGCTGGCCACCGCTAAAGTTCTTGCCGCCCGCCTCGACCGGGGCGTCGAGCCCCTGCGGCTTGTTGCGCACGAACTCACTGGCCTGCGCCATATCGAGCGCCGCCCAAAGCTCCTCGTCGGTTGCCGCCTCATCGCGCCAGGTCAGGTTGCTGCGGATGGTGCCACTCACCAGCGACGCGCGCTGCGGAACGGTCGCGACCACACGGCGCAGCTGGTCGAACGGCCAGGTGCGCACGTCGGCGCCCATCACGCACACGCTGCCGGCGCTCGCATCGTACAGGCGCGGGATAAGCGAGACAAGCGTGGACTTACCGCTGCCTGTACCGCCGATAATGCCGAGCGTTTTGCCCAGCGGCAGCTTCAGGGTCACATCGCTCACGGCATTTGCCGCGCCCGCGCCAAACGAAAAGCTCGCATGGTCAAAGCTCAGTGCGGGGACTGGAGCAGCACCACCCGCCAGTTCGCTCGGCTCGGGCAGCGCGACCGGCTGGTTGCCCTCGTCGGTAATGCTCGGCACGCAATTGAGCACCTCGTTGATACGCGACGCGCTGGCGCTCGCCTTGGTAAAGACCACGACCAGGTTGGCGACGTACACGATGGAGGTCAGGGTTTGCGTCATGTAGTTGACGAACGCCATGACCTGGCCCTGTGTGAGTTCGCCCACGTTGACCTGGATGCCGCCCACCCACAGGATGGCGCACACGCCCAGGTTCATCACCAAAAACGTAACGGGGTTAAGGATCGACGAGAGCTTGCCCACCGCGATGGCAGTATTGGCCTGATCGTCGGCTGCTTGGGCAAAACGCTCACGCTCGTGATCTTCGCGTACAAAGGCGCGAACCACGCGGGCGCCCGAAAGGCCCTCGCGGCAAATGAGCGCGATGCGGTCGAGCTTTGCCTGCAGCTGCTTGTAGTAGGGAATGCAGCGCGCCATGACAAACCAAAACACCAGGCCAATGGCGGGCGTGCAAATCAAAAAAATAATGCCGAGCTTAAGGTCGATGGCAAGGGCCGCGACCATGGAGCCCACCGCCAAGAAGGGCCAGCGGATGAGCATGCGCACGCCCAGCGCCACGGCAAGCTGCACCTGGTTGACGTCGTTGGTGATGCGGGTGATAAGCGACGGCGTGCCAAAGCGGTCGAGTTCGGCATAGCTCAGTTTGTTGATGTGCTGGTAGAGTGCGCCGCGAATGTCGGTGCCCATGCCCTGCGAGGTGAGCGCCGCCATCTTTTGGCAGACGAGCGTAAACGAGATGCCGATCACGGCCATGGCGGCAAGCACCATGCCGTAGTGGACGACGGCGTCCACGTCGTGCGAGCCAATGCCCTTATCGATCATCTGGGCAATCACCAGCGGCGTCAGCAGGTCAAAGATCACTTCAATCAACTTGCACGCAGGGCCAATCACCATATACCGGCGAAACTTACCACCAAAACGCCTGAGCAGCTCAATCATAAAAAGGCGCTCCCTATCATCATCTCAATTCAATCTGATTCATGATAGTACGGAGAACCCTGGAGATGCGTAAGCAACTCGTTACAGATGTAAGGGCAACGGTCACTAGCGCCCAAGGCACGTAGCAGCCGATGTTTTGGCAACGCCAGCGAGCGGCATAACGCCGGGGATTCAATTATCAGATAAATGTGACCCTTCAGGCGGTTTTGGTCGGCTACCCGCGGGTGCCGGCAGGGCGCTTGGTAGTCGAGCGATCCCGCAGGCGAAGCCGAGGACCAGCGAGACACCAAGCGCCCTGCCGGCACCCGCGGGTAGCCGCGGCACCAAAAAACGCCTGCGCACTCGATGGATTCGGATGCCCGACAGAGGCTCCTTATGGCTGCTTCCTTCCGGACCTGACCAGATTCGGAACATGTCGTCATCCGAACCCATCGAACGCGCTAGGCGCTCGGTATATCTTACCCGCTCCCGCCCGATGGGGCAAGATAGCTAATTTGGGACAGGGCCAAAAGACCACTTTTGAGTTGCGGTGGAATAGTTCCTGTTTTACGACCCAAGGCCAAAAACAGGAACTATTCCACCGCAACTTATTGAGACTTGCCCGGAAAGACTTAGATACGGGCGAGGTCGTAGGATCGGGCGGCGGCTTCACCGGCGCAGATGAGGTTGGTTGTGGCTTCCTGGGGGTCGAGCGCTTGGTCAAGAGGCATGGGCCTGCGGCAGACCGGCAGGACCAAGTCGATGCCCTGACCATACACCGCATCCAAATTATCCGCACGACCGCCCACGACGGCGACTACCGGCTTGCCATAGCGATTGGCACGGCGGGCCACGCCCACCGGCGCCTTGCCGGCAGCGGATTGCTCGTCCATGTTGCCCTCGCCTGTAATGACCAGGTCGACATCGCGCACGCGCTCGTCAAACCCAATCAGATCGAGCACCGTCTCCACGCCCGAACGCAACTCAGCACCGAGCGCCAGCAGCGCGGCGCCCAAGCCACCTGCCGCGCCCGCGCCAGGCACGCCGAGCACCGAGCCAAATGTCCGCACGCCCTCGGGCACGCGCAACAACCCCTGAGCCCGCACCCCGGTAATCGCCGCATCGAGCAGGCGGCCGTAGCCGACCATCCAACTGTCGTACCTGCCCAGCGCTTCGACATCGTCTGTCGGCAGGCCCTTTTGCCCGCCAAACACTGCAAGTGCCCCACGACGCCCCACGAGCGGGTTCTCGACATCAGAGAGCACGACGATACGCGCGCTATTCAGCGCCCGAAGCGCCGGTGCCAAATCGATACTCGCCACCTGCTCAAGCCCCGCGAGACCAGGGGCGACATCGCAGCCCTGATCATCGACCACACGCGCGCCCAGCGCCTGCAGCATGCCGGCGCCACCGTCGTTGGTGGCACTGCCGCCCAGACCAATATAGATAGTCTTTGCCCCCGCGCGGACCGCGCGAAGTATGAGCTCGCCCACGCCATAGGTCGAAGCCGCAAGCGCCGCCGATTCCGTGCAGGGTGAATACCCAATACCCGCCGCCTCGGCCATCTCAATTACAGCCGACTCGTGCTCGCCGTCCACCAGCATCCGGGCAGACACGCGATCGCCCAGGGGGCCTGCAACCTCACAGGTCGAGAGCTCGCCACCGCGCACAGCGATGGCGTCGAGCGTTCCCTCGCCACCATCTGCCAGCGGCAATGTGCACGCCTCGACATCGGGCCAAACGCGGCGCACGCCTTCGGCAACGGCCGTCTCTGCCTGCGCGCTCGAAACGTTGCCTTTAAAGGAATCAATCGCCAGCAGCACACGGCGGGGCCGCCGCTGCACGGGGCCATAGTTGAGCGTCTCGTCGGCGAGATCCCCAACACCCGCGAGCGCCTCGGCGTGGGCCGCATGTGCCTCAAGGTTCATACCACAATCGCAACCGACGCCGTCGACACTGCGCAGTCCAGCAAAATAGCCGCTCAACACCTCACGACACTCGTCTGCCAGCACGCCGGCATGTACGTTAAACTGATGATTCAGGCGCGAATCGGCATTGAGGTCGTATAGCGACCCCAGAGCGCCCGCCTTAGCATCGGCCGCGCCGTACACGCAGCGCCCCACGCGCGCATTAACCATAAGCCCCGCGCACATGCAGCAGGGCTCGAGCGTCACGTAGACCGTACAATCGGAAAGGCGCCAACGTCCAAGCGACTGAGCGGCGGCGCATAGGGCCGCAAACTCGGCATGCGCCGAAGGATCCTGGTCGAGCTCGCGGCGATTATGCGCCCGCGCGACAATCTCACCCGCGCGCACCACTACGGCGCCGATCGGCACCTCGCCCACCGCCGCGGCGGTACGCGCCTCCGCCAGCGCCTCGCGCATGAACTTCTCATCGATTCCGGTGCTCGTCATCGTTCGCCTTCCCTGTTGCAAATTCAAAACGATGCTATCATTACAACTCACGGAGAGATGGCAGAGCGGTTGAATGCGGCGGTCTTGAAAACCGTTGAGCGCGAGAGCGTTCCGGGGGTTCGAATCCCCCTCTCTCCGCCACTCTTAGTGATGCACCGGCGTCATGGTCCGCTCGAACAGCGCATCGACCACGTCGGCCATCTCAGGTCGACGCTCAAGATCGTGGCCCGATTCCCACCATATCGTGAAAAGTCGAATAATACCGCCGGCGACAAACTCAGACGTCGTCTCGAGTGACACGGGGGCCAGGGCATCCTCGGCAAGCACGTTCATCACACGCTCGCGGATGGAGCGGGCAATGCGGTCGCAAATAACGTTGGTCAACATGCCCGACATGCTGCTTGCCAAAATGTTATCCATGAGCCGCTCGTGCGTCAGAATCAAATCCATGGCATCGTCCAAAATCGCGTGCCGAAGCGCGCGCACGTCCTCGGCAGACACTGCGCCGGCCTCATCGGGCTGTTTTTGCGGCAAGCCCGACATGAGCTCATCGATATAAAAGGCAAAGTAATCGTTCTTGTCGCGAAAGTGCTTGTAGAACGTCGTGCGGCGAATCATGGCCCGGTCGCACAGCATGGCAACCGTCAGGTCCTCAAAACGATGCTCTTCCAAAAGCTCGGTAAAGGCATCGAACAGGGCGCGGTAGGTTTTCTTAATGCGAAGGTCCACTGGCATCGCCATCCTCAGGGCAAAGACAACACTCGTCAATCTGTCGCATATCTTACACCTGTACCTCGCGCGCTTTGCCCCGGTGCCGGCCCCGCCGAAAACACAACGCTTACCGGAAAGTTCGGCACGGCAAAACGTTGCGGGTATACTAGTAGCGTTATACCAACGGCAGCTGGCGCATGCCGCCGCGGCCATTCGAAACGGAGACATCATGATTACCGTCATCATCGGCATCGTTGTTGTCATTGTGATTGTCTGCGCCATCGCCGGCATCTACAACAACATGGTCACCAAGCGTAACCGCATCGATAACGCCTGGCAGAACATCGATACGCAGCTGCAGCGCCGCAACGACCTGATCCCCAACCTGGTCGAGACCGTCAAGGGCTACGCCAAGCACGAGCAGGAGACGCTCTCCGCCGTGATCAGCGCGCGTAACACCGCCGTCAAGGCCACCACGCCCGAGGCCAAGATGGAAGCCGACAACGTGCTGACCGGTGCGCTGCGCCAGCTCTTCGCCGTAGCCGAGGCCTATCCCGATCTTAAGGCAAACACCAACTTTACGCAGCTGCAGGCATCGCTCGAGGATACCGAGAACAAGATTAGCTATGCACGCCAGAGCTACAACGACTGCGTGCTCAGCTACAACAACGCCATCCAGACGTTCCCGGCCGTTATCTTTGCCGGCATCTTCCAGTTTAAGGAGCGCCAGGGCTTCGAGGCCGCCGAGGCCGCCCGCCAGGCACCGACCGTCAAGTTCTAACAATCGCGGCCGAGTCTTAAGCCAGTTCATCAACCCTTTGGGGCCCAAGGCACAAACCTTGAGCCCTTTTCTTATCCACGCACAACGCGCGACCAAAAGGCCGCGCACCATCTTTATTCAGATTAATTATTGCCCGTAACGGCAGCACCGAGATAACGCAGGCCCGAGGGCAACCTTCCTTTCCGGCGCACTCCGCAGGACGAAAGAA
>JAHYYO010000054.1:0-6936 GCA_019424925.1 Collinsella sp.
TGTAGGTTGAGCGCAATTCCTTAAGATTTCGCGGAGGGTTGTTGCCGTTTACCGAGGGGTTGTTGTGCAACAACGGGCGAGCTGCAATACTTACTCTTATCTTTGCAAACTGCACTTTAACTACACCAATGCAGGGAGGATCTTATGCAGCGCAAGCATTCCGCGATTGTCGCTGGCCTGACGCTGGCGCTTTCGTTTGGCGCCGTTTCCGCGCCGGCACCCGCCGCTGCCGAGGAGCCCACGCCGGGCGTTGCCTCGGGTGCCACCGATATCGATAAGGGTCTCTATACCCAGCAGTCCTTCTCGGGCGTGCTGAGGTCGGTCCAGGGCGTTTCGTTTGTTAACGTTACCCCCGAGATGAAGTACTTTACCAAGTACGAGAGCCATGGCAACTATAACCAGGGCTTTTCGTATGGCGACGGCTATAACGCGCTGGGTTATTACCAGTTCGACCGTCGATGGTCGCTCATTCCGTTTATGAAGCAGGCCTACAACTACAACCCCGAAAAATACAGCATGCTCAAGGATGCGATTGATCGCGGCAGCGAGATTTCCAACACGAGCAATGCCATGTACGAGAACGGCCAGCTCACCGAGTTGGGCCGTATTGCGCAGGAGGCTTTCCAAGGTGCTTATAACACCGACCCTGTTGAGTTCTCGGCTCTGCAGGATGCGTATGCGTACAACTCGTACTATGCGGTGACCGAGGCGTGGCTCAAGAGCGGCCTGGGCATTGATATTTCGGGCCGTGCCGATTGCGTTAAGGGCATGGTGTGGAGCATCACCAACATGTGCGGCACCGGTGGCTGCAGGGACTTCTTCCGTTGGGCAAACCTTTCTAACAGTATGACTGATCGCGAGTTTGTGACGGCGCTTTCCAACAGTGTGGTCAATAACGTGGCGACCAAGTATTCGAGCCAGCCCCAGTATCATGAGGGCTGGAAGAACCGCTACCGCAACGAGCTGAAGGACTGCTTGGTTTATATCGCCGAGGACGAGGCCGCTGCCGCTGCGACGCCCGTGCAGCCCGAGCCCACGCCGGCGCCCTCGCCGACGCCTGATTCGAATGACGACTCGAGCGACGATGCCAACGATGACAGGATGGATTCGCCCTCGACCGATGCTGACGGTGATGGCTCTGCTGGTGGCACTACCAACAACGGCTCTACCTCGAACGGCTCCGTTTCGAACGGCTCTGCTGCGGGCGATTCGTCTTCAAGCTCTGCAGGCAATACGGACAGCGACGCTTCTGGTTCGACCGGCGCTGGCACCTCTAACTCATCCACCGGCTCGAGCGATTCGTCCGTTGGCACCGGCTCTAACAACGGCTCCGGCTCTGACGCAACCCCTGGTTCCGATGCTTCCAAGGATGACTCGAATAAGGCGCCGGACGTTCCCGTTGCTTCGCCGGACAAGAAGCCTTCTTTCTCCGAGCAGCTTGGTTCTACGCTGGGCTCTTCGCTGATGGCTGGCGTCAATAACGGCTCGACCCAGAACAAGGGCAACTCTGATCAGGTTTCCACGGAAAAGATCGAAGCCGCAAAGGGCGACTCCAAGGACAAGGCTTCCGAGAAGACCGAATCCGATAAGGGTTCTAGCTCTGAGGAGAAGAGCGACAAGTCCGAACAGAAGAAGGACGAGGATAAGAAGTCTGAATCTGAGGAGAAGGACAAGAGCAAGGCCGAGGGCGAAAAGAAACAGTCCGAAGACGACGACAAGAGCGGTGCTGACAACCAGGTCCAAGAGCAAAATGACTCCAAAACGGTGACCACCACGACCACGACGACTACAACTACCAAGTCCTCGGGCGGCAACATGCCCAAGACGGGCGATCTGATTGTGATGGCGAGCCTTGCCAGTGCAAGCTTGGCCACACTGGGCGCTACGTCTATCGTAAGTGGTAAGCATAAGCTCGATCAGCAGAAGAAGGCTTCTGGGGAGGACGGCTTGGAGGAGTAATCTTCCAGATCGTTTTCTATAAGAGTTTGGGACGGGGTCCGGTGCGGCGGCATCGGCCCCCCTTTTTTTGTTGTGCAACGATTTGTTATGCCCCCTCGGGGGTCTGTTGCTACCGCTGCCCGAAACGTTTGCATGTCGATATTGTTGCGCTCTACCCGCTCGCTACAATGGGCATCGTGCTGCGTTAGAAGGAGAGTTTACGGTGTCTGAACAGGTGAATTGTGGTTTTACTCATGCGTTTGGTGCACGGTTGCTCAATCATGCGGATAGCGCAGCTCTACCGGTTGATGCACGCGACTTTTCCGATGCAATCAATCGGTGTTTACTCGTCGATAAGACTATGTTTATTGCCGATATATTGGACAGTGAAGCACCTGTTGCGCTTTGCTGTCGGCCCAAGGGTTTTGGCAAGAGCATGAATTTATCGATGCTCAAGTGCTATTTGGAACGACCTGATCGCCGGCTGCCGGATCGAAGCCTGTTCGCTGGTACCCAGATTTGGCAGGCGGGCGGCGGTCGCTATCGTGATGAGTACGCGAGTTATCCGGTCATCATGCTCGACTTTACAGCTGCCGCTTCGAGGCATGGTGCTGGTGCTGCGGCAGCAATTCGCGGGGCTGTCGTGCGCGAGTGCGCCCGATTACTGCCGCTGCTTGCCGCGCCTGATCTGTCAAGACGTGAGGTTCGTCTTATCGAGAGGGCGGCGCGTGGGGTGGCCAGCGATAAGGAGATCGATGCGGCGCTTGGCGTGCTTATCAAGCTGCTCCAGGCAGCTTTCGATGAGCAGGTTGTTCTTCTGATAGACGACTACGACGCGGTATGTCCAAAGCGTTTGGACGCTAAGGACGACGGTAGCGTGGATTCCCTAGAGTCGCTCAGCCGAATGCTGTTCGACACCATTGCCGACGCCGGCGACTCGTTGCGATTGACGTGTCTTATGGGCGAGCGCCCCGGTCCTGCCGAGCTTGCGTTGTCCCAACGTGGGGTTTCCTATCGGTCGGCGACAGCGTTGTCGAGTTGGTGTGATCGATGGTTCGGTTTTTCGGACGACGAAGTCCAAGTGCTGTTGGATTGCATCGGTCGCAACGGCTGTCTGGATGACGCGCGTGAGTGGCTCGAGGGCTATCTGTTTGGTGGTTTTTATTGCTCGAGCCCGGAGCGCGTGGTGGACTACGCACATCGCGATTGCGTCGCGCCCGTTCGGGCGGATCTGTATTGTTACGCCGACCGTCTGGGCGCATGCGTCGGCGACTGGAATCTCATTCGCCTGTCCACATTGTTCGATTTGGTTGAGCCGCATGGGTTTATTGAGGCGCCAGTGCATATGCATGCCGAGGAGGTCGATGCCGCCAAGCCCGAAGATATCTGGACTGCGCTGTATCTGTCTGGATTCCTTACGACGGATATGACGGGGCATTCGGAGGACGGCGCGTGCCTTCGTTCCCTGCGTCTGCCTAATAACGAAGTGCGTCAGGCGCTCCGTCTTGTAATTCTGGAATGGTTTGAGTGCGCCGTTGAGGACGTTGGAGTTATCGACTCGTTCCATGACGGGCTGTGTCGAGGAGACGAGGACACTGTAAAGCAAGCTTTGAGCTGTGCTATCGGCGATCTGGGCATCGATGTGGGCCAATCAGATATGCGGACAGCCTATCATCTGGCGCTTCAGGGGCTCTGCTTTGGACTGCCCGGCTATTGCAATCCCAGCTCCAAGCGAAGTGGCGTCTCGGATCGCTGGGATATCCAGGTGATTCCCACCGGTCGGGTGTTTGACGTGGCCGACACGCTCGGCATGCTCGATGAGCGACCGCTCATTACGGTCAACATGTTGTACGACCCTGGCGTCGATGCCCTGGGCCTGGAACTGTTGGCGGTTCAGGCGCTGCTCGACATAGAGCGCGACGGCATCGATGATATCCGCGTGCCGCGCCCCGCCGTCGGGCGCATGCGTTGGGGTTTTGGCTTTGACGGTCAGCGTGTGTCCGTGGTGTGCCAACGACTGTAGCGGCGGGCGAAAGCCCTTTACTACTCGGCGTCCTTCAGGGGCGGCATGGGCTTCCAGTTGGGATCCTTAACGATCTTGCGGGCGTCCTTCATGCCGCGGCGCAGCGCCGGAATGCCGGTCTTAAAGCATTTGTCGACTGCTGCCAGACGAATGAACTCCTTGCAGAAGGTCGCGGCATTGCCCAGACGGAACAGCATGGGGTGGTAGTCACCGTAGATCTGCATATAGCGGGCCAAAAAGCCGCGATTGCGCATGATGTAGTAGCGGTTGGTGTCGCTCGTGGAGTTGAGCTGTCGTTTGCCGGCGATGTCCCAGTTAGAGACGGCGCGGGCGCGCTTGAGCACCACGTCGGCAACCACGGCGGCGGGGAAGTGCTGGCTGGCCACGTAGCCGTAGCAGGCATCGTCGCCGTAGATAAAGAAGCGCGCGTCGGGCAGGCCAATCTTGTCGACCACGCGGCGCGAGAACATGCCGCCCTCAAAGCACAGTTGGTTCATGGTGCGGTAGCCCTCGGGCCCCAAGTCCCACTTGGCGATGGGGTTAGGGATGCCGAGCGAAAGGATGAGCTGGTACTGCCAAAAGAAAGCGCCGCCGTCAAAGTCCAGGCGCGAACCCTGGATGACATCGTAGCGGTCGGTCCACTTGGCAAGACGCTCGATGCCTTCGGGGATGACGAGCACGTCGTCGTCCATCACCCAGAACCACTGGGCCCCCAGATCGTAGGCGCATTTAGTGCCAGCGGAGAAGCCGCCCGCACCGCCGCCGTTTTCGAGCTGCGGGGCGTAGATGACACGGTCGGTGCCGCCCTGCGCGTCGGGCTGCTCGGTGTCGATGCCCCACAGGCTGGCCAGGCGCTCGTTGAATGCGGTGCACATGGCCTCGGTCTCGCGCGAATTCTCGTTATCGACAATCACGATGCGCCAGGGCGTTGCCGTGAGCTCGGTCATGGAGTCGAACAGGTTGGCCAGGAGTTCCTGGCGCTTGTACGTAACGACAACGATGGCGAGCTTATCGATGGGAGCGGGAAGGGTTGAAGGCATGGGGCAATATATCCTTTCACGCGCGGCGGGCGAGCGCTGCGCGGAAGCTATCGAATACGTCCTTGGGACTGTCCTATTGTAAAGGCTCGGCGCACCTTGACGGCAAGCTTTGAATAAAACGCAGGAACCTGCCACGGGCCCGCCGCATGACGTGCGGCTACTTTGCCCGCAAGAGGCTCCATAGATTATATAAACGCCCGCTGGCGCGCTGACCCTTTGATACCATGAAACGACAGGTATTTCCTAAGGAGCACATTTGTCTACTAACGTCTCTGGCAGCCCTGTTCTGTCGCTGCTTATTCCCATTTACAATGTTCAGCGCTACCTGCGCGAGTGTCTCGATTCCGCCCTGGCACAGACGCTCAAGGATATTGAGATCATCTGCATTAACGACGGGTCGACCGACAACTCGCCGGCGATTATTCGCGAGTATATGGAGCACGATAGGCGCGTCAAGATGATCGACAAGGCCAACAGCGGCTACGGCGACTCGATGAACCACGGTCTGGAGATGGCGCGCGGCAAGTACGTGGGCATCTTGGAGTCCGATGACTTTATGGCGTCCGACGCACTCGAAAAGCTTGTCTCGGCCGCCGATAGCAATAATGCCGACTTCGCGAAGGCGAACTTTGATTTCTACTGGTCTAAGCCCGAGGAGCGCCGTTCGCTGCACGAGATGTTTAAAGCCAAGGACTGTGGCAAGCCGGTGCACCCGAGCGATACGACGCAGTTCTTTAAGCAAAAGCCGTCGATTTGGTCGGCCGTGTACCGTCGCGATTTTCTTGAGCGCAACGGCATTACGTTCCTGCCGACTCCGGGGGCATCCTTTCAGGACACGTCATTCGCCTTTAAGGTGATCGCGTGCGCCGATAAGGCTGTTTACCTGCACGATGCCGTGCTGTCGTATCGCCAGGACAACGAGAATTCCTCGGTCAATTCTTCGGCTAAGGTCTTTTGCGTCAATACCGAGTATGCCGAGATTGAGCGTTGGATTCGAGAGGATTATGCCCGCGACCACGCAAGTGATGACGTCGCGCGCATGCTCAAGTTCAATCAGCTCATTAAGTACGATTCGTACATGTGGAACTACGTGCGTCTAGCGCCTAAGTTCTATAAGGAGTTCCTGGTTCAGATGGCCAAGGAGTTCCAAGCGGCCTTGGACGCGGGGGAGTTTTCGCTTGACGATCTCAAGCCGTGGAAGCGCGCAAATCTCGCTGCCATCCTCAAAGATCCTGAGGGCTGGGTTGACGAGCATCCGAGTTTTGCGACGGATGGTGCCTTGGGGCGTGCTAAGTATTACGCCTCGGTTGGAGGCCCAGGCGTGGTCGCCGCCTTCCTCATCGAATCGCTGAGGGGGTAGGTCGGCATGGGAGAGGCCTCGTGTCCTAAAGCTACCATTGTCGTCCCCGTTTACAACTCTGCGCGCTCCATTCAGCGATGCGTCGATTCGCTGTTGGCCCAGTCCGAGCGCTCGATTCAGGTTGTCTGCGTCAACGACGGTTCGACCGATGATTCGTTGAACGTGTTGCGCCAGATCGAGCTGGCCGACGATCGCGTACTGGTTATTGACCAGGAAAACGCGGGCGTCTCGTGCGCTCGAAATGCCGGTATCGATGCCGCCGAGGGCGAGACCGTCTTTTTTGTGGACGCCGACGATTACATCGATGTCCAGACGGTCGAGCGCGTGCTGCATGCCATGGAGCCTGCAGATGCCGAGGTCTCCGTTTTTGGCGGCGTCTGTGAACCAGCCGATGCTGCCCCCAAACGCGTCCAACAACTCATGAGCCCCAAAGCCGGTACCTTCGGCGCCCGTGATCCCCAGTTGCTGTTCCATGCGAATGCGCAGCCCTACGCCTGCCGTGCGGCTTTTTCGCGCGAGCTGCTCAATCGCGAAGGCATTCGCTTCGCCCCCGGTTTGGCTTTGGGCGAGGACGT
>JAHYYO010000055.1:0-6866 GCA_019424925.1 Collinsella sp.
TCGAATGCTCCGATTTTGGAGGCCAGCATGGATCTGTTTCTTGAGACTCCGCAGCAACAAGCTGAGCGCATGCTGCGTCAGCAGCAACGACTCATGGAGATACAAATGCAAGGGGCGGCAGTCCGGCCCTTTGCGCAAAATGTCGTGCCCGCTGCTGTACCTGCAGCTGTGCCCGGGTGCGAATCGGCACCAGAGGCCTATTCCGTACAGCAAGATTCATATGCGCAGGAGCTCGCGTTCGACAAGCGTCGTGCGCGTCGTCGCCGCGTGGGCCAGCGCCTGCGCACCTTGGCGATGATCGTGCTCGTCCTGTTGGGGCTTGCGGCCATCTTTCTGGCGTCGTATGCCCTCACGTGCATCCTCAACGGTGCATCGCCCAACGAGGTGCTCCAACATCTAGCGGCCCTGGGCCAGCGCCTGGGTGACGTCATAACAACCATCCGCGCCGGCTGGGAGAGCTAGCGTTTTAGCGTCCGCGGCTCTAAGAGAAATTTGTCTGCAAGGCAGTGAGTGATCCGTGCGTGTGGCGGGGTAAGATTGATCGCGGTTTTGATTGATAATCGATTGGGTTTGTTGGGCGGAGTCTATGTCTGCTATTGATATTGCGCTTGTTGTGATTGCCTTGGTGGCGGTGGGAGTTGCTGCGGTCTGCGCCCTGCAGCTTAAGGGCCTTCGTGCCGAGTTGCGAGAGCGTGGCGGCAACGAAGCGGAAACGCTCGCGGCACTCGAGCAGGCCAACAGCGCGCTCGATGCCCTCAACGTCGCGCTGACAGAAACCCGCCGCACGGCAAACGCCATCGCGCAGCAGCAGACGACCGATGCGGCCGTGGAGCAGCAACGCTACCTGACCATCGCGCGAGAGTTCTCGCAGGCCGGCGACCGTATGGATGACCTGCGCCGCGAGACGGCCCAACAGCTCGGCGCCAACCGCGAGGGCATCGAGCATCGCCTGGACAAGGTGCGCGAGACGGTCGATGCCCAGCTGGGCGCCATCCGCAAAGACAACAACGTGCAGCTCGATCAGATGCGTGCGACGGTGGACGAGAAGCTCTCTCGCACGCTCAACGACCGACTGTCGGCATCGTTTAAGCAGGTGAGCGACCAGCTCGAGGCCGTGTACAAGGGTCTGGGCGATATGCAATCTATCGCCACCGGCGTGGGCGACCTTAAGCGCGTGCTGGGCAACGTCAAGGCGCGTGGCATTTTGGGCGAGGTGCAGCTGGGTGCAATCCTGGCGGACATCCTCACACCCGACCAGTATCTGGAAAACGTCGCCACCAAGCCCGGCGCCTCGGAGCGCGTTGAGTTTGCCGTCAAGCTGCCGGTGGACGAGGGCGATCCCGTGCTGCTGCCGATCGACTCCAAGTTTCCGGGCGACGCGTACGAGCACCTGCTCGACGCGCAGGAGTCGGGCGATGCGGAGGCCGTGGCGGCTGCGCGCAAGACGCTCGACACCATGGTCAAGCGCGAGGCTAAAGACATCTGCGAAAAGTACCTGAGTGTGCCGACAACGACCAACTTTGGCATCATGTTCGTGCCGTTTGAGGGACTGTACGCCGAGGTCGTCAGCCGCCCCGGGCTTATCGAGACCCTGGGCCGCGACTATCACGTCAACGTAGCCGGTCCCAGCACCATGGCCGCCATTCTCAACAGCCTGCAGATGAGCTACCAGACGTTTAGGCTGCAAAAACGTACCGACGACGTACTGCGCGTGCTCTCCGCCGTCAAGGCTGAGCTGCCGCGCTATCAGGCGGCGCTGCGCCGCGCCCAGCAGCAGATCGAGACCGCGGGCAAAACGGTCGAGGGCATCATCACCACGCGCACCAACGTCATGGAGCGCAAGCTCAAGGACATCGACGCGCTGGAAGACGCGCGGGAGGCCGACGAGATTTTGGGCTTGGAGTCCGCGGACCTTCCCACAGACCAAGAAGACGAGGACTAATTGCAACAAGACGGTGGGGCACCGGCGCAAACGCGGGCGCCCCACCGCTTTTCGTATCGCACTTGTCTGAAGCGTGCTCCAATGTGCAACAATGGCGTTTCGCCCTGTCAGACGCGAAAGGAAGCCCATGTCTCAGAGAAGCACCAGTCCGCTCAAGCGTTCCACCGTGCGCCGCACGCTGCAGCGTTTTTGGGATGTCACGCGCACGCAGCCGCTGATTGTCTTTCTCTCGGTGCTCTCGTCGGCGGGCTACATCTTTTTGCTCACGTTTGCCAACACCTACGTGATGGCCCTCATCGTCGACCGCGTCCAGGCCGGCCCCGTGGCGGGCGATCAAGTATTCGAGGTCTTCGGCCCCTATATTCTGGCGCTTGTACTCGTTAACCTGGTGGGTCAGATCCTCTCCAAGCTACAGGACTACACCGTCTACAAGCTCGAGATTGCGGGCAACTATCACCTGGCGCGCCTGTGCTTTGACACGCTCTCCAATCAATCCATGACATTCCACACCAGCCGCTTTGGCGGATCGCTCGTGAGCCAGACGAGCCGTTTTATGAGCGGCTACACGGGTCTGGTGGACGTGACGGTGTATTCGCTCATCCCCACTATCACCTCGGTCATCTGCACCGTGGCGGCGCTCGCTCCGGTGGTGCCCACATTTACCGTGATCCTGGTGTGCATCATGGTCGTCTACATTGCGTTTGTCTGGCTTATGTACAAGCGCATCATGCCGCTTTCGGCCGCGACGTCCGCCGCGCAGAACAAGCTCTCGGGCGTGCTGTCCGACGCGGTCACGAACATCCTGGCCGTCAAGACCTGCGGGCGCGAGGACTTTGAGCACGATCTGTTCGATGCCGCCGACCGCGCCGCGCGCGATGCCGAGACGGTCTCGATGCACGCCATGATGCAGCGCAACTTTACGACCTCGGGCCTTATCGTCATCACCATGGCCGTGGTGAGTGTGTTCGTGGCGGGTGGCAATGCGTGGTTTGGCATCTCGGCCGGCTCGCTCGTCATGATCTTTACCTACACCTACAACCTCACCATGCGCCTGAACTACGTGAGTTCCATGATGCAGCGCATCAACCGCGCGCTCGGTGATGCGGCCGAGATGACGCGCGTGTTGGACGAGCCGCGTCTGGTGGCAGACGACGAGAACGCCCCCGAGCTCAAGGTGGGCGAGGGTGCGATTGATTTTGAGCACCTGAGCTTTGCATACCGTGATGCCGCGGCGGGCGAGAGCGTGTTCGACGATTTGACGCTCCATGTGGCGGCGGGTCAGCGCGTGGGCCTGGTGGGCAAATCGGGCTCGGGTAAGACGACGCTCACCAAGCTGCTGCTGCGCCTGGACGATGTTCAGGGCGGCCGCGTGCTCGTGGACGGTCAGGATGTCTCGCGCTGCACGCAGCAGAGCCTGCGTCGCCAGGTTGCCTACGTGCCACAGGAGGCGCTGCTGTTCCACCGCTCCATTCGCGAGAATATCGCCTACGGCCGCCCTGACGCCACCGACGCGCAGATCCGCGAGGCCGCGCGCCTGGCCAATGCCCTGGAGTTTATCGACCGCTTGCCCCGTGGCTTTGACACCATGGTGGGCGAGCGCGGCGTCAAGCTCTCGGGTGGCCAGCGTCAGCGTGTGGCTATCGCCCGCGCGATTCTCACCGACGCGCCGATTCTGGTGCTCGACGAGGCGACCTCTGCCCTCGACAGCGAGTCCGAGGCGCTGGTGCAGGAGGCGCTCGAAAACCTGATGCGTGGACGTACCTCCATTGTGGTGGCGCACCGCCTGTCCACCGTGGCGGCGCTCGACCGCATTGTGGTGCTGGCCGATGGTGAGATCGTCGAGGACGGCACACATACGCAGCTTGTCGAGGCGGGTGGCGAGTACGCGAGCCTGTGGAGCCGTCAGACCGGCGCATTCTTGGAGGCGTAAGCGTCTCGGACGTGGGACAATTGTGCCCATAGGTTTGTTGTGCCGTTGAGCCAAGGAGTCGTTATGCCACGCGAGACCAATGCTGCCAAACGCGAGCGCGCCGTTGAGGTGTGCGAGCGCCTCAACCGTCGCTATGGCCCGGTCGAGTGTTTTTTGGACCACGAGAATCCCTTTAGGCTGCTCATCGCGGTGCTGCTCTCAGCGCAGACGACCGACGCGCAGGTCAACAAGGTGACGCCGAAGCTGTTTTCCCAGTGGCCCACGCCCGAGGCTATGGCGGGGGCAAGCGTGGCCGATGTGGCCGATACCATCAAGTCGCTTGGCTTTTATAAGAGTAAGGCCAAGCACGCCGTGGAGGCCGCGCAGATGATCGTTGCCGATTACGGCGGCGAGGTACCGGCCGACATGAAGGAGCTCGTCAAGCTGCCGGGCGTGGGGCGCAAGACGGCGAACATCGTACTCAACGTGGGGTACGGCATCGTGGAAGGCATCGCAGTGGATACGCACGTCAACCGCATTGCGCACCGCCTGATGCTGAGTCCCAAGACGCATGCCAAGGAGCCGCTCAAGACCGAGCAGGATCTGCTCAAGATTTTGCCGCACGAGTATTGGGAGTCGGTCAACCATCAGTGGATCACCTTCGGTCGCGAGATCTGCGATGCCCGCAAACCCAAGTGCGACGAGTGTCCGCTGGCAGATTTGTGCCCCAGCGTGCGCGTAGCGGGGTAGGGCGGAATGCATCTTCGTCTGGCGTTTTTTGCAGGGCCGGGTTTGCCCTTGAGCAGGAGTCCTCTCCATGCGCTACCATGACAAACAATGATCTTTGACGTACGACCCGCCGAGCTTGCCCCGGCGGGCTTTTGGCGTTGCGATGCCGGAGGAACAGCATGCTCATTCACCGTATAGCCGCGCAGCTCTACACTGCCGAGGCCTTGCAGGCCGTCGAGGCCGGACTCGATGCCGGCGAGGACGTGACGCTGGCCGTGTCGCAGTCGGGCCGTACGCTTATGGCGGCCGCCCAGTTTGCGCGCCGTCCGCGCCCGACGGTCTACATTGTGAGCGGCGAGGATGCGGCCGATCGCGCTGCGCGCAGCCTTGCCGCCTATGTGGGGCTGGCGCGCGTGTGCCGCTTTCCCGAGCGCAAGGACTATCCGTGGCGCGAGCAGGCGCCCGACGATGCCGTGGTGGCGCAGCGCTGCGAGGCCCTGGGACGCATCGTGCGCGGCGACAACTGCATTATGGTCGCCTCGGCCCGCGCACTGCTGCGCTGCGTGCCGCCGGTCGAGAGCCGCTACTGGGAGTCCACGACCTTTGCGGTGGGCGAGGAGATCCCTTTTGACGAGGTGCCGCAGCGCCTGGTGGGCATGGGCTACACCAATGCCGGCGCCGCCGATGCACCCGGCCTGTTCCGCGTGCACGGTGACACCGTCGAGGTGTTTCCCGCACAGGAAAAGGCGCCCGTGCGCATCGAGTTTTTCGGCGACGAGATCGACCGTATCCGCCGCATGGTGAGTTCCACGGGCCAGACCATCGGCAACGAGGACAGCATCGAGATCTTCCCCTGTCGCGAGCTCGCACTCACCGACGACGCCGTCCACAACATGCATGTGGCGCTCTATCGTGCCAGCCAGGACGACAGCAAACTGGCGGCGCTGCTCGAGATGGTGGATGCGCGCATCGTCACGCCCGAGCTCGACCGCTTTTTGCCGGTGATGTACGGCCAGACCGTGAGCCCGCTGTCGCATGTGAGCGGCAAGGCGCTCGTGGTGCTGTCCGAGCCGCGCTCGCTGTTCGACGATTGCCTGCGCGCCTGCGAGGATATCGAGGCACGTGCCGGCGAGGCGGGGGTCGACCGTCTGGACGGCCTGTACGTGCGTGCCCAGCAACTCGACTTTGGTGCCCAGCAGCGCCTTAACTACGTGAGCTTGATTCGTGCCGGCGGTGCGGTGACGGCAGAGCTCAAGATTGAGCAGCCGGCCATCGCGGGCTCGGACAATCGCTTTATGACGCGCATCCAGGAGGTCGTGGGCAAGCGCTATGCCTGCGTGTTTGCCATCCCCGACCGCGGTGCGCGCGAGTCGATGGAGCTCACCTTTGGCGATGAGGGTATTACTTTTGAGGAGTCGCTGACGGCCGCGCCCGAAAACGCGGGCGCTATTGGCGACCGTGTGCGCGTGGCAGCGGCAGATTCTGCCGATCGTGCTGTCCGCCAGGATGCTCATGCTGCAATTCGCGAACGCAAGGCCGACGCGCTCAACGCCCGCTCGCTCGAGGCAGGTGCCGCCCAGGCTGCCGCCGGTGCCGCCGTGCCCACCATCTCGCGCGGACGCGTGACCTTTGTCGATGCCGCCTTGCCGCAGGGCGTGGTGGTGCCCGATGCCAACCTGGCCGTGTTCTCGATTGCCGACCTCAACGCCCGCATGGATGCCAACCGCGCGCGCAGCCGCCGCAAGGTGGACATTACGCAGATCACGTTCCCGTTTAAGCCGGGCGACTACGTGGTGCACGCCACTCACGGCATCGCGCTCTTTAGCGAGATCGCGCGCCAGGAAGTGGGCGGCAAGGAGCGCGACTACTTTTTGCTGGAATACGCCGATGGCGACAAGCTCTACGTGCCGCTGGAGCAGGTCGACCGCATTACGCGTTATGTTGGCCCCGACGGTGACAAGCCACGCCTGACCAGGCTCAACACCGCCGACTGGACGCGTGCCACCAATAAGGCGCGCAAGAACGCCAAAAAGCTGGCGTTTGACCTGGTCGATCTGTATACGCGCCGCTCTTCGATTACCGGTATCGCCTGCCCACCCGATACGCCCGAGCAGATTGAGATGGAGCAGAGCTTCCCTTACGACGAGACGCGCGACCAGCTGGAGGCCATCGCTGACATTAAGGCCGACATGGAGGCGCCCAAGCCCATGGACCGCCTGCTGTGCGGCGATGTGGGCTTTGGCAAGACCGAGGTCGCCCTGCGCGCGGCGTTTAAGTGCGTGGACT
>JAHYYO010000056.1:0-6211 GCA_019424925.1 Collinsella sp.
GGTTTCAAACCGGGCTCGAACGAACATGCCTATTGACAATGGCTTTCTCATATTACAAAAAAGCTCCCATTGCTGGGAGCTCTTTCAATCAATGGTGCGGGCGAAAGGACTTGAACCTTCATGGGGTTGCCCCCATACGGACCTGAACCGTACGCGTCTGCCAATTCCGCCACGCCCGCGTGCAGGAATTAGAATAACGGAGCGCCACCGCGAACGCAAGAACTATTTTTGAAAAAGTTTACAGGCATTTTCCCAAGCGGCATGCGCGATTGTTTCGGCGTCCTCACCAGTGCGATCGACACGGTCGTTAACCAGCGCGTTTGCCGTAATGGAGATCATTGCGGGCTCGCATTCAAGACCGCGGATGGGCTCCGGAGCCATATACGGGCAATCCGTCTCGAACAAAATTCGATCGAGTGGGGTTGCCGCAAATGCTTCGCGCACGTCGTCGTTGCGCTTAAAGGTGGCCGCACCACCATAGGCGATATAGCAGCCCAGCTCCACAAAGCGCTCCATCGTGGCGCGGTCCTCGCCAAAGCAGTGCAGCACACAACCGGCCTGGGGCACGCCCACCTCACGAAGCACGTTGTAGGCGTCCACGTGCGAGGTACGCTCCTGGTCCATGTCCTCGTGACGCAGATGCAGCTCCACCGGCACGTTACGACACACGGCAAGCTCGAGCTGGCGCGCCATGCAATCAATCTGCACGCTGTGGGGCGCCGGCGTGATGTCGTCGTCGTAATCCATGTGGTAGTCCAGACCGATTTCGCCAATACCGGCACACAAAGGGTCATCAAGCGCAGCAACAACCTGCGCGTGAATGTCGTCGGTATAGTCCGGCGCGCCATACGGATGCACGCCGGCAAGATACTTGATCTGCGGGATATCCTGCATCGGCAGAATTTCGCGCACGAGCCAGTCGCTATAGTCCGTCACGCTGCGCTTGTCGGCGATGGGGTCGAACATCGTCACCAACAGGTCGACGCCCGCGGCTTTGGCGCGCACGAGCGTCTCGGGCACATCTTTCCCCCAAAACGAAAGCAGATGCGCATGCGTGTCAGCAAGCGGTGCCAAGGGCACGGGACAAGCAACCGTCTTCTTTTTCTTGGTAAACGTCACGCGTTCGGCATTAAGCGTCATGGGAAAGCTCCCGAGCCAGGCACACAAAGTCGGCGACGCCGAGCGTCTCGGCGCGCGTGGTGGGTGCGATACCGCAAGCCTCAAAGGCGGCATCGAGCACGTCCTTGGCAAAGCCGTTGGCGCTCATGGAATTGCGGATGGTCTTGCGACGCTGAGCAAATGCAGCATCAATCACGCGGGCCACAAATTCGCGATCGAGTCCTTCGGGCACCACACCGTCAACACGGTCGATACGCACGACGGCCGAGTCCACGTGCGGCGCCGGCATAAAGCAACGCGGCGGCACCTCAAAGCGACCCGTCACCTGCGCATACAGGCCGAGCTTTGCCGTATAGCCGCCATAGGTCTTGTTGCCCGGCACTGCGGCAATGCGATCGGCAACCTCCTTTTGCACCATAACGACGGCGCGCTTGAGCGCCGGCATCGTCTGGAAAAATTGCAAAATGATCGTCGCCGCCACGTTATAGGGCAAGTTCGCGACAAATACCGTCGGCTCACCGCCCGCAGCCTGCTCAATCTGCTCCGGGCCCACCTTAAGCGCGTCGCCCATGATAAAGCGGAAGTTGGCATAGTCGGCGGCGTGGGCATCGAGCACCGGCTCAAGCTCGGGATCGGCCTCAATGGACGTAACGCACGCCGCTTCCTGCAGCAACGCAAGTGTCAACGTACCGCAACCCGGACCCACCTCGAGTACGCGCTCGTCACCTGCAAACTCGGCAAGCTCGCAGATACGCTCGATCACATGATTGTCGATTAGAAAGTTCTGACCCAGGCGATGCTTGGTCGCAAGGCCAAACTCCTCCAGCAGCTCCCTTGTTGCCGTGGGGTTTGCCAAAGGCGAAGTTGTCATAGTTGCCTCCTTAGCATGATGGCGGCGTCTTGAAACGAAAGGGCATGGACCGTTGCGGCCATGCCCTTACATCTAAACAGCAAATTGCCGATATGGCGCTCGCGCGGTCTCTACGCCAGACGCGGGAACAGCGGATCGCCCTTCTCGACGGGCTGACCGCCGGCAAGCAGGCCCCAAGTGCAAATGCCCTTGAGGTCGTCGCTCGCGGCCTCGCCCTCACAGGACAGGCGGCGCAGGGCCTCGGCAGAGGTCTGAGGCATGAGCGGCATCAGCAGGTGAGCGGCAATGCGGATGGCCTCGAGCAGGTTGTAGATCACAAACGCCAGCTCGTCAGCCTTGGCCTCGTCCTTGGCAAGTGCCCAAGGCTCGGAGTCCTCGATGTAGTGGTTGGCGGCGTGGATGAGCTCCATGACCTCATCCTTGGCTCCGCCGTAATCGAGCACGTCCATCTTGGCCATGTAGCGCTCGACCAAACCGTCGGCAATCTTTGCCAGCGGGTTATCGAACGCGTCGGCAGACGCCGGTTTAGCCGGGGCGCAGCCGTCAAAGTACTTTGCGCTCATGTTGAGCGAGCGCGAAATGAGGTTGCCCCAGCTGTTGGCCAGATCGGCGTTGTAGACCTGCTCCATGCGATCGAAGCTGATGGCGCCGTCGGTGCCGGGGACCACGTCGGTCATAAAGTAATAGCGGTAGCCCTCGACGCCCAGCATGTCGATAACATCCTGCGGAGCGATGGCGTTGCCGCGGCTCTTGGACATCTTCTCGGCCTTGCCGGTCTCGGCATTGCGCACGGTCAGGAAGCCGTGGGCAAAGACGTGCTCGGGCAGGGCCTCGCCGATGGCCATGAGCATGGCGGGCCAAATGACGCAGTGGAAGCGGATGATGTCCTTACCCACGATGTGGAACTGCGCGGGCCAGCGATAGGCCAGCTCGGCACGCGCCTCGTCGGTGTCGACACCGTAGCCGACGGCCGTCATATAGTTGAGCAGCGCGTCAAACCATACATAGGTCACATGGCCCTCGTCAAACGGAACCTGGATGCCCCAGTCAAAGCTCGTACGGCTCACGGAAAGGTCGTTGAGGCCGCCCTCGACAAAGCTGCGAACCTCGTTCATGCGGAACGCAGGCTCGACAAAGTCGGGGTGCTCGTCATAGAGCTTGAGAAGCTTGTCCTGGAAGGCGGAAAGCTTAAAGAAGTAGGACTCCTCCTGGACGCGCTCAAGCGGACGGTGGCAGTCGGGGCATAGATGCTGGCCGACGCTGCCGTACTCCTCGTCGCCCTTCTGGACCTGCGTATCAGTGAAGTAGGTCTCGTCAGGCACGCAATACCAACCGTCGTAGCTGCCCTTATACAGGTAACCGAACTCCTTCATGCGCTCCCACAGGTACTGCACGGCATGATGCTGGCGCGGCTCGGTGGTGCGGATGAAGTCGTCGTTGGAAATCTCGAGCTTGCTCCAAAGCTCCTTGAAGTGCGGGGCCTGGCTATCGGTCCACTCCTGCGGCGTCATGCCATGCTTGGCTGCGGCCTCGGCGACCTTCTCGCCGTGCTCGTCCATGCCGGTCAGGAACTTGACGTTATAGCCGGCGGAGCGGCGATAGCGAGCCTGAACGTCGGCGATGATGGTGGAATAAGCCGTGCCCAAGTGCGGATCGGCGTTGACGTAGTAGATGGGCGTCGTGATAAAGAACGAAGGCTTGCTTTGATCCATGGGGTTTGTCCTCCAGAAAAACGTTGCATACAGGGGATGATTCTAGCGCAAGGGCTGGATATCCTCCATCTATTGCATATCGAGCACCATGGCATAGACATCGCGCTTGCGGCGCGAATACTTCTGAGACAGGCGCTTGGCCACCGCAGACGCGGGCTCCCCCTCCTCGAGCGCGGTGCGGATATCCTCGCGCAGGGCCTCGTCGGGATCCGCTGCCGTGGCGCCGACCGGCACGATACCGGCCTCCTCATCCTCGCTCGGCGGCGCGATGACCAGCGCAATCTCGCCCTTTACCTCGCCGCGAGCACGCAGCTCCTCGGCAAGCTGGTCAGCGGGCCCGCGCAAGACCTCCTCGTGCAGCTTGGTGAGTTCGCGGCAGACGGCGACCTCACGCTGGGGAAAGACCTCCGCCACGGCCTCGAGCGTCGCCACGATGCGATGTGGAGACTCGTAGAAGATGAGTGCGCCGGGCACCACGGCAAGGCGCTGCAAACGGCGCACACGGTCGCCGTGCTTTCGGCCCAAAAAGCCCTCGAAGAAAAAATGCTCGCAGGGAATGCCGGACGAAACAAGCGCCGTGACGCAAGCAGAGGGCCCGGGAATAACTTCGACGAGCACATCGGCCTCACGCGCCGCCTCGACCAGCGCCTGGCCGGGATCGGACACGCTCGGCATGCCGGCGTCCGAGGCAAAAGCGAGGGTCTCCCCCGCCAGCAGACGGTCGACCAGGCCGGCGGCGCGGCTGGCGATCACATTCTCGTCGCAACGGACAAGCGGCTTGGAAATGCCCAGGTGCATCAGTAGCTTTGACGTCACACGCGTGTCTTCGCAGCAGATGGCATCAGCAGCGGCAAAGGCCTCACCAACGCGCGGGGACAGGTCGCCCAGGTTGCCGATGGGCGTGCCGACCACATAGAGTTTGCCCGTATGGGCGCTGTTTTGCGTCATATCAACCTATTCAATCATGCCGCGCTCGAGCGTACCGAGCGCCGCGCGGGCGTCCCATGCTGCAATGCGCTTCTCGGTCTTCCACGTTTGGAAGAACCAACCGGCAGCCGGCGCAAACGAAGCCAGCTGGTTGGCAATAAACACGCGCTCGTAGGCATTGCGGCCCTCGGGCGTAACCGACGAGTTGGCAAAGATCGCCGCGCCCGACCATTCGCCCACCAGCACGGGGAACCCAGTCGAAATCGCTTCTTTAAGCTCGCGCTTGTTACGCGAAATCGCCGTCGTCAGCCCGCGAGGGCTCGTGATGTCGAGCGCATACTCGTCGCGGTAATGGTACAGGTGAAGGTCCATGTAGACGTTCTTGTACTTGGCGCCGCGCATAAAATGCTTCCACTCGCTGGGATGCCCCGACGACGAGAAGACGACGATCTTATCCTCGGGCATATACGAACGAACGAGCTCGTAGGCATCGCGATAGAAATTGCGCAGGTAGTGAGCAGGAATGCCATCCGTCATGGTGAAGAGGCTCTTGCGAACGCTCATCTGCGGCGTGTCCAGCAGCTCAATGCCCAGCAGGCTCTCGGCCTCGCCATAGCGATCGGCCAAGCGCTCGAGCACGTCGAGTGCGACATGACGGCCGTTGGTGGACGAATGCCACTCGGCAACAGCCTCCGGCGTGGTGGGCGAATCGTTGGAATCGCTCTGGCCACCGGGCACGGTTGCCAGATCGAGCAGCACGCGGATGTCGTACTTGGCAGCCCACTCAATCGCGCGGTCGATGTAATCGACAACCGATATGTAGGAGGCATCGGACTCCTGTGAGCCAAAGGCATACCAGGGCACCGGCAGACGCACGGCATTGAGACCGATCTGCGCCATGCGGCGAAAATCGTCCTCGCTCACAAACGTCTCGTAATGACGACGCATGCGCTCGTTGTAAGCGGCGGTACCCATGGCCTCCTGCAGCTCGGCTGCGTTGGATGCGCCGGTCGCCGCGTACAGCGACGGGGTCACCCAAGGCTCGGGAATAAACCAGCCAGAGAGATTAACGCCGAGTATCCTCTCCATCACTGCCCCCTTCGGATCATGCAGGTCGAACCCGCATCGTATTGCATAGGATAAGTATCGTTTTGAGTATACCCGCGTGTGCGGACAGGCGACCGAACGGTCTGCAAAGTGACGCGAAAGTGGGAGGAATGTCTGGGGCGGGCGGGCTCGGAATGGTGCGACGAGGTGTGTACGCGCGCCGGAGGCAGGCACCGGAAAGTGTGTCCCGTTCTGAGCCCTTATTCTGGGACGCAGTTTCCGCAGAACCCTACATAAAAGAAAAGGACCCCTTTGCAGAGGTCCTAGTCAATTCAAGGTGGCGGGGAAGGGAATCGCGTCCGCGCGCTGCGCGGACGGACCGCTGCGGCGCTTACGCGCCTTGCGAGCTGCGCTGGCAAACGCTTACGCGTTTACTCAGCTCCGCGCCCTCACGGGGTTCGATTCCATGTGGGGGCTGCATAAAAGACGATATGAGAAAGCCATTGGGGGCCGCCTCCCCCGCGGCGCAGCTTCT
>JAHYYO010000057.1:0-6020 GCA_019424925.1 Collinsella sp.
TCCCATCGCCGGGGCGTGCCCGGGAGCATCCGGCATGCGGCCTTTGCGGCGCTCGGTCATGTGCAAGACGGGTAGCTGGGCTTGTGGAGCGCGTGCAGCCCTCCTCGCCTCGGCATGCCTTCTCTCCACGCCATGTACCTGCTGCTGAGCCTGCCTGCCAGATGATTGGAAGCAACAGCGAAAATCCCATCACGCCAACATCCCGGCGATCGCCGGGGCCTGTATACCTATATGAGAGGAGAGGGGTATATGGCGCGTAAGTTTAAGTCTATGGACGGCAACGAGGCGGCCGCATATGTTTCGTATGCGTACACCGAGGTAGCGGGAATCTATCCCATTACGCCGTCCAGCCCGATGGCCGACCATGTCGACCAGTGGGCGGCCCAGGGTCGCAAGAACATCTTCGGCACCCCGGTCAAGGTCGTCGAGATGGAGTCCGAGGCAGGTGCAGCCGGTACCGTTCACGGTTCGCTGGGTGCCGGTGCTCTGACCACCACCTACACGGCTTCTCAGGGTCTGCTCCTGATGATCCCGAACATGTACAAGATCGCGGGCGAGCAGCTCCCGGGCGTCTTCCACGTCTCCGCGCGTTGCGTCGCTTCCCACGCCCTGAACATTTTTGGCGATCACTCCGACGTCATGGCTTGTCGTCAGACCGGTTTCGCCATGCTCGCCGAGGGCAACGTCCAGGAGGTCATGGACCTCTCGCCGGTGGCTCACCTTGCCGCCATCGAGGGCAAGACCCCGTTCCTTAACTTCTTCGACGGCTTCCGCACCAGCCACGAGATCCAGAAGGTCGCCATGTGGGACTACAAGGATCTGGCCGAGATGTGCGACATGGACGCCGTCCAGGCTTTCCGCGACCACGCGCTCAACCCTGAGCACCCGCACACCCGCGGCAGCCACGAGAACGGCGATATCTTCTTCCAGAACCGTGAGGCCTGCAACAAGGTCTACGACGAGCTTCCCGCCGTCGTCGAGGGCTACATGAAGAAGATCAACGAGAAGCTCGGCACCGATTACGGCCTGTTCAACTACTACGGCGCTCCCGATGCCGACCGCGTCGTCGTGTGCATGGGCTCTTTCTGCGACGTGCTCGAGGAAGTCATCGACTACCTCAACGCTCACGGCGAGAAGGTCGGCCTGGTCAAGGTTCGTCTGTTCCGTCCGTTCTCCATCAAGCACTTTGTCGACGTTCTTCCCGAGACCGTCCAGAAGATTGCCGTCATGGACCGCACCAAGGAGCCGGGTTGCATCGGCGAGCCGCTCTACCAGGACGTCGTCTCCGCTCTCTACGAGGCCGGCAAGACGGGCATCAAGGTCGTCGGCGGCCGTTACGGCCTGGGCAGCAAGGACACGCCTCCCGCGTCCGCGTTCGCTGTCTTCGAGGAGCTCAAGAAAGACGAGCCCAAGCGCGAGTTCACCATCGGCATTGTCGATGACGTGACCAACCTGAGCCTGCCCGAGGCCGAGGATGCGCCCAACACCGCAGCCCCCGGCACCATTGAGTGCAAGTTCTGGGGTCTGGGTGGCGACGGTACCGTCGGCGCCAACAAGAACTCGATCAAGATCATCGGCGACCACACCGACAAGTACGTTCAGGCCTACTTCCAGTATGACTCCAAGAAGACCGGCGGCGTCACCGTCTCGCACCTGCGCTTTGGTGATTCCCCGATCCGTTCGCCGTACTACGTGACCAAGGCCGACTTTGTCGCTTGCCACAACCCCAGCTACATCGTTAAGGGCTTCAAGATGGTCCGCGACGTCAAGCCGGGCGGCACCTTCCTGGTCAACTGCCAGTGGAGCGACGAGGAGTTCGCCGAGCACATGCCCGCCGTGGCCAAGCGCTACATCGCGAACAACAACGTCAACGTCTACCTGATCGACGCTATCGACCTGGCTGCCAAGGTCGGCATGGGCAAGCGCACCAACACGGTGCTCCAGTCCGCCTTCTTCGCGCTGGCCAAGGTCCTGCCCGCCGAGGACGCCCTGCAGTACATGAAGGACGCGGCTACCAAGTCCTACATGAAGAAGGGCCAGGCTATTGTCGACGCCAACCACAAGGCCATCGATGCCGGCGCTACCGCCTTCCGTAAGTTCGAGGTTCCGGCCGACTGGGCAACCGCCGAGGATGCCGCTCCCGTCGAGCTCTCCGAGGAGACCAAGTCCGCCATCGCCCAGCAGGTCAAGAACCTGCTCGAGCCCATCGATCGCATGGATGGCGACAGTCTGCCCGTTTCCGCCTTTGTCGATTGCGCCGACGGCCAGTTTGAGCTGGGCGCCTCCGCATACGAGAAGCGCGGCGTCGCCGTGGTCGTTCCTCACTGGGACGAGACCAAGTGCATCCAGTGCAACCAGTGCGCCTATGTGTGCCCGCATGCCACCATCCGTCCGTTCGCGATGACCGAGGACGAGGCTGCCGCCGCGCCCGAGGCTACCCGCACGCTCGACGCCATGGGCCCCAAGGCCAAGGGCATGAAGTTCACCATGGCCGTGTCCCCGCTCGACTGCATGGGCTGCACCAACTGCGTCAAGGTCTGCCCCAAGGGCGCCCTCGAGATGGTTCCCACCGAGCAGGAGATGGACCAGCAGCCCGTTTGGGACTACATGGTCGAGAACGTCTCCGAGAAGAAGGAGCTCATTGCGGCCAACGTCAAGGGCAGCCAGTTTAAGCAGCCTTACCTGGAGTTCTCTGGCTCCTGCGCCGGCTGCGCCGAGACCGCCTATGCACGTCTGGTGACCCAGGTCGCCGGCGACCGCATGTTCATTTCCAACGCCACCGGCTGCTCCTCCATTTGGGGTAACCCCGCCGCCACCGCTCCTTACTGCAAGGACAAGGACGGTCACGGCCCGGCGTGGAACAACTCCCTGTTCGAGGACAATGCCGAGCACGGTCTGGGCATGGCCGTTGGCTATGAGGCCGTTCAGCACAAGCTGATCGCCGCTACCCAGGACATCATCGCTGCCGATGGTCCGTCCGATGAGCTCAAGGCCGCCGGTCAGGCTTGGATCGACTCCGTCAACGACGCCGAGGCCTCCAAGACCGCTGCCGCTGCCTACGTTGCCGAGCTCGAGAAGTGCGGCTGCGACGCTTCCAAGGCAATCCTCGCCGACAAGGCTTACCTCACCAAGAAGTCCTTCTGGATCTTCGGCGGCGACGGTTGGGCCTACGACATCGGCTTCGGTGGCCTGGATCACGTCCTGGCTTCCGGCCACAATGTCAACGTCTTTGTCTTCGACACCGAGGTTTACTCCAACACCGGCGGTCAGGCCTCCAAGGCCTCGAACCTGGGCCAGGTCGCTCAGTTCGCCGCTGCCGGTAAGGTGACCAAGAAGAAGTCCCTGGCCGAGATCGCCATGAGCTACGGCTACGTCTACGTGGCGCAGGTCGCCATGGGCGCCAACCCGGCTCAGACCCTCAAGGCCATCCACGAGGCCGAGGCCTACGACGGCCCATCCCTCATCATCGGCTACAGCCCCTGCGAGATGCACTCCATCAAGAAGGGCGGCATGCAGAACTGCCAGGCCGAGATGAAGAAGGCTGTCGAGTGCGGTTACTGGAACCTCTTCCGCTTCAATCCCGAGGCTGCTGCCGGCAAGAAGTTCTCGCTCGATTCCAAGGAGCCCGCGGGCGGTTATCAGGAGTTCCTGATGAACGAGGCCCGTTACGCTTCGCTGACGCGTTCCTTCCCCGAGCGCGCCGAGGAGCTCTTCAAGGAGAACGAGCAGGCCGCTATGGACCGCTACGCTCACCTGCTGAAGCTCAAGACGGTGTACAACGAGGCCTAGGTCTCCCACCGCAGGATCTGAGGGCTGACCTTCGCGGACGTCCTCGGACATGAAAGAACCCCCGCTGCGCACTACGTGCGGCGGGGGTTCTTTCGTCCTGCGGAGTGTCCGCGAAGGTTAGCCCTCAGATCCTGCTACGACTACGTCCTCGGATTGTGGGGCTGAATGAAGGACGTGGCTGTGGGGGTGCCTTGTCCCGGTCGCTGTTTCGCGGCGTGGCCGCGAAACCACGCGCCACTTTGGGCATGGAGGGCTAGCTGATTGTGGCCTTCTGCTGCCCCAGTGCTGTTTCGCGCTTTGCGCGAAACATCGCAGCACTTTGGGCATAGTGGGGGAGTTGGTTGTCGCTGCCTTCTATCCCCTTGCTGTTTCGCGCCTTTGGCGCGAAAGGCGCAGTACTTTGGGCGTGGGGGCTGGCTTGCGGACTCAGATGACCTAGAGAGATATGGGTGCAAACGAGAAATCGTTGTTGGGGTCGTCCTTTTCCATAAACTCATCGAGACAGAATGTCATATAGATTGGAACGTAAAGGATCTTGCCCTCTTTGCAAAGGTTTTCGTGGCTCAGCACAACGGCCTCGGGAATTTTGTACTCGCCCACACTCATCAAACGGTCGAGGGCTGCATGTGCTCGAACTTTCTTGCCCGATTTGACTTCGATTGGGACAACATGCCCGCGGGCACCTTCGATTACAAAGTCGACTTCACCGACCTCACGCGTTTGGTAGTACCACGTATCTGCTCCGAGGGCAACGAGTTCCTGTGCGACCACGTTCTCATAGAGGCCGCCGAGGTTGGGGGTTTTCATGTCAAGGTAGACGGCGCGTGCCGTGCTGCCGGGATACCGCGATGCGAGCATACCTGTATCGGACTCGTATAGTTTAAAGGCCGTCGTTTTCTCCGTCCTCTTGAGAGGACTTCGTGCCTCCGTCACCTGGGGGACCATCAATCCAACGCCTGCGTTCACCAGCCATAGGAAATCCTGCTCGTATTTTTGAAGACGAGCTCCCTCGCCTAGAGACGAGACGATAAAGCGATGGGACTCCGCCTCAAGCTGAACGGGAATTTGCTCGAAAATGGAGCGAACGTTAAACGCTCGAGTCGATGCATATTTAGAGATATCGCTTTTGTACTGATCGACTAGCTGAATTTGAAGCTCACGCGTTCTCACGAGCGAATAGCCCGAATCGATATAGTTCTGAACGACCTCCGGCATGCCGCCGCAAACGATATAAGCTCTAAAGTTTTTGAGCATCGCCTCATGAATAAAATTTTCGACGGGACGCCTCTCGACAAGGCAGCTGCGGATGTCTGCAAGCACATTCTCGCTGATGCTGTTTGCCCAACAAAACTCTTCAAAATCCATTGGCCGCATAACAATGTGCTCGACATACCCCACCGGGAAAGAAGAGATCCCCTTAAACTCAGTCCCAAGCATAGACCCCGAGAAGACATAGCTAAAGCGTCCGTCCTCGACCAGCGCCTTCATAAGTGTAACGATCTGCGGATACTCCTGAATCTCATCGACGAAGATAAGCGTATCTCCCTCAACAAGCGGTGCATCCGCAAGAAGGGCCACACGGTTGATGAAGTCAATGGAGTTCTTAGCGCCAACAAGTACGTCTCTTGCCTCGGCATCAAGTAGCAGATTGACCTCATAATACGAAGCGTAGTTGCTCTTTCCAAACGCGCGAATCGCATAGCTCTTGCCAATCTGACGCGCACCGGTAACAAGCAGGGCCTTATGGGAGTTATTCTTCCAGCTCAAAAGCCTATCAGTGACCTTGCGGCGTAGCATTAAAACACCTCATTGACAAAAATTGGCAAATAGATTTGCCCCTAATCATACAAAAATTGACAAATAGATTTGACCCAAATCATACAAAAATTGGCAAATAGCAAAGATTCGCTTAGGTCCCAGAGCCATCGAGCCGGCGCGGTGCCATGCAAAAAGACTGGGGACGCCGCTGATGTTCTCGATTGCCTGGGCGCGCAGGAGCGAGAGGGCGTCGACGGCGTTCATGCAATACCCGACGGTAAAGTTCTATACTGCAAACTCACAGTCGCTTGCCGCAAAGTGAAGCGCGATTGGCTATCCCTTTTGTTGGATGAAAAGCCCCGTGTTATTGCAGGGGTGCATACTTGTCTTGCAAGTGCATAGAATCTCGTATAGTGCGAGTAAATAATTGCAGTGTCCGTTATGTGTTTAGCAAAGATATAGTTTGCATAATC
>JAHYYO010000058.1:0-5973 GCA_019424925.1 Collinsella sp.
GGCCCTGCCGGGGCGCGAGGCGTAGGGACTACCCACACGAACTCACGAAGGCTCATATTTACTCGCCCAGCTCTGGGTACGGTCACAGCGTTCAATGATATCCGCCGTGCGCGTCGGCTTGTCCTCGTCAACCGCCATAGCCTCGATAAAGAGGCGTTGCGGACTGCGCAATCCATAATACAGGGGTGCGTCGACCGCTTCGTAGAACTCGGAGACGGCATCCGCATGGCCATCCTCGACATCACAGCTTTCGATGATCTGCGAGCCACGCCGGACAGCAGAGCGCCACATGTAATATCCCACCAGCTGGACCATGTAGGGATGCCCCATACTCTTGCGCGCCGCAAGGTCCGCCGTCTCCGCATCAACGTAAAGACCGGCGTCCTTGACCGTCTGGACATATGAATCGCGCACCTTGGGCAAAGAAATCGCCCCCAGCGCACGCTGCTGGGCACGGCGCAAAAACGTCACGCTCGGCTCTTCGAGCAGGTCGTCAACCATACTGGGTAAGCCGGCGAGCACCAGCGCAAGACCGCGCTGGTCGCTATCGGGCAAGCCCGTGGCATCCTGGTCTCCGAGCACCTGCTGATAGAGAACGGCAAGAGCCGCCAGTTCCTCGATTGACGCAGATTGTGCCTCGTCAATCGCAAACAGTATGCCCTTGCCTGGACCGAGCTTCTTGAGGCGCTCGTCGACCAGCCCTCGCAACGTCTCGCCCTTTGCTCGCGCCGACTCGACCGACATCCGGCCAAACGACGGACCGAATTCCATTGACGTCACAACGGGCTTATTCGAGCGAAGCGCGTCGGCCAAGCGGTCGCATAAGCCAAGCGAGGCGGAATCGGAGACAACCGCCCATCCGCGCTCATTGGCTAGACGTTGCAGTTCCCGCAGGAGAACCGTCTTGCCGCAGCCGCGGTTTCCCGTAATGAGCATGAGCCTGCCCGGCGCTCCGGCGCCGTTATCGAGCCCTTCCTCAAAATCTTCGATGACCGACTCGCGACCGATGAGTATCGGAGGGCGCTTGCCAGCCGTTGGCTTAAAGGGATTTGGATTCATGCCGGCCTCCTCGGATTGGCAAACGCTGGTAATAGTTATACCAACTTGTACCGAGTTATACCAACTGAATGTGACAAAGGGGCTATCCCTATGTCACATGTGGCTGAAAAACTCGGCGTCTGCCGCTCGCCAGGGGCGGAAGGTGGCGGGATCGATCTTTACGTGCGCCGCGGCGGGTACGTCGTACCATTTGACCGTGTAACCGGCGCCGTGAGAGCAAAAGACCGAATCGGGCGTGTTGGGCAGATCGGCCTCGGGCTCATAGGCGGCCGCCTCGATTACGCGCTCGGCATCATGGCAAGCCGCATAGCCGGCGAACTCCAGGTACAGATGTCCGCGGCCGCTCGTGTAGGCAGCCACCTCCAGCGCATAATCCTGCACTTCGGACGCCGGTACGCGACCCACGAGTTTTGCCCGGTCGCCCGCCATTGCCGGCGGCTCGTACTCGGCGCCCATGCGCGTGGCATCCGAGAGAGCCCTGCCCACGCACTCCCCCGGCACCTCGAGCTCAAAGTGGTACCACGGCTCCAACAGCACGGCCGCGCCGGCCTCGCGCGCCCGCATCAAACCCTGGCGAATCGCACGATACGTTGTCTGACGAAAGTCGCCGCCCTCGGTGTGTTTGGCGTGCGCACGGCCGCCCGTGAGCGTAATGCGCACATCGGTGATGGGCGAGCCGGTCAGCACGCCCAGGTGATCGCGCTCCATGGCATTGGTAAGCGCCAGACGTTGCCAGTTAAGATCGAGCTCGTCGGTCGAGGCAACGGTGCCAAATTGCACGCCCGAGCCTGCCGACAACGGCTCCAGGCGCAGGTGCACCTCGGCATAGTGGCGCAGTGGCTCAAAATGGCCTACGCCCTCGACCAGCTGCGAAATAGTCTCCTTGTAGAGGATGCCGCCAGGCTCGAACTCGACCGCAAGGCCAAAGCGATCGGCCAACACCCGTTGCACGACCTCGAGCTGCACCGCACCCATCAACTGCAAATGAATCTGCTCAAGATGCGTATTCCAGCTTACGCCGAGCATGGGGTCTTCGTCCGCTAACTCAGTCAGAGCTTTGAACACCGCATGGACATCGTGTTCGCCCGGCAGCACCGTATAGGTGAGGACCGGCGCAATGACGGGCGCATCGCACGCGGGCTCCGCGCCCAAGGCATCCCCCGGGCGAACGTGCGCAAGACCCGTCACGGCACAAATACCGCCCGCGGCAACTTCTTGGGCAAGCTCGTACTTCTCGCCGTTATAGATGCGCACCTGGTCGACTTTCTGCCCCCACACCTCGGCACCGGAGCGTCCGTCGATCATCTGCTTTGCATGCAGCGTGCCGCCGGTCACTTTAACCCAAGTCAAGCGCTCGCCGCGAACACCTCGGCTGATACGATAGACACGCGCGGCGAACTCCGGGGGCCACGCCCGCTCGCGCATCAGCGCGCACATACCATCCAGCAGCTCGCCCACGCCCTGGTCCTTGAGCGCCGAGCCGGCAAAGCAGGGAAAGAGCTTGCGCTCGGCAACCATGCGCGACAGCGTTGCGACGGAAAGCTCGCCCGCCTCAAGAAACTCCTCGAGCGCCGCCTCGTCCAGCGCAGCAGCGTCCTCCTGAACAGCACCGCCCGCCAGCAGTTCGTTAGCATCCAGGCAGCCCTCGGAAAGACGCTGCCCAAGCTGCGCCAGCAAAGCATCGAGACCGGGATGCTCCAAATCGATCTTGTTGATAAAGATGAACGTCGGAATGTCATAGCGTGCAAGCAGGCGCCACAGGGTTTCGGTGTGCCCCTGCACGCCGTCGTTGGCGCCTACAACCAAAATCGCGTAGTCGAGCGCGCGCAACGTGCGCTCCGCCTCGGCCGAAAAATCCACGTGACCGGGGGCATCAACGAGCATAACGTGGGTTTCGCCGTGGTCGAGCACAGCCTGCGACGAGAAGATCGTGATGCCGCGCTCGCGCTCAATCGCGTCGGTGTCCAGGTGCGAGTCGCCATCGTCCACATGGCCGCGCTTGCGAATGCGGCCCGCACAGAACAGCATGGCCTCGGCCAGCGTGGTCTTGCCGGCATCGACGTGTGCCAAGATTCCAACGACCGCTTGCTTCGACATGGCTCTCCTCTTATTGCTGTCCCATCGCACGCGGCAACGGACATTCTCGTTCCACACTGGATGATACAATTAACGAGCCGGCGGGCGAAGCGGGCCCTATCCCCCGACCAAGCTCATCGCCCCGCGTTGCCGCGCGGCGATTTTCGTAGGTTCGCGCCTTGCGAAAGCCGGCACCTCCCCTAACAGCCCGGCAATCAACAATGGCCCCACCCGGGGCCATTTTCATGTACATGGAGCGCTGATACACGCCCCGCTCTTATGCCTCGCGCAGCCAGTCGAACGCAACGCGCGGCGTGCCGTCCGACACACACACGACGCCGGCGCGCTCGAACCCCGCCTTCATGCTCGCACCCTGCATGGGCAAATTGTCCTGATGCGTGTCGATGCGCAGGTGATCGGCGCGCTCCTTGGCAAAGGCAAACATCGCAGCAGCGATGCCGTGGACGGTGCCGTCGGATGCCACACGGTGCAGTACGGCGTATGGAGTGTCGCTACGCCATTGGCCGCCCTCAATCACGTCATAACACGCGTCCGGGCCCGGCAGAAAGGCAAACGTCGCCACCACGCGACCGTCGACTTCGCACACATAGCTGCCGCCGGCGGCAATATCGGCAGCCAGCTGCTCGGCCGAAGGCGTGCCCTCGGGCCACTGCGTGGCGTTGCCATGCGCGCGCATAAAGGCTCGGGCTACGTCATAGATGGCCATGACGGCGGGAATGTCGGTATCGAGGGTTTTTCTAATCATCACGCGGTGACCTCACGTTTATTGGTATCACTTTGGTTGAGCAATGATACCAGCGTTTGGAGAGGGGCGCGAAGCGAATGGGAAGCAAAAAGCGAGCCGCCTGGTCAAAGGCCAAAAGCGAGTTTTTGGGCGCTGCCACCGGCGGCGATATGAGCGACCTGTTTGCGCGCGAGGACGAGCGCCGCGATGCCCTGGACGCCGAGCGCGACGAGGCCTGGCGCTACAAGTCGTGCGAGCGCAAAAACCGTTACGACACACGCGCCGAGGCCGAGACCGTTATGGCCGACTGCGAAAATCGAGGGCGGCGCGGCCTGTCCTGCTACAAATGCGAATACTGCGGCGGCTGGCATTTGACGTCGCACCCTTGGAAATAGGATCCGCATCGGAGCGATGCTGGCAGAGCGCCGGGCGTCACGCGCGGGCTACGGACGCGGAGGCACCAAGACATCGTAGCGGACGGCCTTGCCTGCAAGCTGATAGCTCGGCTTAACGCCGGCAAGCAGCGCCCCCTTCACCGGTCGCTTGATAACGACCTTGCGCGGGTGCACCGCAAGCGCGGCCTCGACCAGCGTCTCCTCATCGGCACACGGCTGCTCCAAATGGTGCAAGAGCTGAAACTTCTTTTTAACCGCCGCGCTCTTGGTGCGCTCGGGAAACATGGGGTCCAGATACACCACGTCGGGAGCCGTAAGCTCGCCCCGCTCGATTAGCCCAGCCGTATGGCGAAGGCCGGCAATGCTGTCCTCGCCCGCATGCAAGTGCATGCGCACCACGGCGGCCGCAAGCGCCGGATCATCTGCCGCGCGATCCAAGGCGTCCTTGAGCAGCGCCGCGATCACGCAATCCTGCTCATACAGATCGACGGTAAAGCCCGCGGCCGCCAGCAGCAGCGAATCCTCGCCAAAGCCTGCCGTGGCGTCAATCGCCCATGGCTGTTCGATGCCTTTTGTGCGCGCAGCCTTCACCAGCAGCTCTTGCTGCAAACGGCCCTGTCTGAGCCGCGGAAGCATGCGGCCAAAGTCGGCACGCAACTCCATCACGCCGTCGGTGAGCGTAAGGCCCTCGGGCTTCTCAGTCAGCTCTAGTCCTGCGGCCCGAGCAACAGAAAAGGAATCGACGACGCCCATGGGCACTCCTTAACAAGCAAAACGAATACGCAGGCGCCGTGTCCATCGGCACCCAGCCGTTCGTTATTGTCCCACATGCGACATGGCCCACAGCATCCCAATGCAAAGCACCGCCATCAATCCCGTGCACACGGCAGCGATCGCAGAATCGCTCATGCGCCTTCCCAACGACCGCGGCTCGCGCACTTGCCCTGTTCCGTACATCATGGCTCCTCCTTAGACCAGCTCCTTGTTACGACTCCATCATCGCAGCGCCGCGCATGAGCTGCCATCGATTTGGCTTACGCCCGGCTTTCGCTTTTGAAAGGTTGGGCCGCGCGGGCTCAAAGCGCTTTCATGCGCATGCATCGCCGCGTTGAACTACAATGTGCTTCACCATATGTGCAGCACAGGGGGTACGCCAGGTCGGCCGTACTCGTATCGAAAGGACCAGCCATGAGCAACGCTTGTAAATTACTCAAAATCTTCTCGTTCCTCTTTTTTGTTGTCGGCATCTTGAGCGCAGGCATGGGTACCGTTGCGCTGTTTGCAGGCAACACGGCAGGCGATATCACGAGTGCTATGATCGTTTCTTGTGTTGTCGTCATTGTATCGGGCGTCGTCGAAATTGCGACCGCCGTCTTTGGCATTCGCGCGGCAAACAATCCCGCCAAGGCTGGCGTTGTTTGGATTTGGTCCATCGTCTGCCTAGCATGTTCGGTCATCAGTCTGCTTCTCTCCCTGCCCCTCTTGGGTGGGACCGGCTCAAGCATCCCCGATTTTACCGGCCTGATTGTCAGCATTATCTACTTTGTACTCGCCAACCGCGTCAAGAAAGAGGGCATGGACCGTTTGAGCTAAGCCGCATCCTTGTCAATCGCTCAGCGACTCTGGTATATACGCCAATAAAAAGGGCCGATCGCGCAGCAACGCGGTCGGCCCTTTACGTTTGCCCAGATAAAACCT
>JAHYYO010000059.1:0-5919 GCA_019424925.1 Collinsella sp.
CGCAAGACGGAAAGCACATTAAGTGCTTTCCTTTGCGTGCGGAACTCGCGATAAACTTAGCCCGTGCCGGGCCCGCTGAGACCAGACCTGACAAAAAGGGACAGGTTTATTTTGGTCGGTTTTATCTGGGGAAATGTCGCACATGCGATTATCTAAAGATCTGAATTCAGATAGCTGAATAGACTGTCTAACAAAATCGCAACCCGCACCAACCAGCCCTTTTGCTATTCCCGGCGGGGTCCGCGGGTAAAGTTTATCGCGAGTTCCGCACGAGCCGGAGAGCACTTAATGTGCTCTCCGTGCGAGCAGGACTGTAGAGCAGGAAACTTTACCCGCGGCCCCCGCCGGGAACAGCAAAAGGGCGACCCCTGTCCGGAGTCGCCCTTGTTGAGCTGCTTATGTGCGGCTGTTACTCGACGTCGTGGTGACGGCGGGGCTTGCGGCCTCCGTTGTCGCCGGGACGGCGCGGACGGTCGCTGCGCTCGGTGCGCTCGCGACGCGGACGCTCACGACGCTGGAAGTGCTCGCCGTCGCCCTCGGAGGAACCCTCGGCGCGAGCCGGAGCCTCGGGCTTGTCAAGACGATCGAGCGAGATCTTGCCGCGATCGTCGACCTCAATGACGACGACCTTGACCTCGTCGCCCACGTTAAGGACATCCTCGACCTTCTCCACGCGGCCCTTGGCGACGCGGGAGATGTGCAGCAGGCCGTCCTTGCCGGGCAGCAGGTTGACGAAGGCGCCGAAGGGCTGGATGGAGACCACACGACCGGTGTACTCCTCGCCCGGCTCGGGAACCTTGATGATGAGCTTGATACGCTCGACAGCCTGATCGACGGACTCGCCGGTGCCGCCGACAAAGACGGTGCCGTCCTCCTGGATGTCGACCGAAGCGCCGGTCTCGTCCTGGATGCCGCGGATGACCTTACCGCCGGAACCGATGACGTCGCGAATCTTGTCAGTCGGAACCTGGATGGAGACGATACGCGGAGCGGTGCTGCGCGTGGTGTGGCGCGGCTCGGGGATCACATCGAGCATCTTCTGCAGGATGAAGGCGCGACCCTCCTTGGCCTGCTGCAGGGCGCGGGCCAAGATGTCAAAGGTAAGACCAGTGGCCTTGTTGTCCATCTGCAGAGCGGTAATGCCCTCGGTGGTGCCGGTGACCTTAAAGTCCATGTCGCCCAGGAAGTCCTCGAGACCCTGGATGTCGGACAGGACCACGGTCTTGCCCTCCTCCTGGATCAGGCCCATGGCGATACCGGAGACCGGACGCTTAATGGGCACGCCGCCGTCCATAAGGGCGAGCGTGGAGCCGCAGGTCGAAGCCATCGAAGAGGAGCCGTTGGACTCCATGACCTCGGAGACGACGCGGATGGCGTAGGGGAACTCGTTCTCGTCGGGGAGTACCGGGAGCAGAGCGCGCTCGGCAAGGTTGCCGTGACCGATCTCGCGGCGCTTGGGGCTGCCCATGCGGCCGGTCTCGCCGGTGCAGAACGGCGGGAAGTTGTAGTGGTGCATGTAGCGCTTGCCCTCAGTGGGCTCGATGGTATCCAGACGCTGACCCTCGTTGAGCATGCCGAGCGACAGGACGGAAAGCACCTGGGTCTGGCCACGCTGGAACAGGCCGGAGCCGTGAACGAGCGGCAGGTAGTTGTCCTTCACCATGATGGGGCGAATCTCATCGGCGGCACGGCCGTCGACGCGCTCGCCGGTCTCGACGACCATGGTGCGCATGGCCTTCTTCTCGAGCTTCTTGAGCGCCACGGGAATCTCGCGCTCCCAAGCGGCCTGCTCTTCCTCGGTGAACTCGGCGCGGATGGACTCCTTCAGAGCCTCGACCTTACCGATACGGGAGAGCTTGTCGGCGTCGCGAAGGGCGGCTGCCATCTCGTCGTAGTGGGCGAAGATGCGCTCCTGGACCTCCTCGACGGGCTGGTCGAGCGGGTACTCCTTCTTGACGATGGGGCCGTTGACCTGCTCCCACTCGGCGACGAACTCGTCCTGAGCCTGGCAGAAGGCAGCAAGGGCCTCCTGGCCAAACTTCATGGCGGCGAGCATGTCGTCCTCGGAGATCTCCTCGGCGCCGGCCTCGACCATCGAGATGAAGTCGGCAGAGCCGCCCAGCTCCAGGTCCAGGTCGGAGTTCTCGCGCTCCTCATAGGTGGGGTTGACGATAAACTCGCCGGTCTCCACGTTGCGGCCGATGCGCACGCAGGCAAGCGGGCCCTCGAAGGGCACGCCGCCAAGCGTCATGGCCAGAGAGGCACCCATGACGTTGATGACGTCGAAGGGGTTGACCTGGTCGGCGACGAGCGAGGTGGCGACGATGTGCACCTCGTTGCGGAAGCCGTCCGGGAAGCTCGGGCGAATCGGACGGTCGATCATGCGCGCGGTAAGCGTGGCCTTCTCGCTGGGACGGCCCTCACGCTTGAGGTAACCACCCGGGATGCGGCCGGCGGCGTACATCTTCTCGTTGAAGTCGACGGTCAGCGGGAAGAAGTCGTAGTTCTTGCGCTCCTTGGAGACGACCACGGTGTCGAGCATCGTGGTGTCGCCCTGCTTGACCAGGCAGGCGCCGGTGGCCTGCTTGGCAAGCTCGCCGGACTCAAAGGTGTAGGTCTTGCCGTACAGCTCAAAGGTCTTGGATACGAGTGTCATTGTTCTCCTTTACCCCACAGGCCCCTTGCCTGCGGGCTTCTCATGTGACGCGGGCCCCCTGCCCCCGCCACGCTTCAGAGCGTGATTGTTCGCGCCCTTACACAAAAAGAGCGCCCCGCTGCGCAGGACGCTCTTAGCATGTACAAATCCTTACTGGATGTTACACATACCAAGGCTCCCATAGGTTAGCATAGTGCTCCATAGTGCAGTTATACAGTTTGTAAGGTCTCCATAGACCTGCATATTTCAGAACTTATGGTCTGAGTTAGGACGCGGGCGTAACCGCTAGATAAAAATTGGCCCCACTTCCATCAATTCGGGAGCGGGGCCAATAACCTCAAACGAGATTTGTATTGCGCCTTTATTTTAATCGTCTCGGAAAGCACCAACAAGGCATAGAGCCAAGAAGAAAATCAGGCTACCGAAGGTGGAGCCGAGGATAAAGGCTACTACGATGCCCATCATCGACGGGTACCGTCAGACACGTAACATTGCAGACGGTCGAGCGCGTAGCCGTAGATGCCTGCATAATCATCGCCGCCGTAGGTGGAGCCGTCATCGCAGACCTCATCGTGCCAGTTTGCGTGTGCAACGTCCTGAGCACGGTAGTAGACCTGCTTGTACTCGCCAGACGGGGTGATGTAGTACATCATCACGCCGTCGATAGTCTGGCCCCAGATGCCTGCCATGCCATTCACGCTGTCGTTGTAATTGGCGGTCTGCACCCAATCAAGCCAACCGCTTTCCTTGGTGTGGACGCGATAGCGAAGGGTGCCGCTGTCAACCCAAGCAATCAGCATGTCGTGGGAACCGTAGGGCATACCAGCGAAGCCCTCGGAGTTGCTGTCGTTGAAGTTGGTTACGGCATCGTTCCATGCGCTGTAGCGATTGTGCAAGGCGTAGTGGATGTTGACGCTCTTTCCCGTGGACTTCGGGAACTTGGTACGGGTTGCAGAATAAGAGGGCTGATACGTACCGCCATTGGCATCGGTCGGCGCGGTCGGTGCGATGTAGCCGCTACCCAAGTAGCTAGCGACCGCTTGCACGAACTCATTCCAGCTCTTGCCGTACTGGCGGAAATAGCCGTTAGGATCGGTATGGTCGGAGCCGCCCCAGATTCGAGCCGCCTGATAGTGGCTCAAAAGGCGGGACGTGTCCCAACCATGGGAGCGTAGCTCATCGCCCGCCCACTTCACTGCCTCATTCCACTGCTTAGAGAAGTCAGAAGCATTGGTGGCGTGGGCAAGCTCGATACCGACCGTGGCGTAGTTTCCATTGCCCACGTGCCAGCACAGGCGGTTCTCCGGCACCGTGTTGTACACGGTGGAGCCGTCCAGTTCCATCACATGATGAACGGCATACGTATCATTGCCGCGCCAATACAGCACATGATTCCACGCGGACGCACCGGGGTTTGCCGTCTCGTGGATAACAAGGTACTGGGCGTTGAGGTAGCCGTGTCCGCTGCTCACGTAAGCATCTTGGCTTTGGTAGGCTTCGGCACTGAGCGGGGCGGCGAGGACTGCCACAAGGGCGAGGACAACGGCAAAGACGCTACGCAACGGCAGCTTGCGCTTAGGCTCGGTCGTAGGCTCAGTCATGCTTATCACCAGCTTTGAGACGGGCTGCATCGACCGCCTGCTCGGCTGCTGCGTAGATCGCGGCGCTGGCTACGCCACAAACTGTGCCGATGGCGGCGACGGTCTGGTTGTCCGTGGCGATGCCGGCAACGCTGGTCGCGATGGAGCCCAAAAAGGCAGCCGTGCACAGCCAGAACTTTCGGCTCGTCAGCTTGTGAATAATGTCATCGGTAGTCATTTTTCCTCCTATCTGCATGTTTCTTTGTCGTAGAGGAGATCAACCCGGTCGCAGATGTGGTCGACCTTCTGCGCCATGCCTTGACTTCTCGCCTGACTGTGCGCAAGGTCGTTGTGCAAGACCTCATTGGATGTAACAACCGACTCCATGAGGGTCTTCATGGCTTCCATCAGTGAGTTCGAGCGTTCCATCTGGGCGGCGATTCGCCCTTCCATCTCAGACCGCTCACGATCGCGTTGAGCACGCTCCTTGACTTCATCCTGCTTACGCTCCTCGCGCTTCAGGTCAATCTCGCCTTTTCGTTCGTTCTGGCGCTTGTACTCTTCGAGAAATTGCTTTCCGAAATAAAAGGCGATAAGCGCAAGCGCTGCGCCGCCGAGCCACCCTGGGCCGTATGGCGCAAAGAGCTTTAGCACTTCCATCCACTCACCTCCCCTCCTACGCTTGGTATTTATTGCGAGTATCCAAGCCATGTCCCCCGCGTTTTAAAGGCAAAAATCCCAGACGAAACGCGGCGGGCTACCATTCGTTAGGTCTGGGATTTTTAAGAGATTGGATTGTTCAAAATGCTGTTTTCCACCGCCGTCACCGAGTACATGGCCGACAAGGGCAAGCGCCTGCGGGCGACAACGTTGGAGGGCTACCGAAGCGCCATCCGCTGCCATCTGATGCCGATGTGGGGCGGGCGCGAGATAGAGACGATCAGCTTTGAGGAGGTACAGGATTGGGTGGATTCGTTCGACCTCCCCGGCGCGGCGGAAAAGGCGTACAAAACTTTCCGCCAGATATACCGCTGGGTGCTTCGCCGCCACCAGCTCAGAATCTGGGACGTGACGCAAGGCGTGGAGCTGCCGCAAAAGCCCACGGTGCGCCGACCGACGCTCACCGCCGAGCAGGAGCGCACTACGCTGAAAGCCATCGTGGGACAGCCATTCGAGGCCGCAGTGCTCTTGGGTGCCGCGCTCGGCCTGCGCAGGTGCGAGGCGTGCGCCGTGAGAATCGAGGACATAGACTGGCGTAGCGGATGGGTTCACGTGCAGCGCGGCCTGCACGTGGTGCGAGGCGAGGTGATAGAGACGGGATGCAAGACCAAGTTGAGCGACAGGCGGCTCAAGCTGCCGCGCTTTGCCTTGGAGCGTCTGCGTGCGATACGTGGAGCGCGCAGGTCGGGTCGCTTGTGCTTGCTTGACCCCAATTCCGTCGCCCGCAAGTTCCGCGCGTTCTGCAAGCGATTTAGTCTGCCGCATGTGCCCATGACCTGCCTGCGCCACAGCTGGGCGACCATCTCGCTGGAGCATGGAGCCGCCATCGAGGACATCGCCGTGGCGCTGGGGCATTCAACGGTGAATACGGCCATGAGCCACTATTTGCAGAGCTTCCGCACGGTCGTTGCTAGGGCGAGCGATTCATATACGGCTGCTATGGAGTGGTGATTCCGTATCCCG
>JAHYYO010000006.1:0-64214 GCA_019424925.1 Collinsella sp.
AGCTGCGGGAACGTCCTATCCGCTCAATGTGTTCGGCTGAGATCGGAAATCAACCTTGTTTCAAATGGGGTGGTTTTGCAACCGTCACGCGCCACGCTATGCAAACGTGTCCCGGCTCGGATAAGATGGTGCGACCGAGTTCTACCGCGCTCACCGCAAGTAGTCTTTGTTGCTGAGATAGGTCATGGCCGAAAGGGGCCCGTATCCCAACAGATACGGGCCCCTTGCTATTTAAATGGGCATGAGGGTGTATTGAGGGGGGGGGATGTCTTGCTGTCGGCATCCGCGTGTGGTGCCATTCGCTGCCGTAAATTATACGTTTACGGCTAATTTCATACCACTTGTCGGAATGCGGACGCTGTCCTTGCATGCCGGGCGTACATTGAACGTGGTTTTTCGCGTGAAACCACGAATCGGTTGTCGGCCCTGAACAAGGAGGCCCAGCATGACGCTTGCCAAACCCATCAATAAATACATCGACTATATCGATGCCCCCGAGGACACGTTTGAGCAGTATGTCGAGAAGGCGTTAAAGTACAACTTTCGCTGCGTATTTGCGAACCTGCAGGAGTACGAGACGGGCCGCGCCATGCTCGAGGGCTCTGACATCATCCTTGCCGGCGCTATCGACTTTCCCCAGGGCGCTATGACGCTTGAGGAAAAGCTTGCGAAGTTTGAGGAATACGCTGCGTGTGGCTTTACCGAGATTGACTACGTTTTGAATCAGGGGTCGATCGAGAACCGCGATTTTGATGCCATCGAGCGCGAGATGACTACCATTGCTGATTTTTGTCGCGCGCATGGCATCACTGACAAGGTAATCGTCGAGATGTGCAAGCTGGACGGCGACGACGCCGCCAAGCGCCGTGTATGCGAGATCGCGCTGGAGGCCAAGCCGGGATTCCTTAAGACGTCGACCGGCAGAAGCTTTGGCGGTGCTAAGCTCGAGGACGTGCGGCTGATGCACGAGGTGCTCGGCGATGCCGTGGCAATCAAGGCGGCGGGCGGTATCCATAATTACGAAGAGGCTTGCGCATTCATCGAGGCCGGCGCCAGCGCGTTAGGTGCATCGGCGGGCATCGCGATCGTCGAGGGCGCACCGACGGATGAGCGTCGCTAGCAGACGTATTTGACCTGAGCGATAAAGCTTCACGACCACACGCCGTTCATGTTCGGGACAATATGACATTTTTCCCGTTGCAAACGGAGTCGCGGTGGCTGTTCTGTATGATGACTCAGACAAGGTTATTCAATGACAGGGAGGCATATATGGCAATCAAAGCCATCGCGATGGATATTGACGGTACGCTCACCAACGACCAGAAAGTGATTAGCCCGCGCACGCGCGAAAAGCTGCTCGCGGCGCAGGAGTCGGGCATTAAGCTCATTTTGGCTTCGGGCCGTCCCGCATGGGGACTACATGCTCTGGCGCAGGAGCTCGACCTTCAAAACCATGACGGTCTGCTGGTTGCCTTTAATGGCGCGCATGTGGTCGACGCTCAGACCGATGAGGTCCTTTTTGACCAGGCCATGCCGGCTGACGAGCTGCACCGTCTGATTGATCACCTGCAAAACTATGATGTGATCCCCATGATCTCGCTCGGTCGCGATCTGCACGTCGAGGATTCGTACCATTGCATGATTACGCTGCCTGACGGCTCGCAGAAGAATATCGTCAAGTATGAGCGCGATGCGTGCGATCTTAAGATCCGCGAGGTGGAGAGCCTGCACGAGGTCGTGGACACTTATCCCGTGGACAAGCTGCTGACGGCGGGCGATCCGGCCTACCTGCAGGCGCATTACGAGGAGATGTATGCGCCCTTTAAGCAGACGCTTTCGGGCATGTTTACGGCCGACTGGTACTTTGAGTACACGGCGCCCGGTATCGACAAGGCCCGCGCGCTCGAGGGTGCCCTGCCCAAGCTCGGCATCGATGCCAGCGAGGTCGTATCGTTTGGCGACGGCCAGAACGACAAGTCCATGATTGAGTGGGCCGGCACCGGTGTTGCCATGGGCAACGCCGTCGATGAGGTCAAGGCTGTGGCCCAGATGGTGACCGCCAATAACAATGAAGATGGTATTGCGGTGGCGCTGGATAAGCTGCTGGGTTAGAATCGCCGATTAATGCATGGTTCGGGCGCCTGCTCGCGGGCGTCCTTTTGTTGGGGAGGGTGCCGTGTCCGCATTTCCGTTCGATGCCGTTATCTTTGACATGGACGGCGTGATTGTCGATACCGAGTATTACTACCTGGGCGAGACCGCGGCTTTTGCCAAGGAGCTTGGGTTGAACCTGACTCAAGAGGAATTGAACGGGCAGGTCGGTACTTCGCACCAGTTCTTCCTGCATATGCTGGTCGATTGGTTTGAGCGCGCCGGTAGGGGGCATTTTACTGGCGATGAAGCGTTGGCCCGTTGGGATGAGTGGGCGCATAAGCGTCCGCGCGACTATCAGGCTTTGATTAACCCAGGCGCCGTGGATACGATTCGAGAGCTGCCGCGCCGTGGCGTTCGCGTGGCGCTTGCCAGCTCGTCTCCCATGGATAGCATCGAGGAAGTGCTCAATGCGTGCGGGCTGTCGGATGCCTTTGAGTATGTGGTGAGCGGCGAGCAGTTTAAGGAGAGCAAGCCCGAGCCCGACATCTACCTGCATGCGCTGGACCTGCTGGGGCTGCCCGCGAATCGCTGCTGCTGCGTTGAGGATTCGGTGCCTGGCATCACTGCCGGCAAGCGAGCCGGCCTGACGGTCATTGCCAAGCGCGAGGAGCGCTTTGGCTTTAGCCAGGATGCCGCGGACAAGATCATCGACCAGCTGCCGGAGCTGCTCACGCTTTCTTAGGAGCGCGGTAGTTGCGCGTTTTTCGGGTCCGATGAGTAAATACCCGACATTTTGGTGCGACACCTAGCATACTTTAAGCTAATGCGGGCTTAAGGACTTGTTGAATGCCCTTAAGCCCGTTTTAGACGTAATTGCGCTGGGAGAGGGTATATGCCACCGACTGAAGGGCTAACTGACGGTAAAGCAGCGATACCGCTGTACCAACAGGTCATTGATATCATTAAAAACGAAATCAACTCCGGTGCCTACAAGGCAGGTGCGCGGATACCCAACGAATTCGAATTGGCTGAGAGCTATAAAGTTGGCCGCGTTACCGTGCGACGCGCTATTGAGGAGCTCGTCCAACAGGGCTATCTAACGAAGCGACAGGGGAAAGGCACGTTTGTCAATGCCCCCAAGCTCAAGCGCAAGATTCGCCAGAAGGATGACGTCCAGAGTTTTTCGGACGCATGCCGCGCTAACGGAATGGAACCGGGGGCGTGTGTCATTTCGAGAAAGATACTGCCGGCGGATTCCACCGAAGCACAGTTCTTTGGTGTTCCCGTTGGAACTGACTTGATTTGCGTTGAGCGCGTGCGTACTGCCGATGGCGTCCCTGTCATGCTTGAGAACAACATATACGTTTACGAGGACAACGCCTATCTATCAACGGCGCCTCTATCTAACCAATCCATTTTTGAGTTCGTGCGCAACCGGACGGGGCGGACGCCTGCGTTTACCGACCCGTGCACGCTCGAGATCGCGTGCGCATCGCCCGAGGTCGCTCGGTTGCTGGCGGTTCCCGTTGGCGAACCCTTGTTTTATATGGAAGCCTTCTTCTTTGATGAGCAGCGGCGGCCGTTTATCATCGGTCGTCAGCGGATCGTTGGGTCTCGCTACGTTTTTGACATCTAGGACATTGCGAATGGAGACGCCCGGTGGATCATCTCACCAGGCGTTTCCATACCGTTCACGGCGCAAACGCAACCGTTCAACCGCGTTGCGGCAATCAGTTTGAAATTATCTTGATGACGAGAAAAGCTGCTGGTAATCTATAGAACGTCATAGAACGTTTGCCTTGTGCAGACGTTGAAGCGAGATGCGATGCAGTCTCGAGTTCTTTGGAGGTATCTATGTCAGATACGAAGGCGAAGAAGACAAACAGACGTTTTAAGTTCAAATTACCGCATGTCTATACGATCATGTTCTTGCTGATCGTTGTCTTTGCGGTCCTGACTTGGATCGTTCCCTCTGGTCAGTATCAGCGCAAGACGATTTCGACAGCGGCGGGCGAGCGTGAAGTCGCCGTTGCTGGAACCTATGAACAGGTCGATAAGAACTACACCGATTCCGAGACCGGCGAGACCATCAATCTGGGTCAGGATATCTTCGCGGTCCTGCAAGCGCCCACTAAGGGCATCCAAGAGGCTGCCGACGTCGTTGCGTTCGTCTTATTGATTGGCGGATCGTTCGCAATCATCACCAAGACCAACGCTTTGAATGCCGGCATGAGCCGTGTGATTAAAAAGCTCAAGAACAAGGACATCCTCATCATTCCCATCACGATGACGTTGCTGTCCATTTGCGGCACTACGTTTGGTATGTCTGAGGAAGCCCTGCCGTTCTATGCCATCTTCATTCCCATCATGATGGGTATCGGTTATGACTCGATGACGGCATTCATCATCTGCTTCCTTGGTCCTAACCTGGGATATTGTGCTTCGACCATCGACCCGTTTAACGTCTTGATCGCACAGGGCATTATCGGCATCGAGGGCAATCCGCAACTGTGGCTGCGCGCCGTTTCTTGGGCCATCTTCACTGCCGTCGGTATCGCATGGGCCATGCGCTACGCCATGCGCGTCAAGAAAAACCCCGAGTCGTCCATTACGTACGAGGACGATAAGCTCAAGCGTATCGAGTTTTCCGTGACCGATGCCTCCATCGAGGAAGAGTTCACTATCCGTCAGAAGCTCGTGCTTATCGATTTTGCTTGCGGTATGGGCATTATCGTCTGGGGTCTTGTTACCCAGGGTTGGTACATGAATGAGATTTCCGCCGTGTTCCTTGGCATGGGCTTGCTTGCCGGTATCCTGGGCGGTCTTGACCAGCAGACGATTGCTGAGGAGTTCGTTAAAGGTCTCGCCGACTTTGCGTACGCCGCCATCGTTATTGGTATCGCTCGCGGTATTCTGGTCATCGCCGAGGGCGGCATGATCATCGACACCATTCTCCAGGCGCTCGCTACTGCGCTCGCCGGTGCACCCGCCGCCGTCTACACCACGTTTATGTATATCGTCCTTGGCCTGCTCTCTTTGCTGGTTCCCTCGAGTTCTGGCCTGGCGGCGCTCACCATGCCTGTTATGGGCCCCCTGACCGAGCTTATGGGCCTCAATCCCGAGGCAGCCGTTACCGCGCTCCAGTTTGCTAATCAGACCATCAACACCATCAGTCCCGTGGCGGGCATGACGGTCGCCGGCCTTGCCGTGGCAAAGATCTCGTTTGGCCAATGGTGGAAGACCATTTGGAAGTTCTTCATTTTCATGGTCGTCTTTGGCCTGATCGTAACGGCAATCTCTGGCATGCTTCCGGTGTAGGTGGTTGTGATGTCTGATCGTTTGACGGTCCTGACGTCTAAGAGCGTCTTTACCGGTACGGGGGACCTGCCGTTTGAAGGTTTCGTAGCGGTCCGTGGCAATCGAATTGAGGCTGTTGGCACCAAGTGTGAGGTAGCTTCGTATTTGACCCAAGCGGACGAGGTAGTTGACCTGGGCGACCGCACCGTCATGCCTGGCCTGATCGATGTGCATACCTTCTATACGGGCTGGGCGCTGCGGACGTTGGGGTCTGATCTGTCCGGCGTCGCCGATGCCAAAGAGGCCGTGTCGCTCTTGCGTGCATGGAAAGAAGATCATCCGGATTGCGCGGCGGCTTTTGGCCACAACCTACCCGAAACGCTGGCATCGGATGCCGAGAACGCAAATACGGCGGCTGTGTTTGACGATTGTTTTGGCGATATCCCTGTCGTCTGCTTTACACCGGGTGCGGAGACCTGCGTTCTCAATGCTGCCGCCAGTGCGCGATACGGCTTTACACCGCAGGCGTGCTATGCCGAGAAGATCTGGCGCATGATGAGCGATTTCCTCGCGCTGCCCGAGGTACGTGCGGGGTATTCGGACTACATGAGCATGCTTAACGAGCGCGGCGTTACCGCCATCAAGGAGATGGCGTTTGATGACTACTACGGCTTTGCCGACGAAATGGCTCGCCGTGAGGAATCTGGTGAGCTGACGGTTCGCGTCTCTATGATGTCGCAGCCGGTGGGCGCTGGTGCAAATCTGGCATATGCCCGCGAGGCACGAGAGCGCTTCCGGGGACCGTTCGTTCGTTTTTCTGGCTTCAACCGTATGACCGATCGCGGCGTATGGGCGGGGCTTGCCGAGATGATTGACCCCTATGAGGACACGGCCGATGCGGGAGCCGCCGGCAAGACGGTCGTCGAGGAGCCCGAGTGGGATCTGATTGAGAACGAGCTACGTGCAATTGATGCTGACGGCTTCCGATATTCCTTGCATTGCCAGGGAGATGGCGCCGTTCGTCGCACCGTGGCGCTCTATGCCTCGCTGCCTCGAGACGAACATGGACGGATGCTTCGCCGCCATGCGATTACCGATCTCGAGAACTCTGACCCGACCGATCTTATCGAGTTTGGCAAGTTAGGTGGAATTTGCGAGGTCTATCCGCAGATTCTGACGCTGGACCGGCGCGAGGATTGCCTATCGATGATGCGTCGACAAATTGGCGAGACGCGACTTTTACACAGCTGGAATCGCCGCGGCATGGAAGATTCCGGATGCACGGTGTGCTGTGGTACGGATTTGCCGCTGCTGATTCCGAGCCTGGGCGAGTCAATCTACAGCGCGTGCGGCGGATACTTCGACGATGGACTGCCCGTGAATGAGGCCAACGTGCTGACGCTTGTCGAGCTCTTGCGCGCTTGGACTGCCGGGGGCGCGTACGATCTGATGCGCGAAGACGAGCTGGGTACGCTTGAGGTTGGCAAGCTTGCCGATATCTGCGTGCTCGATCGGGATGTGTTCGACCTCGATTATCGCGACGCACGCGATCTTGCGGTTGATATGACGATGTCGGACGGACAAATCGTGTTCGATCGAAATAAGGAGGCATAAGGTGTCTGAATCCAAACCGACGCTGCGCCGCGAACAGATTGCGGGCATGAATATCCACTACATCATGTGGTCGCTCGATTACTTCCTTGACGCGCAGCAGCGTTTGGGCTTTGAGTCCATTGAGCTGTGGTGTGCGGAGCCGCATGTGACGCTCGACCACACGGGCTACTTTGAGGCTGAGGTCCTGGCGAAAAAGGCTGCAGACCGTGGGCTTAGGTATCGTACTCTGTGCCCCGAGAATGTTGTCTATCCTTGGCAATACTGCGCACGCAAGCCGCTGCATGAACAGCGCAGCCTGGCGTACTTTAAGCACGGCATTGAGCTTGCCGAGGTACTTGGGTGCGACCGTATGTCCGTCAACTCGGGCTGGGGCGACTGGGACGAGGATCGCGAGGAAGCCTGGAAGCGCAGCCGCGAGCACTTGTCCATTCTAGCGGAGTATGCCGGCGAGCACGGTCTGGTGCTTACGATGGAAAGCCTGCGTCCCGAGGAGAGCAACCTTGTGACGACGGTTTCCGATGCGAAGCGCATGATTGACGAGGTCGCGAGCCCGTACTTACAGCCCATGGTTGATACAACCGCGATGGGCGTTGCAGGCGAGACGCTCGAGGACTGGTTTGCCGCCTTTGGTGATGGGGCAATTCACGAGATGCACTTTATCGACGGTGACCCGTATGGCCATCTGGTGTGGGGCGATGGCAAGCACGATATGGACGCCTTCGTCGCCACGCTCAACGCCCATGGTTTTGACGGCATGCTGGGCCAGGAAATCACGGACGGTCGTTACTACGATGACCCGGCGGCGGCAGATGCCAAGAACATGGCCGCATTCGAGAAATATCTGATTGACTAAAACAACTATCGGCCACGCAGCCAATCTCATTGATTGCGGACCAAACAAGAAAGGAACTGGATATGAACGCACACGATCTGATCAAAGAGGCAATTGCCGAGAAGGGCAAGTTCGACAGCGTCTACTGGATTGCTTGCGGTGGCTCCATGATCGATTTGATCCCGGCTCATGAGCTTCTGCAGCGCGAGGCAACCACCTTCACTTCGTATATCTATACCGCGCGTGAATTCGACATTATGCGTCCGCGTCGTCTGGGCGAGAAGTCCCTGGTCATCGCTTGTAGCCACAGTGGCAACACCCCCGAGGTCGTCGAGGGCTGCGAGATTGCCCTTGCTGCCGGCGCTACGGTGATCGCCCAGACCGACAACGCTGGATCTAAGATCGACTCCGGCAAGTGGACCACGTGGGTCTACCCGTGGGGCGAGGGTGTGCCGCAGGCCGAGGTCCCCGCTGGTATTTCGCTGTCGCTTGCGGCAGAGCTGCTCGATCAGCAGGAGGGCTACGCCGATCTTGCCGATATGTATGCCGGTATCGCCGAGATGGATAAGATTCTTCCCCCGGCACGCGAGAAGGTAAATGCCGAGCTGGGCGATCGCTTTGCCAAGCTTTGCCAGGAGCACGAGTTCTTCTATATTCTGGGCAGCGGTCCCAACTTTAGCCAGACCTACGGTTTCGCTATCTGCTCTCTTATGGAGATGCAGTGGCAGCACTGCAGCTACATCCACTCTGCCGAGTACTTCCATGGCCCCTTCGAGGCTACTCAGGATGGCGTTTTTTACTTCCTGCAGATGGGCTCCAGCGAGTGCCGTGCTATGGACGAGCGCGCCCTGGCGTTCCTTAAGACGCATACCGATACGCTGATGGTGCTCGATGCCAAGGAGTACGGTATGGAAGCCGTGCCGGCGAGCGTCCGTGCCTATCTGGACCCGGTGCTGTTCTATGCCATGAACTGCGAGCTGCGTGCTGCACGCGGCAAGGTGTTTGATCACGATCCCGATTTCCGTCGCTATATGGGTGTTGTCGAGTACTAGAAGGGACAAAGGCCATGGCATTTAACGTTAACGCGCTCGGATTTGGCGACAACGTCGTCGATCGCTACGAGCATATCCATACCATGTATCCTGGCGGCAATGCGGTGAACTTCGCCGTTTATGCCAAGAAATGCGGTGCCGCACGCTCCGCATACATGGGCATTTTTGGCAATGACGCCGCTGCCGAGCATGTCATTGCAAGCCTCGAGGATGAGGGTATCGAGCTTGACAAGTGCGAGCAGATGATTGGCGAGAACGGAGCGGCTCGCGTCACCGTCGTTGACGGTGACCGTGTCTTCCTTGGCTCCAACGAGGGCGGTATCCGTGGCGATGCGCGCTATGTCCTCGATCGCTTTGACCTTTCGTACATGAAGCAGTTCGATGTGGTTCATTCGGGCAACTATTGCTTTACCGAGCGCGAGCTGCCCAAGCTGAAGGCTGCGGGCGTCACGGTCTCTTTTGACTTTTCGGACGACTCCACCGACGAGTACTACGAGCAGATTGCGCCCTACGTCGATTTCGCTTTCTTTAGTGCGGCGGATGCCGCGAGTGAGGACGAGATTCGCGAGCGTCTGGCATGGGTGAAGGGCTTGGGTCCGCGTTTTGTGTCGGCTACGGCGGGCGCCGAGGGCTGCATTGCTTACGACGGCGAGCGTTATTACCGCCAGCTGGCTAAACCGGTAACGGACATGAAGGACACCATGGGGGCGGGCGACTCGTTCCTCACCTCGTTTTTGATGTGCTATCTCGATTCCGCCAAGCGTGGTGAGGATGGCGCCGAGGCCATCGAGCGCGCGCTCGACTTTGCGGCCGGGTTTGCCTCGACCGTGTGCGGCATGGAAGGTTCTTGGGGCCACGGAGCGCCGATTTTCGAATAGGTGAGCAGTTCCGGGGAGCTGTATTGGTGCCTTCCCGTGACTCGGTGGTCAAAAAAGCCAAATATGAGTACTGTGACTAATTTAGTCGCAGCAAAATCGACCCCTTCAGACGTGATTTGAGCGTTTGGAGGGGTTTAAGATTGCGAAAATGCAGGATGAGTGACTGTGAAAGTGTTAGTTAATGGACAATCGTAGATTATTCTGGTGGTCGGAAAGCTCGAAGTAATGTATCCATTTCGCTGGCAGTACTCATATTTGGCATTTTTTGCCCACCGGGGCTAGCGAAGGTCAAAAACAGAGTGCGCATTTGCTAAAACTGCTGACTCGATACACTCTGCGTCGCAGTTTTTGAGCGAGGCGATGCGTTCTGAGGTCCTTGTGAGCGATTTGATGAGCGACTGCGCGCTTGTTTCTGTGTTTGCCTCCGCTGGTGCATCGGTCTCGAGCAGTAAACGATCGAGTGGAATCTGTCGTGCGTATTCGCGTCCTCGTTTAGACGCGAGCATGCGTTCGTTGACGGAAAAATAACAGCCCGCATCACGCGCGCGGACGAGTTCGTCCGAAGTGCCGCTAAACCAGTGGAAGATGATAACGGGGGAGTCGGGGCTTGGGATGAGTAGTCCATGCGATTCGAGGACGTCCAGTACGGCTCCTGCCGAACGAACGGCGTGAATTGATATCACGCGCCCGGTAAGAGGATGCTGCACGAGTGTATCGCAGAGCCGGTCAAATGCCTGAATTTGTAGCGGCTCACTTCCGGCAAAGCGTGCGGAAAAGTCGAGTCCCACCTCGCCGATGTAGCGCTCTTGGGCAGCAACTTCGCAAAGCAGATCGACTTCGGCAGGACCGCAGCGGCCGTCGGCGAGCCACCAGGGGTGGAGCCCAACGCCAGCGATGATGCCTGGTAGGCGACGGGCGCGCTCGTTTGCGGCCGAAAAGTCGCGTGGGTCGACCCCGCAATCAAAGAGCCCCAGACCCGACGCCGCCGACTCACTGGCTGCAGCATCGGGGCCGAGCATCAAATCAAGATGACAATGCGTGTCAAAGAATTGCGGTTCCATCGCAGGACATCCTGCTAGTCCAGGCGTTGGCCGTCGGCGCGTACGCGCTCGGTGCCGCGCCCGCTGATCTGGCGGATAACCTCGCCGGCAATCATCTGACCCATGATGGGCGGCATAAAGCTGGCGGTACCCAACTCGGTACGCTCGTGGATGTTGGACGGGTCGCGGGGTTGGGTCTTAACCGATTCCTCGCAGCTAAACAGCACGTGCAGACTCTTGATTCCGCGCTTCTTACATTCTTTGCGCATGATGCGGCTCATGGGGTCGCGTACCGTATCGAAAATGTCGGCAAAGCGGAGGCACTCGGGATGGAGCTTGTTGGCCCCGCCCATGGAGCTAACCAAACGAATGTCGTGGTCCTGAGCATATTTGGCAATGGTGAGCTTGGCCGAGATGGTGTCGATGGCGTCGACGACGTAGTCGAGCTTGCCGTCCGTCTGCTCCAAAACGCTCGCGAAGAACTCGTCGATGTTGTCGCTCAGCAGGTATTCGGTGCGTTTGATAACGGTGGCGGTGGGATTGATGTCGTGGATCATGGCTTCCATAACATCGACCTTGCGCTTGCCGATGGTGCTGTGAAAGGCGATAGCCTGGCGATTGATATTGCTGGGCGCGACGATGTCCTTGTCCAGAATGACGAAATGACCAATGCCGCCGCGGGCGAGTGCCTCGCAGCAGTTGGAGCCCACGCCTCCGCAGCCGAGCACCAACACCGTAGCATCGGCGAGCTTATCGAGTGCCTCGCGGCCCATGATGATCTCGAGCTTGGTGTCGCGTGTCTCGACGAGAGCGGCAGCGGTTTCGGTCATAGACATCCTCCGATGGGGAAGCGAATCGTGTTTTAGCTATCGCCATTATAGGTGTTATCGCGATTCCATTTGAGCCCTTGGGCTTGTTGAAATGGGATCGGGGTTCGCATAAGATTGAAGCAGATGGCACCCGTTGCAGCGGGTTGGCCAACTCTAAAACACGTTTGTAGCGTGAGAAGTGGCCGTCTTCGCATTACGCGGAGGCGGCTATTTTTTTGAGTACAAGATTAGATAGTTAGACAAACATCTAAATATCGAGTATAGTGTGCGCGTCATGAGAGATGATGAGAGGAGGTCTTATGCCGGGAGAGGGTTTTAAGGCGCTTGCCGATCCAACGCGACGGCGCATTTTGGAGTTGCTGCGCGAGGGCAATTGCACGGCGGGGGAGCTTGCCGAGCATTTCGATATCAGTAAGCCGTCGCTAAGCCATCACTTGGCGACGCTCAAAAACGCCGGGTTGGTGACCGACGAGCGCCATGGCCAAAACATCGTATACAGCTTAAACACCACCGTCATGCAGGATTTGATTGGCTGGTTTATGGGTTTTACAAACACGGAAGGTGATAAGGATGAATAACGAAAACAAGGGCATTCACCCCACGGGGGTATCGTCGCGCGTGTGGATTGCGCTGGTCGCTCTGTGCGTCGCCAATGTCGTAGCGCACCTCATGGTGATGCCGAGCTTGCCTGCGCAGATTCCCACGCACTGGGGCGCGAACGGCGCCGTCGACGGTTGGGGTCCTAGCTGGATGGCCTCCGCGCTCGGCGTGCTGCCTCTGGCGCTTCTCGCAATGTTCTGCGTGGTGCCGCGCATCGACCCCAAAGGTGAGGCATATCGAACCTCGGGCAAGTTCTACCAGGGCTTCGTAATCGCCTTCACCTTGTTCATGTGCGCCATAAGCTGGCTGGGAGAGCTTACGGTCTGGGGCGTGGTGCCGGCGGTCGGTTCGGTTAACGTGCTGATTTCCGGTGTTGTCGGTTTGCTGTTCATCGGCGTAGGCAACTACTTGCCGCGTGTGAAGCAGAACTATACGCTCGGTATCAAGACACCTTGGGCGCTTGCCGATCCCGAAAACTGGCGCCGTACGCAGCGTTTTGGCGGTGCCTGCTTTATGGTGCTGGGTATTGGCCTGATTGTGATGGGCGTGGCGGGCAGCGTGCTTTCGAGTGAAGTCGTCGCCGCGGTGATTGCGGTTCTGGCGTTTGGTTCGGTTGGAGCCGTCTACCTCTACTCGTATCTGTTGTGGCGCAAATCGCAGCGAGCCGCTCGTTAAGGTTGCGGAAAACTAGCGTACGCAGTTCATAGTATGTTCCGGGGGACTTTTCCCAGGTAGTATTAGGGGGTGTGGGCAACCATGCCCCTTTTTCGTTACGTTTCAGAGCTGGTTCCCTCATTTTGTTTCCATTAAAGCGAAACAAAAAAGGGAAACAGCAGGTAGAAAGGATAAAAAAGGCAAATGGCAGAGTTTATCTACCAGATGTATCAGGCTCGCAAGGCCCATGGCGACAAGGTAATCCTTGACGACGTGACCCTGAGCTTCTACCCCGGTGCCAAGATCGGCGTCGTGGGTCCCAACGGCATGGGCAAGTCGACCCTGCTCAAGATCATGGCCGGCATCGAGGAGGTCTCCAACGGCGATGCCAGGCTCACCCCCGGCTACACCGTGGGCATCCTGCAGCAGGAGCCGCCGCTCGACGACGACAAGACCGTCATCGAGAACGTGCGCATGGCATTTGGCGACATGATCGCCAAGGTCGATCGCTTCAATAAGATCGGCGAGGAGATGTGCGACCCGGATTGCGACATGGACGCCCTCATGGCCGAGATGGGAAAGCTCCAGGACGAGATCGACGCCGCCGACGGCTGGGATATCGATTCCAAGCTCGGCCAGGCCATGGACGCCCTGCAGCTGCCCGATTCCGACATGCCGGTCAACGTACTTTCCGGCGGCGAGCGCCGTCGCGTGGCCCTGTGCAAGCTGCTGCTCGAGGCTCCCGACCTGCTGCTGCTCGACGAGCCCACGAACCACCTGGACGCCGAATCGATCCTGTGGCTCGAGCACTTCCTGCACAACTACCAGGGCGCGGTGCTTGCCGTCACGCACGATCGCTACTTCCTGGATAACGTTGCCGAGTGGATCTGCGAGGTCGACCGCGGTCACCTTTATCCCTACAAGGGCAACTACTCCACGTATCTGGAGACCAAGGCCGCCCGTATCGAGGCGCAGGGCAACCGCGACGCCAAGCTCGCCAAGCGCATGGAGGCCGAGCTCGAGTGGGTACGCAGCTCGCCCAAGGCTCGCCAGGCCAAGAACAAGGCCCGTCTGGCTCGCTACGAGGAGATGGAGGCCGAGGCCCGCGCAAGCCAGAAGCTCGACTGGACCGACATCCGCATTCCCGTCGGACCGCGCCTGGGCAACAAGGTGCTCGAGGCCCATCACCTGCATAAGGAGTTCGATGGCCGTGTGCTCATCGACGACCTATCATTCACCCTGCCGCGCAACGGCATCGTGGGCGTCATCGGCCCCAACGGTGTCGGTAAGACCACGCTGTTCAAGACGATTGTGGGTCTGGAGCCGCTTACTTCGGGCGAGCTCGAGGTGGGCGAGACCGTCAAGATTTCTTACGTCGACCAGAACCGTTCCGGCATCGACCCCGATAAGAACCTGTGGGAGGTCGTCTCGGACGGCCTGGACCACATGATGGTCGGCGAGACCGAGGTTCCGAGCCGTGCTTATGTGGCGAGCTTTGGCTTTAAGGGCCAGGACCAGCAGAAGCGCGCTGGCGTACTTTCCGGTGGCGAGCGCAACCGTCTGAACTTGGCGCTTACGCTCAAGCAGGGCGGCAACCTGCTGCTCCTCGACGAGCCCACGAACGACCTCGACGTCGAGACGCTCTCCTCGCTCGAAGCGGCGCTGCTCGAGTTCCCGGGCTGCTCGGTGGTCATTAGCCACGACCGTATGTTCCTGGACCGCGTCGCCACGCACATTCTGGCGTGGGAGGGCACCGACGAGAATCCGGGCAACTGGTATTGGTTCGAGGGCAACTTTGAGGCCTATCAAGCCAACCGTATCGAGCGCCTGGGCGAGGACGCAGCCCAGCCGCATCGTATCCACCGCAAGCTGACGCGCGACTAGTAGCAAGTAGAAAGGCCGCCACCAAGGGCGGCCTTTCTTGTAGCGATTGCACTGCAGCTATGCCCTGGCTGCTGGTTTGATTCATAATCAAAGTCATCTCTTTGGGATTAAAGCCCGTTTTTGCTATGAGTGATTTTCTAATTCCGTTTAAAACGTAAAGACGCATTGGGTTGCAAGGACATAAGCAAATCGAATTGAAATATAACCAGTGCTGTAACGTTAAAAAAAAGATTATAGAATAGGAGTACCTTATAAGTCGCTTCTCTAGAAAGAAGAACATATGCTTTCGCGTCGTCGTTTTCTGCAACTTGTCGCGTCTTCAATTGTCGCCTTAGCCGCACGTCCGAAAGAGGTTTTTGCTTCGACGGGCAATATTGATGGTGAGCAGATACAATTTACTTCTGAAATTGCGCAAGAGCTTGCCGATAAATATATAAAGGGACTCCTCGGCTATTCGTATACGCCTTCTGACCCTATTCCTTTTGTAGATGTTGATGGGTCCCCGCTTGGTTACATTGTTCCGGTTGTGACATCCAATAGAGCCGCGGGCTATTTGGTTTTAGATGCTTCAGATGATGAAATACTTACGGGATATCGTTTTGGAGACGGCTTAGTCAGCCCTATGGATCGGGGAGGAGATCTTGGTGTCGAGTCTTATTCGTTCAATAACCCAGTCGTAATGATCAATCCATTCGAATTCGGCGTGCAATCTTTGGACGGTTCAATAACAACAAATTGCGGAAGAACAATCCCGGCTGTTTCCATAGAAGGACGGCCTGTCGTTTTATCGAATAAACCCTCAAGCTGGAACGATGTTGTAATTTACGCAACTCAAATGCAGGATTACACAGTATCTGGATTTCGTTCCATTTCTCAGTTTATGTCATATGATGAAAGCGAGATTAAGAGGCTTACCGCCCACTATGCTTGTATGGTGACAGCTTTTTCGAACGTTGCGGAACTGTATGGCATTGCCAATTTATATAGCGACCCTTCGCAATATATGCAGATATGGAATTACACCAATACCCATGCTCTTTCCGATGAAGAACAGACTGTTCCCGGCGTTGTTTTGGGTGGAACGCCGATATCAACCTGTGCAACGGGGTTTACAAATTACTGCGCAAGCAGAGGAAGTACTCTTATCGCCCGCACTGTCTCCTCTCCGGCTGTCGCGAGCATTCAAAATGAGATTAACTCTAATAGACCGAATGTTTTACATGCGAGTTTGTACAACGGATCAGCCCATTCTGTAACAGCGGAGGCTTACGCCACACTTACTGGTAAGAAAACTGGAGAGACAAGGCAGATGATTGGCATAGCGGACGGCTGGAATTCATCTTTATCCTTCCTGAAGTATGATCAGAGCTATTATGCGTGGACTTATGGAACGACTTTTTCGAAGTAGGGCGATTCGTCTAGCTCTGTCTTTGGTGCTGATGGCTTCATTGGTGGGCTGTTCAACAAAGGAAGAGATATCGCGCGGAGGTTCCGGAGAAGTGACTGCGACAGACTCAGGTTCATTAGAAATAGCTGGCGGGCATGCCGATGTGATGTTACAAGGAAAAGGCGTGCTTAGGTCGATTGATGCTGAAGACTCTGTCTGTTCAATAGAGGATTTGAAGACAGGTGAAACTGCATCGTACCGAGTTTCAGATAATGCTGCGAATATGATTGAGTCGATACCGACTGGAGCGCAGGTTTCTTTTAGATACTTTGCTCCGCAACTTGAGGATGAGCTTGCTTCTCTGGTGTCTATATGCACCGATGACAACTAAAAGGCCTGAATTCAAACGGCCTCGGATGGTCAATTGGCTATCCGAGGCCGTTTTTTACTCGACCGGGGCTTCGACCTTGTCGATGGCCCAGGCGGCTCCGAGACCGCCGGTGGTGTTGCGGCGGATGCGCACGGTGACTTCGCGGCGCTCGCCGGCCTGCGTGTAACGCAGGGGGAAGCTTGCGCGGTTTCGCGCGACCTCGATGGTACCGCGCTCGCGGGCGATCCAGTAGTACTCGCCGACGATGCCGAGGGTGTCGGCGCCGTAGGGGAGATAGGTTGACAGCTGGTGCAGAAGCGGGCCGGGGCAGAAGATCTCGGTTGTGAAATCGACGGGGAAGTCCTTGGGGATGGCGGGCGCTGCAGGTGCGGGGGTTGGGGCTGCTGCGGGTGCCGGAGCCGGTGCCGGTGCGGGAATTTGGTCGCAAGCAGCGGTGGGCACGGACTTGATGACGGGTGCGGGCTCTGGCGTCGAGTCCGGTTTGATCGTGGAATCTGCGGGCTCCACGGTGACGGGCGCGTCTGCAGCTGCAGTTTCAACCTCAACCTGCGTCGCGTTCTCGTTCTCGACGCTCGGCTTTGCCTCGATGGGCGTGGATGCCATGGTGGTGATGCCGGCGTTGGCGTTCTCGGGATCATAGACGACCGTGAGCGAGATGGCGGGCTGCGGCGTCTCGGGCTCCGGCGCCGACTCGGTAGCGCCTTGATCGGCGGGCTCGTCGGACTGATCGTCCTCAGCCTCGTCGCCAAAGACATCGCTGTTTTGGAACGCAGGCGTCTCAGGCTGGTCAGCGGCTTCTTCGGTTGTCGACTTGGGAGCCTCGTCGAGCTCCGCAGTGGCTTCCTGCTCGGATATGACTTTGGAATCGGTCGTGGCGGCGATTTCGGTTTCGGCTTCTGCTGTTACCTCAATAGCGACTTCGATCTCTGCCTCGGGCTCGGGTTCCGGCGCGGCTTCAACCATGGCTTCGGGCTCGGGACGCTTAACGTGCTTAGGGCGCACGGCCTTGAGGTCCTTCTCGCCGCGCTTTTTCTTTTTGTAGGACTGCTTGGCTCCCTTGGCTGCCTTGGGCTTGTCCTCGCCCTTGGCAAGGGCGGCATCCCAGGTATCGTTGGCGATGACGGTGGCATACAGGCGACCGCCCTTAAAGACGGTCAGTCTAATGCAGTCGTCGAGCTCCTCGAGCAGCTCGCGCGTGGACTCGAAGCCCAGGTCATAAGCGGTCATGTCGCCGGCGGCGAGCGCCTCCTCGACCTGCGTCATAAACGTTTGCTTGCCGCACCCAATCGCGTCGCGCAGCAGACGATACAGATAGATGTGGTTGCCCAGCGATAGCGTGGGCGTAACTATTGTCTTGCTCATGGCAAATCTCCTCTTTACACACCAAAGCATCTTACCATCGTGCGGGGCTTGCTACCTCGGCGCCCAAGGCAAACGGGCGCGACCGTTTGCCGGTTCGCGCCCGTTATGCAGGTCGGTTATCTATGAGAGGCAAACGTGCTTAGTTGCCCGATGCCGTGCCTTGGCTCGAGCTGTCAGATGCCGTGTCGGACGCGGTGCCGCTCGAGCTGTTCGAGCTGTTGGTGTTGCTGCTGTCGGTAGATCCCGTGCCCGATGTATTGCCGCTCGCCTGGTCGCCCGTGCTCGACTGAGAGCCATCAGTCGTTTGGCTTGAGTCGGTCGTGCCGGATTGCGTGCCGCTGCTGTTCGTAGAGGAATTGGCACTCTGCGATTGGTTTTGGGTGTTCGAGGACGAATCGGCAGAGGTAGAACTGTCTTGCGTGCCGTCCGCCTGTGCCTGCTGGCTTTGCGATTGACCAGTGCTATCCGCGTCGTGCTCGGTCGTGCGCGACGACAGAATCGGCTCGGGACGCTCGCCCAGACCCTCACCGGCGGTGGTGATAAGGATGGCGCCGGTGCAGGCGATGACCGCGGCGATGGCGATGGCGATCGAGAAGACGATGACCTTCTTTTGCGTCTGGCTGCGCTCTGCCGCGGCCTTGGCGCGCAGGCTGTTAGGGGCGACGCGCGCCGTGGTCGCGCGTCCCGCAACCTGGCGCATTTCCTGCGTGGTCGCGGCGCCACCTAGGTGCTCCTCGACATCGGGCTCAACGGGCTCGTAGGCGCCGGCAGGGTAGTCGACAGCGGCATGCGTGCCCTTGATTGCTTCGGCGCTGGCAGAGATAAAGTGGCGGTAGACCTGCGAGGACACAACGGTGATGACCGAGCTCACGGCGGCACCAATTACTGAACCAGCGATACCGATCTTGGAGGCAAGCGCAACGCTCGTGGCGGCAGCTGCGGCGCCGGCGACGATCTGGGGAATGGAGATGTCGTCGAACAGGCCCTTTTTGGGCGCGATGGCCATGGTCTGTCCGATGGAATGGTTCTCGTGCACGCCGTTGTTGAGCGATGCCGGCGTCATGACGCGCGTGCGCGGCGCGTCGGTGTACTTGGTTGTCATACGGGGTCCTCCCGGTGTAAATCTGCTTCGTTTCGTGTAGCCATCAGGGTACCCACCAGATGTGAATCGTACGTGACATTTAACAGATACCATCAACTCATCAAGGGGGCTTGCTGTCTTTGGTGCAATAGCTTGATGCTAAACTGGATTAACGATTGCGAGGTGGTTTACGTGATGTACCCGTATATGACATTCGAAGACGGTACCGAGGTCGTTCATTCTGACCTGATAACAGATGGGGATATCGAAAAGGTTATCGTGCATTTTGAACGACCGACGGTAGAGGGCTTCGACTCCGCTCGCTGTGAGTTGCCTTCCTGTTCGTGGACTGACTGGGAAGGGCATTTTACTCAGAGTGAAAAACGAGCTTTCGAAGAGTGTTTGAGCAAATAATTTAGATTAGTTCGAGTTTAGTTCGAATAAAGAAGCCGAATACGATGACCTAAAGCGTATGCATTTTTAGTATTAGATGCGTATGAAATGGAGGATGTGAATGGATGAGCTAATAGACTTTAAAAAACGATTTCTCAAGAATGGCGAGCTGGTTTCAATTCCAAAAAAGGAAAGCTATAAAAGAATCATGCTGCTATGGGCCGTCTCTTTCTTTGAATTAAATACAAGTTATACGGAGCTTCAGGTTAATCGTGTGCTGTCACAGCTCTATCCTGATTATGCCGTATTGAGGCGGTACTTGGTTGATTATGGATTCCTATTAAGGGATGAGCGAGGCCTGAAATACGAGGTTAATCCTGATGTTCACGGTATTGAGAGCTAGCCGTCCGGTTCGGGTCCTATATATTGCTAGAGGGATAAGCGAAATAGGCAATTGGTGTGCGAATATTGCTTTGCCAATGCTGATTTACGAGGTAACTCACGATGTTTCTGCAACTGCTTTGATGGTCTGCTGCAGATTTGCCCCCGCTCTGTTTTCAGTTGCGCTCGCGCAGCTGCCTCAGAAGATGGGTATCGGGACACTGCAGGCCATGAGATTGGCAGACTTAATTCGCGCGGGATTATTCGTTTGCTATATTTTTGTTGATAGTAAATGGAGTATGTTTGCTATTACGTGCGCGGTATCGCTTTGCCGAACGGTTGAAATGCCCTGCTTTTACTCGTTGTTAAGAGCCAATACGAATAGTATCAATCGCGACGTAATTAATAATTCGTTTGGGTTTCTGCAGAATTTGATGATGGTTCTGGGGCCAGTTGCCGGCGGTTTTGTTGTCGCTCAATTTGGGGCGGAGGCTGTTCTTGCATTAGACGCGCTTTCTTTTGCCGCGTCGTTCTGGTTGCTGCGAGATGTTCCGTCGGTTATCGAGGTTAATGATAAAGAGGGGATAAGCAAAAATGAAAAAAACTGGACTGCATTTAGTGATCTTAACGCGAAGCACTTGGCAATTGGTTTCCTATTAATCGATATTTCTAGTGGCGTGGCATTCGGCTCTCTGAATTCTCTTTTGCCAGCTATAGCGCAATTGCAATTTGACTCGTCATCGATACAATACGGATTCCTTCAGAGTAGTCTTACAATCGGACTGTTGTTCGGAAATACAATATACGGTCGTTTAATCAGTGGTTCCGATTGCGTTAAATCATATTGTTTTGTGACGTATCTTGCGCTCGGTGCGTATCTGGCGTTTGGCTATCGCTATGCGTCTGGGATATCGTTTATTTTCCTTTTTATCGTCGGTGCCGGAAACGCCATTCAAGATGTGCTTCTCATAACATCGCTGCAGGATTTGGCGAGAGACGGATCTGAATCGATGAGCCTGTTTTCAATTAGGGAGTCTTTGCAATCGGTTGCTGTTGTTATTTCAACACTCCTTGTTTCGCTGTTCACGAGCATCGCGATGTTCTCAATTCTCGTTACAGGACTTGGTGTATTTTCAATTATGATGGTAGTTGTGTTTCAATTGAATTATTTGCGAAAGATGTGACGTTGATATGCCTAAAACGCTTTTAGTATTTCCCCCAGGATGGAGTCCAGTGGGGCCGTATCTTGCCTTGCCTGTTTTGAAGTCATATCTTCAAGAGGTTGAACAATACAAAGTTGACATTGTTGACTTAAACGTGGAATTTTACGATGACCTCCTATCTTTTAGACATGTCGAAGAGTGCTGTAAAAGGTATCGGGAATCAAAGGATTCGTTTAGTTCGAATGTTCAATTAACAATCGAGTTGATACAAAAGTCAGCACTTAATGTTGACGAAGCAAAAGATATTTTCAGATCAAAGAGATACTTTAATCTAAAAGAAAGACAATATGCTGAAAACATTTTTAGAAATGCACTCTATATCATAAATCACGTCTCATATGGAGTTAAATACACGTTCAACTCCATAGATCTGCCCTATGATTATTATTCGACACCAGAAATAATGAAATCGCTTGCGGATACCTTGCATAATCCGTTTATTTCCTTCTATGAAACTGCCTTTCTTAAGCGTATTCAGAGGGAAAAAATCGAGTTTATTGGGATTTCGGTGAGCGGCTGTTTCCAATTGATTTCCGCAGTTACGTTAGCGAAACTGATTAAAGAAGAATGTCCATCTGTTAAACACGTCTCATTGGGCGGCAATTACATTACTCGTTTAGCAGATGACTGCATGAAAGAATGGCATCCCTTTTTTGAATACATTGATTCGATAATGATGTATGACGGCGAAGAGCCGCTTGCACGTCTTCTTGAGGCTCTTGACTCTGGTGATGACAATCTCGACTGTGTTCCAAACCTTTGCCATGCTAAAGGTGGAAAGATATATAAAAACCATCGGATTGAGCAAACATTTATCAACGATACAGTTCCCGATTTCGATGGCTTCGCCCTTTCTAAATACTTCATGCCTGAGTTAATATTGCCGGTTTATTCCTCTAGGCAGTGTTTTAATCATTGCGCCTTCTGCACCATTCCCGGTGCTACTGGTGGTTGTTACCGAAAGATGCCCATATCGAGAGTATTTGAAATAATGTGTCGGTTAAATGAAAAATACGGCACGAGAGTTTTCTCTTTTGTGGATGAAACATTCGAAGGCAAAAGAATGGAGCAACTCGCGGATGAAATAAACGCATCGGGAAAAACGTTTTTCTGGCATGGAGAAACGAGGTTCTCTCCAACCCTAAGTACAGACGTTTTCAACAAGATATACCAAAGTGGATGTAGGCAGATTCAGTTTGGCCTCGAGTCATACAACCAAAGAGTTCTTGATCTAATGAAGAAGAACACGAGAGTTGATTGGATTGATCGCAATATCCATGATTGTCTCAATGCGGGTATTCCTGTTCATCTATTCTTTATGATTGGCTTTCCGACCGAAACTAAAGAAGAGGCTCTGAACACCTTAGCTTATACAGAGAATGTTTTGAATTATTCAAAACAGGTATGTGGTGTTCCATATTCCACGAGAGGATTTACGAATTTTGGTCTCGTTATGGGGTCGGATGTTTGGAATCATCCCGATAAGTATGGTGTCTCTGTAATGCCGAAGTCCCAATATGAGGATTTGCGCCTCGAAGTGGATTATGTTTCAGGCACTGGTTTAACTTTAAATGAAGCAAAATCCTTATCTGATGAGCATCATATTGATTTTTATATGCAAGAGGTCATAAACGGTAGCGACACAATTGACTTGCCCCAGCGGCTTCATATTTCAGAGGTGACCTGGATCCTAGATTCTATTCACGCTGTCAGGTATAAGGGACATTTGACCAAAGTAAAGCGACGGCTAACTAGTCTAAATCCAGCTGATCGAATCTGGCTGGATTCCAAGACCTCTGTCGTGCTCGTTGAGCCATTTGCCTACTTCTATAATTCTGAATACCATCATGTCTATGCTGTTTCCCAGTTGGTATACCTTAAGTTGGCCCGTTTATTGGAGGCCGATTGTAGCATTTCTCTTATCCTTGATCAGGGCGACCTCGAGCTGACAAGGGCGATAGAAGAACTGTTGCATTATGGATTGCTGAATACAAATATCGATGCCGATTATGTAATGCACGATAATGGTTTTCAATTGGTTAAAAGTTCGTTTGTGAAAGAAGTCGGACGCTCAAAAGAGGGGTTAAGAGTACTGCTGAGTTGTGCCACCCATAGAATGTGTGCGGTTAATGATTTTTCGTTCGCTTTGCTTTCGTTGTTTGAAAAGCCGATTACTAAGAACGAGGTGCGCGACATTTTGAAAAAAGAGGGACTATCGGCAAACGAGGAGCAATTAAACAAGTTGGTTGATAATTGCATGAAAGCAGATATACTACAATTAATTAGATAGAGGAGGTTTCTGCATGGACGTTATTAACAAAGATCTCTTGGAGCAACTGAAAGAGTTTCAGGAAGAGGGCGTCGTGGTGGAAGTGTTCGACTTTGAGGACTACATGGATAAATTCTGCCATTAGTTTCGGAATTTACTCGCCTCGCTTAAAGGAGAAGTCGATTATCGATTTCTCCTTTTTTAATTAAAGATATTTTTGAAATACATGCTCTTAGCACAGGTTGGCCTCTCAGTAAACTGGGAGGTTGCTTTGGCTAGTTAGAGATATGTGAACGTCCGTTAGACTGAATCTCAGGGTAGAAGGGGCCTCCAGTGTCCAGATCAACAAGGCAATGCTGCGTTTCGGCTAATAAGAACGATGACTTTTTGCGTGTGGCGGCGGCTTCGCCGCGGATTCGCGTTGCCGATGTCGAGGGCAATGCCGAGGTTGCGCTGGCGGCTGTTCGCGATGCTGCCGAGCGCGGCGTTCGCGCGCTGGTGTTGCCCGAGCTTAACCTGACTGGCTATACCGCAGCCGATCTGTTCCATAACCGCACATTACTGCATGCCTGCGAGTCCGCACTGGCACATATTCTCGATGAAACCCGCGAGCTGCCGATTGTCTTTACCATCGGCCTTCCCGTTGCAGTTGCCGAGAATATCTACAACTGCGCCGCCGTGTGCTGCGCGGGCGAGCTTTTGGGCCTCACGGCCAAGAAGCATCTGCCCAACTATGGCGAGTTCTATGAGCGCCGCTGGTTTGCTCCGGCGCCTGCGGATCCTGTGTGGGTCGAGTTTGCCGGTCAGGGTCCGGTTCCGCTGGGTTCGGGGCTTCTCTACCGCTGCTGTGATGAAGGTGCCGAGGATATGGTGCTGGGCGTTGAGGTCTGCGAGGATCTGTGGGTGCCGGCGCCCCCTTCGACCGAGATGGCGCTTGCCGGTGCGACGGTGATCCTCAACCCGTCGGCCTCGGACGAGATTATCGGTAAGGCAGACTATCGCCGCAGCCTCATCTCCAATCAGAGCGCGCGCCTGTACTGTGCCTATGCCTATGCAGACGCGAGCGAGGGCGAGTCCACGACCGATATGGTCTTTGCGGGCGAGAACCTCGTCTACGAAAACGGCTCTAAGCTGGCGGCAACGAAGCTCCTTACCTGCGATATGGCCGTCGCCGATGTTGACCTTGACCGTCTGGTTGCCGAACGCCGCCGCTCGACGACGTGGACGCGCACGGACGATGCGCCGGAGGCCACAACCGTTGAGTTTTCGTTTGAGGGCGTGCTGGCAGACGAGCCTGTCCTGCGCGATGCGTTCGACATCGACCGTGTCTTCCCCCGCGCGCCCTTTGTGCCGGCCGACCATGGTGACCTGGCCGAGCGTTGCGAGACCATCCTCGACCTGCAGACCGCCGGCCTCAAGACCCGCCTTGCCCATACGGGTACCAAGGCTGCAGTCATCGGTCTTTCGGGAGGCCTGGACTCCACGCTGGCACTGCTTGTGACCGTGCGTGCCTTCGATGCACTGGGGCTGCCGCGCACCGGTATCACGGCCGTGTCCATGCCCGGCTTTGGCACGACGCATCGCACCAAGTCGAATGCCGAGTCGCTCGCCCGCGACCTGGGTGTGAGCTTCCGCGAGGTTTCGATCCACGCGGCCGTGGAGCAGCACTTCAAGGACATCGAGCACGATCCGGCCGTGCAGGACGTGACCTACGAGAACAGCCAAGCCCGCGAGCGTACGCAGATTCTGATGGATTTGGCCAACCAGGCTGGCGGTTTTGTCATCGGCACGGGCGACCTGTCGGAGCTGGCGCTCGGCTGGGCTACCTATAACGGAGACCACATGAGCATGTATGCCGTCAATGCGAGCGTGCCCAAGACGCTTGTGCGTCATCTGGTACGCTATGCGGCTGATGTCTTTGGCGGGCGTATTGCCGAGGTCTTGCTCGATATCCTCGACACGCCGGTGTCCCCCGAGCTTCTGCCGCCCACGGGCGATGGCGAGATTGCGCAGAAGACCGAGGATTTGGTGGGCCCGTACGAGCTGCACGACTACTTCCTCTACTACCTGCTGCGTTTTGGCTTTGAGCCGGGCAAGATCTACCGCATGGCGCTCAAGAGCTTCGAGGGCGTCTACGATGCCAAGACCGTCCACACGTGGCTGCGTACGTTCTATCGTCGCTTCTTTGCCCAGCAGTTTAAGCGCAGCTGCCTGCCCGATGGTCCCAAGGTGGGCTCGGTGACGCTCAGCCCGCGTGGCGATTGGCGTATGCCGAGTGACGCCAGCTCGCGACTGTGGCTTGCGCAGATCGACGCGCTCAATCCAGTTGACTAAGGTTGGCTAAATTGAACCAATACGGGGGTTGCAAGCGTTACACTTTTGCAATCTGATGGCCCGTATCGCGCGGCGCTCTTGTCGGAGCGCCGCGTTTTTCATATCGAAAGGTGGCACCATGCAGGCATCGCAGCGTCTCGACCGCTTTGGCGCGGAGGTCTTCGCCTCGCTCAACAACAAGCTTCTCGCGCTGAAGGCTCAGGGCAAGACCATTTACAACATGAGCGTGGGCACGCCCGACTTTAAGCCGTACGACCACGTGGTCGAGGCGCTCACGCAAGCGGCCCAGGATCCCGAGATGTGGAAGTATGCCCTGCGCGACCTGCCCGAACTCAAGCAAGCCGTGTGCGATTACTACGAGCGCCGCTTTGGCGTTTCGGGCATTACGCCGTCTATGGTGCAGTCGTGCAACGGCACGCAGGAGGGCGTGGGCCATTTGGGCCTGGCCCTGCTCGATCCGGGTGACACCATTCTGGTTCCCGATCCGTGCTACCCGGTCTTTGAGGCGGGTGCCAAGATCGCCGATGCCAAGCTCGAATACTATCCGCTGGTTGCCGAGCATAATTACCTGCCCTATGTGGCGGGTATCGATCCCGAGGTGGCCGATCGTGCCAAGTATATGATCGTGTCGCTGCCTGCGAACCCGGTGGGCTCGGTGGGCACACCCGAGGTCTACGAGGAGATTATCGCTTTCGCCCGCGAGCATGATCTGCTCATCGTTCACGACAACGCGTACTCCGACATCGTGTTTGACGGCGAGCCCGGCGGCAGCTTCTTGCAGTATCCCGGTGCGCTTGAGGTGGGCGTGGAGTTCTTCTCGCTTTCCAAGTCGTTTAACGTCACCGGTGCCCGCATCGGCTTTTTGGTCGGTCGCGAGGATGTTGTCTCGGCCTTTGCCAAGCTGCGTGGTCAGATCGACTTCGGTATGTTTTTCCCGATTCAGAAGGCCGCTATCGCGTGCCTGAACGGTCCGCGCGATGAGGTCGAGGCGCAGCGTCTGAAGTACCAGGAACGCCGCGATGCCCTGTGCGACGGTCTTGAGGGCCTGGGCTGGGAGCGTCCCAACGCGCATGGCTCTATGTTTGTGTGGGCCAAGCTTCCCGGTGGTCGCACCGATTCCATGGCGTTTTGCGAGGAGCTTATGGAGAAGGCCGGCGTTGTGGTGACGCCGGGCGCGAGCTTTGGTCCTTCGGGCGAGGGGCACGTGCGTATGGCGCTGGTCCTGCCGCCCGATCAGATCGCTTTGGCTGTCGAGGCCATTCGCGAGGCGGGCCTGTATTAGAAACCTATTTCGACCCGTCAATAGCTCGAAACCGATTTCGTGCAGTTATTTTACGAATTCTGCAAACAATTTCGGTAAACGGTCGATTTTTGGCTGCGAATAGGAGCATAATCAAAGTCCCGATTGGATGTATTGGGATTACGACAAGCCGCTCGGGTCGTTCCCGGGCGGCTTGTTTGTGGAGAGAGATGGGAGTTTCTAATGGTTAACGAGAAGAAGGTCGCTATTGTCGGCTGCGGTTTCGTCGGTTCGTCTTCGGCGTTCGCTCTGATGCAGAGCGGTCTGTTCTCCGAGATGGTCCTCATCGACGTGGACAAGAACCGCGCCGAGGGTGAGGCCCTGGATATCGCGCACGGCATGACGTTTGCCGAGCCGATGAAGATCTACGCCGGCGATTATTCCGATGTCGCCGACGCCGCCATGATCGTCGTCACCGCTGGCGCTGCCCAGAAGCCCGGTGAGACCCGCCTGGACTTGGTCAACAAGAACGTCAACATCTTTAAGTCCATTATCCCCGAGATTAAGAAGTCCGGCTTCGACGGCATTCTGCTAATCGTCTCCAACCCGGTTGATGTTCTGACCTATGCTGCCATCAAGATGTCCGGCCTGCCCGAGGGCCATGTCATCGGCTCTGGCACCGTGCTCGACACTGGCCGTCTGCAGCAGATGCTTGGTGCCCACGTCGAGGTTGACCCGCGCGATGTCCAGGCCTATGTCATGGGCGAGCACGGTGACTCCGAGTTTGTCGCTTGGTCCAGCGCTCAGGTTGCCGGCGTTCCGCTGAACACCTTCTGTGAGCTTCACGGCCACCTGGAGCATGAGGCTGCCGAGAAGCGCATCGCTGAGGACGTCAAGAACTCCGCCTACACCATCATCGAGAAGAAGCACGCCACCTACTATGGCGTCGCCATGGCCGTCAAGCGCATCTGCACCGCCGTTATGCGCGATGAGCAGACCGTTCTGCCTGTCTCCTCGCTCATGGTGGGCGAGTATGGCCTGTCCGATCTTGCCATCTCCATGCCGACTGTCGTTGGCCGCGACGGCGTTGTCTGCCGCGTCCCCGTGCCGCTGAACGATGACGAGCAGCATGAGCTCACCGTCTCCGCCAAGGCCCTCAAGGACATCATCGACAGCGTCGATTTCTCCTGCTAAATCAAGCTCGCTAGAGCGAAAAGCTACAATGAAGGCGTCCGGGTCCACACGGCCCGGGCGCCTTTTGGTGCAAAGTAACCTGACCCCAATGCACCATCCCAATACACCATAGTTGATGGGAGGGCCATGTCGGATTCGCCTAATTTTTTGACCTATGCCCAGACGGCGTTTGATCCGTTTGAGGAGCGGCCGTTCTGCGCGGTGGACAGCCTGGTCTTTGCGTGGTTGTCCTATTTGCGTTTGCCGGGTGATATGGCGGAGCTGACGAACTGGCAGGGCCTAGACGTACGCGAGCTGCTGCGTGCCGAGTGCTACCGGGACATGATTGACGACTTGTGGGACCCAGAGGGGAGCAGGGCCTTGCTGGAGGCCGTGGCAGCAAGTCCTCGCTACCGTGGCATGCACGTTTGCGGCTATCGTGTCGTGAGCGATGTGGTGGCGACAGAGCAGTTTGCAGCCATGGCGTTCCGGTTTCCGGCAGGGTTTAGTTATCTTTCCTTCCGGGGGACCGATAGTACGATTGTGGGCTGGAAAGAAGACTTTAACATGGCGTTCCGGTGTCCTGTGCCGGCCCAGGAATCCGCGGCACGTTATGTGGACGAGGCGGCGGATGCGATTGACGGGCCGCTTTTGTGCGGAGGTCATTCCAAGGGCGGAAACCTTTCGGTGTACGGTGCGGCGATGTGCTCCGATGTCGCCCGTGGGCGAATCGAACGGGCGTATTCCCATGATGGTCCGGGCTTCGTCGAGGAATTTCTGAACGGCAATGCCTTTGCCGATCTTTCCGGTCGAATCGACAAGACGCTACCTCGGTCGTCGATCTTTGGCATGATGTTCGAGATGCAGGAGGACTATGCCATCGTTGAGAGTACCGAGTTCAGCCTGCTGCAGCACAATCCCTTTAGCTGGGTGGTTGATGGTCGCGACTTCGTGTATTGTGAGCGCCTGTCCGCCGGTGCTCGATACGTTGATGGCTCCATTCGCGAGATGCTGCTCGCAGTGTCGCCTAGCGAGCGCGAGCGTTTTGTAGATGCGTTGTTCTCCGTGTTTGAGGCAACGGGTGCTGAGCGGTTTGCGGATATCGCTGGGAATCTGCGCGAGAGCCTGCCCGTGATGCTCCAGGCTGCGCAAGGCTTTGACAAGGATACGCGCCGTTTTGTTTCGCAGACCATCGCGGCAATCCTTAGATGTGCACTGCTGCCCAAACGCCCTCAGATTGACATGTCCGCTGCCGGTAAGAGTCTGGCAGAACAACTCGAGGCCTGGCAGTCCGAGCTCCTGCGCTAACCATTGGTGCAAAGTAACCTGTCTCCGATGCACCAATCTTCGATGCGCCTGGGGCGGGCTCGACCGCTATACTGGTTCGTGCTCAATTCGATCTAGAACGGAATGCCGTATATGAAAATCAATCACGCGATTCTGCATATCCTGGACTTTGACTCTGCCGTCAACGTCATGAGCCAGCGCGAGCTCGATATCGAAAGCCGTACCGTGCGCAATTTCGTAACCACGCATCTGCGCCGCGCACGCACCTCGGCCGACAATAAACGTGCCACGTTTGCCGAGAACTCTGCGTTTGGCGGCGAGCTCAAGGGCTATTTCTTTGGCGAGCGCGAGTTTGTGGACCTGTCGCAGCAGATTGCGGAGTTTATCTCCTCCGAGCTCACCAAGGCTGAGAAAGCCGAGTCCACCGACGTGCTCGTGGCTGATTTTGACGACGATGAGGATGCCCGCTGGTTTGCCGTGATGTTGCTGAGCTCCAAGCAGGCTTTTATGCACGAGGTGGGCCGCGAGGAGGGGGAGGTTCGCAACGACATCGCGCGCCACTACGCTATTCTGCCAAACCCCTCGCAAAAGGTGCCAAGCTATGCTATCGTGCGCGCGAGCACCATGGAGATCGGTTACGTGGACAAGAAGCGCAAGATTGCCGGCGAGGACCGTATGCTTATCCCCGACGGCCTGCTGCAGTGCGACACGGGTGTATCGGGCAAGGAGGTCATCGACACGGTGACGCGTGTGGTTGAGGAAGTCGCCGAGGAGCACGGTGCCAATACGGCCGTAGCGCTCGCCAAGGTTAAGGCTGCTGTGGCCGAGAAGGTTGAGGATGACGAGGAGCTGCCGCCTTGGGATATCGTCGATGAGGTCTTTGAGGACGAGCCGGTCATCAAGGAAAGCGTGCGCGCGGCACTGACCGAGGAAAAGGTTCCTGAGCGCGTTCCCGTGGAGCGCAAGCAGGTCGAGCGCGCGGCGGTGCGCAATCATAAGATTCGTACCGATACGGGCATCGAGATCAGCTTCCCGGCCGAGATGGGTTCGAACTCCGAGTACATCGAGTTCGTCAACGAGCCCAACGGCCTCATCTCCATCGAGCTTAAGAACATCGGAAGTATTGAGAATCGATAAACTGCTCTTGGACGTTGCAAAAAACAAAGGCCGAAGCCTTTTGGGACTTCGGCCTTTTTTGTTTTCGGCTTGGTTGCTGACATTGCGCCGCAGGTTGAGCTCACGTCAGCGAAAACGCCCCTAAGCGAGCAAGGTGACGTGAAAGAGGAGGGAAGCGTACTTCGGTACGCGACCGACGATTGAACGTCAGATTGCCGCTTAGGGGCGTTTGCAGCGTCGAGCCGTTACGCGGTTTGGCAAAACCGCGTAACTTCTACAGCTGGCGCAGGCCCTCTTCCAGGCCGGTCTTGCTGTCGGTCTTCTCGTCGCGCATCTTGATGGCGCGGGCGGGGACACCGGCCACGACGGCGCCGGCGGGGACGTCCTCGACGCACACGGCGCCGGCGGCAACTACAGCACCCTTGCCCACGTGCACGCCTTCCAGGACCACGGCGTTTGCGCCGATCATGACATCGTCCTCGATGATGACGGGCGTGGCGCTGGCGGGCTCCACAACGCCTGCCAGCACGGTGCCGGCGCCGATGTGGCAGTTCTTGCCCACGGTGGCGCGGCCGCCCAGCACGGCGCCCATATCGATCATGGAACCCTCGCCGATAACGGAGCCGATGTTGATGATGGCGCCCATCATGATGACGGCACGGTCGCCAATCTCGACTCGGTCGCGGATGATCGCGCCCGGCTCGATGCGGGCGTTGATGCCCTTAAGGTCGAGCATGGGCACGGCGGAGTTGCGGCAATCGTTTTCAACGTCGTAGTAATCGATGGAATCGGCATTGGCGTCCAGGATGGTCTTGAGCTCGTCCCAGTCGCCAAAGACGGTCTTGCCGCGACGGCCGCCGTAGACATGTGCGTCGCCCCAGGCAACCTTCATGCCCGGCTTCTCGCGCACGTACAGCTTGACGGGCGTCTTTTTGGGCGCGGTGGCGATGTAGTTGATAATCTCCTGTGCATCCATCTCGGCTGCGTTGCTCATTTGCTATCTCTCCTTTGGGTGGATTCGGTTGATACCTGGTTAGGCAAACATGACCTTGTCGAACGTATAGAAGCCGGGTTCGCGGGTGACGAGCTTCTGCGCGGCTGCCAAGGCGCCGTTGACAAAGATCTGACGGCTCGTGGCGCGGTGGGTGAGCGTGACCTCCTCGTCCTGGCCAAAGAAGCTCACCTCGTGCACGCCGGCGACGGTGCCGCCGCGCAGCGAGTGCATACCGATTTCCTTGGGATCGCGTGCTCCGCACATGCCCTCGCGGCCATAGACGGGGTGGTAGCCTGCCTCGGGCTCGGCTTCGACGACGGCGTCGAGCAGTAGCTTGGCAGTGCCGCTGGGGGCGTCGACCTTTTGGTTGTGGTGCGTCTCGACGATTTCGCAGTCAAAGCCGGGCAGCTCGCGTGTAGCCTGCGCTACCAGATGGCGCAGGGCTGCGATACCGATGGAGTAATTGCCCGAGTGCATAACGCGGGTGTTCTGGCCCAGCTCACGCAGGCGGTCCATCTGCTCGGGGGTGTAGCCTGTGGTGCCTGAGACCAACGCCGCGCCCGTGCGCTCGACATAGGCGACGACGGCGTCGAAGGTCGCGACGTTCGAGAAGTCGATGATGACGTCGGCAGCCGGTGCGTTCTCGAGCTCGCTCAAATCGAAGCCAATCTGGGCCACGATATCAAAAACGGGCTGCCCGGCGGCGTCGACAATGCCTTCGGCGGTAGTGCGGATGAGCGAGCCCATGCGGCCCGTTCCCATAATGACGGTCTTAATCAAGTAGACCAGCTCCCTTCAGAGCATCGGTAAGTGCGGCTCGCGTGTCGTCTGCCATGGGGCACAGCGGCATACGGTAGTTTGCCTCGATCATGCCCATCTGGGCGAGCGCTTCCTTGACGGGGATGGGGTTGACCTCGCTAAAGAGGGCATTGATGAGCGGCTGGCCGGCAATCTGGATATCGCGGGCGCGCTCCACGTCACCGTCCAGATAGGCGCGGCACATGTCGTGCACGAGCTGCGGCTGAACATCGGCCCACACGCTGATGGTGCCCGAGGCGCCCAGGCTCATGAGCGGTACGGTAAGCGCGTCCTCGCCCGAGTACATGCGGAAGTCGTCTGACAGCAGGTGGGCGATCTTGGCCGCGTAGGCGACGTTGCCCGAGGCCTCCTTAATACCCATGATGTTGGGGTGCGCGGCCAGGCGTTCTACGTTGCGCTCGCTGATGCCGCAGCCACAGCGGCCGGGGATGTTGTACAGGATGCAGGGGATGTCCACGGCATCGGCGACGGTCTTAAAGTGCTGATAGATACCCTCTTCATTGGACTTGTTGTAGTAGGGGGTGATGAGCAGCAGACCGTCGGCGCCCAGGCCCTGATAGGTGAGCGACTTGGTGAGCATGGTCTGCGTGGAGTTGGAGCCCGAGCCGGCAATAACGGGGACGCGTCCTGCAACATGCTTGACCACAGCGGCGACGACGGAGTTGTCCTCGTCATCGGTCATCGTGGCACTCTCACCGGTGGTGCCCAGGGTGAGGATGGCGTCAGTGCCATTTTGCAGGTGGAAATCGATAAGGTGCTCAAGCGCGTCAAAGTCGACACTGCCGTCCTTTTTAAACGGCGTGACAAGGGCGACGATTGAGCCCTCGAGATTGCGGATATCCATGTTCTTCTCCTTCGCTTCCGCGATCTGGACGCGTTTGTTCCATTGGGCGGCGACTACTAGGCGCTCGTCCTGAGCGCGACGGCGGGCGCTTTCGGCGCGCGATTTGGCCAGCAGCTCGCGGCCGCACGGCAGCACGTCGAGCGTGGCAAAGTAATCGCCCAGGCGCTCGGCGCGGCGAATAAGGTCGGCCGAGCCGTCGGGGCGCAGCAGGACCTCGGCGGAGCGCAGGCGGCCGTTGTAGTTGTAGCCCATAGAGTGGCCATGCGCGCCGGTGTCGTGAATCACGAGCAGGTCGCCCATGTCGATATGCGGAAGCTCGCGGTCGATGGCGAACTTGTCATTGTTCTCGCACAGATTGCCCGTGATGTCGTACGTGTTCGTGACGGGGGCTGCGGTTTTATCGGGACCGTCCGGCTGACCCATCACCGTAATGTGGTGGTAGGCGCCATACATGGCAGGGCGAATCAAATCGACGGCACTTGCATCGACACCGATATAGTCCTTGTAGATCTGCTTCTCGTGGATGGCCTTGGTGACCAGGCAGCCGTAGGGGCCCATCATAAAGCGGCCCATCTCGGTGCAGATGGCCACATCGCCCATGCCGGCGGGAACCAGAATCTCGTCGTATGCCGCGCGTACTCCCTCGCCGATGGCGTGAATGTCGTTGGCCTGCTGCTCGGGCAGGTAGGGGATACCGACGCCGCCGGATAGATTGATGAAGGCGACGTGTGCGCCGGTCTCGCGCTCCAAGCGCACGGCGAGCTCAAAGAGGATGCGCGCGAGCTTGGGGTAGTAGTCGTTGGTGACGGTGTTGCTGGCAAGGAATGCGTGGATGCCAAAGTCTTCGGCGCCCTTGGCCTTGAGCATGCGGAAGGCCTCGAAGAGCTGCTCGGTGGTCATGCCATATTTGGAGTCGCCCGGGTTGTCCATGATGCCGTTGGAGAGCTGGAACAGGCCGCCTGGATTAAAGCGGCAGCTGACCGTCTTGGGGATGGGCCCCGCAACGCGCTCAAAGAACCCGATGTGGCTGATGTCGTCAAAGTTGACGATGGCACCCAGCTTGTCGGCGAGCTCAAAGTCGGCAGCCGGTGTGTCGTTGGACGAGAACATGATGTCGTGTCCCGTGATACCCAGTGAGCGGGCGATCATGAGCTCGGTATAGCTCGAGCAATCGCAGCCGCAGCCGTATTCGTTGAGAATGGAGATGAGCGCCGGGTTGGGGTTGGCCTTGACGGCAAAGTATTCCTTAAAGCCTGGGTTCCACGCAAAGGCGTCGCGCACTTCTTGCATGTTGCGGCGGATGCCAGCCTCGTCGTATAGATGAAACGGCGTGGGGAACTGCTCGACGATATGCTCGAGTGTCTCCTTGTCCACAAACGGCTGCTTGGCCGCATATGCCTCGTTGGGGGTCAATGCCATGTCCCGTAAACCTCGCTATCCAGACGGCGCCATCTGCGCATCGAATCCGCATAGCGTGGACCCAATGTCCGGATAGCGCTCCCGCATTGCTGCAGACAGTCCTGTGGGTGTTTCCCACAGGCCCACCAGGTTGTTCGTGCCCGAAAAGCCCAGTTCGGCGGGTTTCGCCTCCCCACGGGGTCAAAGCCTGCCGGCTCGCCCGCGGTTCTTCGTGCCCGCGCCTCTATCAAGTGGTAACGACCCTACCACGTTGCACTTTACCAAACAAGAGTATTCGTATATAACGTTTAAAAAATGCAGGGATATGCTGGAAACATGTGCGCCACAATCCTGTATCACAATAAGTTGCAACAGATGTGCCTCACGAAGGGATCCTCTATGACCGAGCTCCAAGAACTCCGTCGCTATCGCCGCGATCTCCATCGCATTCCGGAGCTCGATTTCGATCTTCCGCAAACCATTGCCTATATCGAGGGCGTGCTGGCACCGCTCGCTTGCGAGGTGACCCATCCGTGCCCCAGCTGCGTCTGTGCTTTCTTCGACGCCGGTGTTGATGCCGCGCATGCCACGGCGATTCGCGCCGATATGGATGCGCTGCCCATCGCGGAGGCGACGGGAGCGGCCTTTGCCTCAACCCATCCTGGCAAGATGCACGCTTGCGGACATGACGGACACATGGCCATGGCGCTTGCCGCCGCGACGTATGTTGACCGTACGATTCGCGAACAGCCGGGCGCCATTAGGCGCAACGTTCTCTTTGTGTTCCAGCCGGCCGAGGAAACGACCGGTGGTGCCAAGACGGTATGCGAGAGTGGTGTGTTCGAGCGCTATGGGGCCGACCGCATTTTTGGCTTTCATGTGTGGCCCGATCTGCCCGCCGGCACGTTGGCGAGCTGCCCCGGTCCGCTGCTGGCGCGCTCAAGCGAGACGCACATTCATATCCATGGAACGAGTATCCATATCGCCAAGACCTACGGCGTTCCAGTCGAGGAATCGCACGATGCCGCGCTGGCAGCGGCCAAGTTCTTAGTTTCCGAGCGCGAGCTCATGGACGAGTTGGGTGCCGATGAGCCCTGCATTGGCAAGTTCGGCCTGCTGCAGGCAGGCACCGTCTGCAATGCGGTGGCGGGGGAGGCCCATGTTGCCGGTAGCTTGCGTGTGTTTACGGACGCCATGTTCGACCGTGCGCGCGAGGGCGTACGCCGTGCGCTCGACGAGGCGTGCACCGCAACGGGCTGTACGTACGATCTCGACTTTGCCGAGGGCTATCCGCCAGTCGATAACGACCCCGAGTTGTTTGCCCACATTGCGCCTGCCTTGCCCGAGCTGCAACTTGTGGACGAGCCGCTGCTGATCGCCGAGGATTTCGCGTTCTATCAGCGCCATCTGCCGGGCGTGTTTTTCCTGCTGGGCACGGGTATGCCAGAGGACCAAGACAACCCGAGTGATTCGGATGGCTGCCCCGCCTATGCCACAAGCGCTCTGCATACCGATAGCATGCTCTTCGACGAGGAAATCCTACTCAAGGGCCTCGATGTCTACAAACGATTGCTTGGCTTGGAGTGACGATGGAACGACGCCGACGGTCTGCCGTATATAGCCCGGGTGGATGCGGATGCGGTTTGCTGCTGCTTCCGGTCATCGCTGTGAGCATTGGCGTGATGTTTGTGCTTGCTGGGCTGGCTGCGGCGGCACTCGTACTGTTTATCACTGCCATCGGCGTGACGATTTGGCTTTATCGCAGTCGCGGGCAGCGCCGCGCCGACGGTAAGGCCAATGTTGGATGGACCATCTTTTTAGTCGTCGCCTACCTATTGAGCATCAGCTACCTGGTGTTCTTTGTTCTAATGATGATCAGTGCCTTTACCGGGAAATCCGTCATGGTGGGTTGATGCGCTGCCAGCAGACGGTCACGCAAAGTGCGTTTGCTCGGCGTCTGGATAGCTGCATTGGCCGTTTACCGCAACCTTAGCTCTCAGCTAATGAATTCAAGTTCAATCCTTTCTACGATGTGCTGTGTGCCGGCACGGTAGCCGGATCGTAGGAAGGATGAATAATGGCAAAAGAGGGAAAGAAGCCGATCGGCAAGATTGTCCTAGGCGTCATCGTGGTGCTGATTATCGTCGGTGCCGTGGGTTCTATGGGTGGCAATTCAACCGATTCGTCTGCGAGCGATTCGGCAAAACCTGCCGAGGCGACACAGCAGGCTGAGGAGCAAAAAGAACCGCAAGAACCGTATACCATTGCTGACGAGGCTGAAGACACCTCCAGTCAGTTTGCCTATAAGATCACGGGCACGCTGACCAATAACACGGACAAGGAAAAGAGCTACATTCAGATTGAGTATGTTCTGTATGATGCCGATGGCAACCAGGTTGGAACGGCTCTTGCAAACACCAACCATCTGAAGGCGGGCGGCTCCTGGAAGTTCGAGGCACTGGGTACGGTGTCTCCCGACCAGGTTGCTAGCTGGGAGCGTTCGGACGTAAGCGGTTTCTAGCATGTTGCATGCACTGGGGGAGGTGAAGTCGTATGCCCGATAAAAAGCTGACCGAGGAGTTGCTCAATGAGCTTCTCGATGCGCCGAACATCGATGGCTATATCAGGGAGCACGACTTTGCCGCCCCGTCGCTTTCGGACTACCTGAAGCAGCTGCTGCAGGAAAAGGGCTTGGAGCGCTCGCGCGTGGTTCGTATGGCCGATCTCAATGAGACCTTTGGCTATCAGATCTTTACCGGTGCGCGTCACCCGAGTCGCAATAAGGTGCTGCAGATTGCCTTTGCGATGGCGCTGACGCTCAAAGAGGCCAACCGTGCACTGACGGCTGCCGGGGTAAGCGTCCTCAACTGCAAGGATCGCCGTGATGCGATTATCATCTTTTGCATCGATCGCGGGTGCAGCCTCCAAAAGGTCAACGAGGAGCTGTATCGCTTTGGCGAGGAGACGGTGAGTTAGCGACTGATATCTGAGCCGGCGGGGCTGCCGAACAACGATGCAAGCGAACGGGGCGCGGATGCCATGGGGTGTCTGCGCCCTGCGCTATGATGGAGGCTATGGATACTCAGACCCCAACATATTTCGATGACGAGCTGACCGCAGCACTTGCCGAACATCTGGCGTCGCTCGATCGCGACGACAGCTATCGCGTGGAGCGTGTGCTTAAGCGCTCGTCCGTTGAAACAACCGAGCTCGTGTACTTTGAAGGAACCGGTGGTGGTTCGCTCGGCCCCTTTGTCCGTAAGCGCATCGATGCCTCGGCTCAAATCGGCGGGGCATACGAGCGTCTGTTTGCCGCCCAGCGGACAGGCAGGCGTTTTGAGCACCTGCCCAGAATCGTCGATTGTCGTCGTGTGGGCGACGAGCTCAACGTGGTTATGGAATACATCGAAGGGGAGACGCTCGGGGCGCTGGTGGACCGTCTGGGAGCCACCCCCGATTATGCGCACGAAATGTATCCTGCCCTATGCGATGCCGTGGGCGAGCTCCATGCCGGTTTTGCAATGGCGGGGGAGACGTCGGCGCCGGTGATCCATCGCGACCTCAAACCGTCGAATATCATCGTGACGGGTGCCAACTATACGTCTGATGACGGCCTGACGTTTTCGTCGCTGGTGATTATCGACTTGGGGATCGCGCGCGTATGGCGCGATGGCGCCGATGCCGACACCGTCAAGTTTGGCACGCGACCCTATGCGCCGCCCGAGCAGTATGGGTTTGGGCAGACGAGTGTGCGCAGCGACGTCTACGCACTTGGCGCCCTGTTGTTCTTCTGCTTGACGGGAGTCGACCCTAAACCAGGGCTCGACATGCGCGAGCAATGCGAGGCGCGTGGCATTCCCACTCCACTTGCCGATGCCGTCTGCATGTCGATGGCGCTCGACCCGGCCAAGCGTTTTGCGAGTGCGGAGGCATTGGGACGGGCGACGCGCGCGGCATACGACCTGAGTCGCCCCGTGCGGCCCCCTGCGCCTGCGCCTGTCCGTAATCCGGCATCGGAGACGGAGCTGACGCCCCAAGGGCTCCAGAACCCCGCAGGGCTTCCTAGGCCTGCCGCCTCCGCTGCATGCGGTCTGCTCTCTCGCGTTCCGGAGTCTCTGGGGCGCATTTGGAATACGCTTGTCTGCTTCTCGCTGCTTGTGTTCTTTGCCGGAAGTCACTTTGCCGTCTTTCACCCCACGGGAGCAAACCAAAGCTACCCGACGTGGCTTCTCGTAATCGAGTATTTTTTCTTTGTCGATGGCCTTATGGTGCTTATGCATTTTGCGCTGCTCGATAAGCGCCGTCTTCGTCGGCGATTCGCACTGCTCGACAGCTATCGCGGCAAGAAACTCGCGAAACTCTGGCTCAAGGCATTGGGTGTGCTGCTCCTATGCATGATCGTCATAGTCGCGGTTGCCAATGCGACCGGCGTCGTCGATACCTCCGCTACCTAAAAGAAAAGGGCCCCGTTGGGGCCCTTTGCAGTTGCACTTAGATGCGGTTCATCTGAGCGGCGACTTTGTTGTACCAGTCCTGCCACGTGGGCGGGCAGTACTTTTTGGCCGCAGCCGGGGTAAGGGTGGAGCCGTAGTTGGCGCCCAGATAGGCAACGTGAGCGGAGATGCCCTCGCTCCAGCTGCCAAAGCTGCGCCAACCGCCGCCACGCGCACTCCAGCCCCAGGCGTTATAAGAATTGGCGCAATAAGCACCCTTGGTGCTCTCGATGCAGGCGATGGCGGGGGACCAACGGGGGTCGACACCGGTATTCCAAGCGGCGACGGCAAAGTTGTAGCCCTGGCCTGCCATGGGGGAGCCGGCGAGATAATTGTCGATGCGGCTCGTCCACTCATTAATGAACGAATCGTAATCGGAGCTACCGGTATTGGCGTTGTTCACCGTGGTGTCGATGGTGGTGTTGGTGTTGGTGGCCTGGCTGCTGGAATTGCTGCCGCTTACGCCCTCGCCCGAGAGCTTCTCGGCGGCAGCGGCCTTATCGGCCTCAAGCTTGGCAAGCTCGGCGGCATTTTCCTGCTCTGCTTTTGCCTGTGCCTCGCTGCGGAGCTGCTGGGCCTGCGCCAGCGCATCCTCGGCGTTTTTCTGCTCTGCCTCAAGCTGAGACTTGGCTTGCTGGAGCTCGGCCTTGTTCTGCTCGAGTTCGGTTTGCATGTTATTGAGCTCTTCGATCTCGTCGACGCTCGAGCTCGTGATCTGGTTGGTGTATTTGCAGGTCGTGATGAACTCACCCAGGCTCTGCGCGTTGACCAGGAAGCTCACGATGGGATTGGTGCCCTTCTGATACTTGTACAGATCGCGCATGGCGGAGCTTGCCTTGGCCTGCTGCTCGGGAAGCTTAGCCTCGATTTCCTCGATGCTTGCCTCATTGGAGTCAATCTGCTTTTGCAGGTCATCGAGTTTGGTGCGGGCGTCGTTGTAGGCGCTCGTGGCGGCTTCGATCTTCTGCTGGGCTGCGGAAAGCTGGTCCTGCGTTGCCTGCGAGGCGGCATACGCCGCAACGGGGGAGAGCATCGGCGAGGCCGTCAGCGCAACGGCGAGCGCGGCGCTCGTGATGATACGAGCCGGCTTCGACGCAATGAGCGCTGCGGTGCGATGGTTCGAATGCTGCATCCAGTCCCTCTGCAATCAATCGTAGGTTATGGTTCGAACGGTATTCTACTACTGCTTTCGACCTCAACTTGAACCTTAAAGGTTCCAAAGGGTCAAGTTGAACTTGAGGCTTTGGCTTTGACCTGCAGTTATGATGAATTGTTGAGAAACCATAGAGTTCAACTTTAACGTTACGGGGGCCTGTTTAAGAGGAGCTTTGGGCTGTAAAAGCTATCTCAACGTGGGGTTTTACAACTACAGCGTGCCCTCCTGGCGAGCCTGCTCAATCTCTTCGAGCGCCTCGGCGGGGGTGAACGAGCAAGTGCCGTCGCCGAGCTTGACCACCTGGATTTCGTCGCCGGTATGGACCTCTCCGCCCTTTAGCACCACGCCAAAAACGCCCTCGTGGGGAAAGATGCAGTCGCCGGCGAGATAGTAGATGGCACAGCGGGTGTGGCAGACCTTACCGATCTGACTGATTTCGACCAGGACATCGTTGCCAATCTTGAGCTGCGTTCCCAGGGGGAGCGAGAGTAGATTGATGCCTTGCGTGGTGAAGTTCTCTCCAAAGTCACCCTCGTGTACGTCGAGCCCGCGTGCCTGCGCCGTCTGGATGGACTCCGCGGCTAAAAAAGAGACCTGGCGGTGCCAATGTCCGGCGTGCGCATCGGTAGCGAGGCCAAATTGCTCGATGACGGTGTCGCGTCCATCGGCGACGGGCGACTTGCGAGTGCCTTTGTGCTCCGACGTGTTGATTGAGACGATACGGGCAGGCCCGTTGTAAGCATCGTTTGCGGTGCGTAGGGGAACTGCCGTCTGGGCACGATCCGCAAGTTCGCGCTTGGCGGCGTCAATGATGGGGTTGTTGATCGGATGAGCCTGGGGCACGGTGCACCTTTCGACGGGGCGGGCAACATGTTGAATCCTACAACAATGGTAGGTTCATTGCCCATTGTCATACAACGGTGAGCGCCGTCTTCGTGCTGGACGATTACGTCGATTGCCATAGATACGGTGGAGCTTTGGGCGCCGGCGGCTTGGCACGCTAGAATAAATCAGTTGCGCAAAGACCGCCCGTTGTGTGGGCAGTTCATGATAGGAAGTTTCCATGGCATTGCAATTTACAGAGCGCGAGTTCATTCCCGTGCTGCTTGGTGGCGACATCAACGCCTATTCGGTGGCGCGCGCCTTCTACGAGGAGTACCAGGTCAAGAGTCTGGTCTTTGGCAAGTATCAGACGGGTCCCGCGTACCGCAGCCAGATTATCGACTACACGCCCAACGTGGATATCGACACCATGCCCGTGATGCTCAAAACCGTCAACGGCATTGCCCAAGCGCATGCCGACAAGACTATTGTCCTTGTGGGCTGCGGCGACAACTATGTCGCTCTCGTGGCTCAAGCCAAGGATGCTCATGAGCTGGCGGATAACATCGTCGCTCCCTACGCGCCCTACAGCATGCTCGAGCAGTGCCAGAAGAAGGAGATCTTCTACGAGCTGTGCGAGAAGCATGGCGTGCCCTATCCGCACACGTTTACCTTTACCAAGGCGATGCTCAATGCCCAGGGTGAGGCGCCTGCCGAAGTGCTCGACCAGATTGATTTTCCTTACCCGATGATTCTGAAGCCTTCTGACGGCATCATGTGGTGGCAGCATGAGTTCGAGGGCCAGAAGAAGGCCTATGAGATTGCCGACCGCGCCGAGCTGGAACAGGTCATTCGCGACTCGTATGCCAGCGGCTACACCGACGACCTGATCTTGCAGGATCGCGTGCCCGGCAACGACGAGTACATGCGCGTGCTCACCAGCTATTCCGACCGCAACGGTAAGGTCCGCATGATGTGCCTGGGCCATGTGCTGCTCGAGGAGCATCAGCCCCACGGTGTCGGCAACCATGCCTGTATCATTACCGAGCCCAACGACGAGCTCATGGGCGGCGTGCGTAAGTTGCTCGAGGACCTTCACTTTGTGGGCTATTCCAACTTTGACGTAAAGTACGACGAGCGCGACGGCTCGTTTAAGTTCTTCGATTTCAACACGCGCCAGGGCCGCAGCAACTACTACGTTACCAACAGCGGCTTTAACGTTGCCAAGTATGTGGTGGACGAGTATGTGTTCAACCGTCCGTTTGAGCCGGAGTTTGTGACGGCTCAGGACGAGGCCCTGTGGATGGTCGTCCCCATGGGCGTCGTCGACAAGTACGTCAAGGATCCCGAGCTGCGCGCTAAGGTGCATCGCCTGGACAAGGAAGGCAAGGGCGCCGACCCTTCGTTTATGAAGGGTGACTTTGTCTTTAACCGCTGGCTGCGCATGTGGCACACCAAGCTGCGCCACTTTAAGCTGTTCAAGACGTATTACAAGTAGATGAGCGCGGCGCCCGTCCGGTTTGCATCGGGCGGGCGCGGGTATGATACGCGCAATTGCGCAAGCGTCACCAAGGAGGCGGCGATGGAAAAGCTGGGAGTTATCGGCGGCATGGGCGCCGAGGCCACGTCGTATTACTACGACCAGGTGGTGCGTCATACGGCTGCTGCCTGCGATCAGGAACATATCGACATGGTGGTACTCTCCAAGTCGACCATGCCCGACCGCACGCTGGCCATTAAGACCGGCGAGCATGCCAAACTGCTGGCGACCATGAAAGAGTGTGCCCAGGCACTCGAGTCGCTGGGCTGTGCGCACATTGCTATTCCCTGCAACACGTCACACTACTTCTACGACCAGATCCAGTCGTTTACGAAGGTGCCGATTATCCACATGCCGCGTGAGTCGGTGCGCTATGCTCTGGCCGGTGCGGTGATGGGGGAGTGCGAGTTCGACCCCAACCTGAGTATGCCGGCCGAGCCGGTGCACAAGATTGGCATCATGGGCACCGACGGAACCGTGGGCGCGGGCGTCTACGGCCGCGAATGTAAGGCTGCGGGTGTTGAGGTCGTCTATCCCAGCGAGAAACGTCAGAACGATGTGATGTCGCTTATCTACGATGATGTGAAGGCCGGACGTGAGCCCGATATGGATAAGTTCGACCGCGTGATGTGGGAGTTCGCCCGTAGCGGCTGCGACCGCGTCATTCTGGCCTGCACCGAGCTCTCGGTGCTGCAGAAGTACCGAGAGATGCCCGAGATCACCCTCGACGCCATGGATGTCCTGGTGCGCGAATCCATCATCCGCAGCGGCGCCCCCTACCGCCTCTAGCTTCCGACCCGCCAAAAAGGGACAGGTTAATTTTGGTAGGTTTTATCTGGTGAAACAGTAAAGGCCTCGGCTCGTTTGGTGCGAGCCGAGGCCTTTTGCGTTGGGCGGTTGCTGTCGGTGGTGAACTAGAACAGGAAGCCGATGGCGATGGGGGCGATGCTGACGATGAGCACGGCGATGTCCAGGCCCTTGATGGGGTAGCGCTTGTACGAGCTGGCGCGCGTACGCAGATAGAAGCCGCGCTGTTCTGCCGCCAAGGCTGTGGCATCGGTCTTGCCCACGCTCGAGATGAGCAGTGGCACGCACAGTGGCAGCATGAGCTTAAGCTTCTTGATGGGGTTCTTGGTGTCGTACTCGACGCCGCGTGCGGTCTGCGCCTCCATGATGGCGTTCATCTCCTGACCAAACACCGGCACAAAGCGCAGCGCCGTGGTAAAGGTGAAGGCATAGCGATACGGCACGTGCAGCACCTCGACGCAGGCGTTGGCAAGGTCGTTGAGCTTGGTCACCATGAGCATGAGGATGAGTGGTAACGCCACACCCAGTAGGCGCAGACAGGCCTTCGATCCCGTGATGAGGCCCGTGTCGGTGATAAAGCCCCACACCACGTTGCCATCGCGCATAAAGGCCAGCTGGAGCACCAGCATGATAAGCGCGAGCGGGATCAGCAACTTGAGCAGCGAGAACAGACGGTCGACGACGCCGGCATAGGCGCCCAGCGCAAGGGTGAGTGCCAAAAAGCCCAGCAGCGCCACGTAGGTGTCGGACAAGAAGATGCCGACGATGATGGCGGCGGCGAGGCCCAGTTTGACGACGGGGTTCAGGCGATGCAGTAGCGTATCGCCCGGCATGTAGTCGATGACGTTAACCACGGTGGACCATCTCCTTGGTAATTCGAACGACATCGGTGACCTCGCTCACCTGCGCAAAAGCGGGCGAGACGGAAGATGCCAGACGGCGCGAGAGTTCAATAACCTGGGGAGGCTCCACGTAGGCATGCTGCATGAGATCGATGTTCGAGAATAGCTCGTGCGTGCGGCCGCGGTCGAGGATGCGACCGTCGGCCATCACCACGATGCGCTCGGCAAAATCCGAGACGACTTCCATATCGTGGCAGACCATGATAACGGCGCAACCACGCTCGGCCATGGTGCGCACCGTTTCCATGACGGTCATGCACTCGCGGTAATCAAGGCCGCTCGTGGGCTCGTCGAGCACGACGATCTTGGGCTCAACCACTACGACGGAGGCAAGCGCCACCATTTGTCGCTGACCGCGCGAGAGCGAGAAGGGCGCCTCGTCGGCCGGCAAGCCAAAGCGGTCGATGACGAGCTGGGCGCGACGCAGCGCCTCGGCACGGTCGATGCCGGCAAGCTCCAGGCCAAAGGCGACCTCGTCGAGCACGGTGTCCTTGCAGATCTGGCGGTCGGGGTTTTGGAAGAGGGTTGCGACCTCGCGGGCAATGCGGCTCGTGGGGACGGTTGCAGTATCCAGTCCCGTGACGCGCACGCTGCCCGAGGCGGGCTTGAGCAGACCCGTGAGCAGCTTGGTGAGCGTGGTCTTGCCGGCACCGTTCTGGCCGACGATGCCCACGAGCTCGCCGGGATAGAGCGTCAGGCTAAGGTCGTGTACGGCGGCGCCGCCATTGGGATAGGCAAACTCAACATGGTCGAAGGTGAGTACGGGTTCTGCGTCCTTGGCATGAGGGCGCAACGACGGCGCATGCGGGGAACCGGCAGGCGCTTGGGCTTCGATGGCCGCGTGTGCGGGGTCGACGATGCCCGAAATCAGGCGCTCGGCCTCATCGACATCCAAGCAGGGGGTACCGCTTACCAGGCCATCGGCCTCGAGGCTATTGAAGATACGCGTGACGCGAGGGCAGTCGACGCCGATGGCACGGAGCTCGTCGGTATGCGCGAAGACCTCGTGTGGCTCGCCCTGCAGCGCGATTTCGCCATGGTTGAGCACGAGCACGCGGTTGCAGTACTCCGAGAGTAGGGCGACCTTTTGCTCAACGACGACGATGGTGATTCCAAGTGTGCGGTTTGCCTCACGCAGCGTCTCGAAGACCAGCGTGGAGCTGGCGGGGTCGAGTGCCGCGGTGGGCTCGTCGAGAACCAAGACGCGCGGACGCATGGCGAGGATGGCGGCGATGGCCACCTTTTGCTTCTGTCCGCCCGAGAGGGTGGCGATCTCGCGGTCACGCTGGTCGCTGATGCCGACGGTCTCGAGCGTTTCGCTCAAGCGCTGCTCGATCTTGTCGTGGGGAACGCCAAAGTTCTCGAGGCCAAAGAGCATCTCGTCCTCGACGATCGAAGCGACCATCTGCGTGTCGATATCCTGCAGCACGCTGCCGACGATTTGCGACACGTCGGTCAGCGAGACCTCGCAGGTGTCGTGGCCGTCAACCATGACGGACCCAAAGAACGTGCCGGTGTAGTGGTGGGGCACGGCACCTGACAGGCAGGCGGCAAGCGTGGACTTGCCGGCGCCCGAGGGCCCGATGATGCCGATGAAATCTCCCTTGTTCACGCTGAGCGAAATGTGGCTGAGCGTCTGCTCGGTCTGCGTGCCATAGGAGAACGAGACATCGTCGACGTTGATGATCGTTTCCATGGATACCTTTCATAGTCATTGGGGACGTTCTTTAATGACTAGTCGTTTGAGAACGTCCCCAAGAGCTAGTTGTTTGGGACAGTCTTTGGTGGTGGAGCACGGATACGGCTTTACGAGGGGCCCCAGGTTGGCGCGAAAGAGGAGCGAAGCGTACTTGGGTACGCGAGCGACGAATGAACGCCAAGATGGGGTGGCTCGTAAAGCCGAGTGGGTTAGTTGAGCTTCAGGGCCTTCTGAATGGGCAGGTAGAGGGCACCGACCAGAATGGCGTTAAAGACGGCGGTCATGGCGACGACGGGCAGCATGGCGGCGGCGAGCTCGCCGACCACGCCGAGCATGGCCATCTTGATGACCATGAAGATGACACCTGAGACAAAGGTGGTCAGGAAGGTTGCGACAATGGCGATGGCGGGCTTGACCTGACCGTTCTTGCCGGCGGCGTTGACGATGCCGGCCATGAGCATGGCGGCGATGCCCTCAGCGGCAAAATCGACGAACGGCGAAGTGGTGGTGATCTGGATCACGGCGGCCGAGATAAGGCCGATGACGAGCGCCTGGCCGATGTTGGGGCGAACGACCAGGATGGTGAGGCAGAAGGCCGAGATGATGAACTCGGGGCTGATCATGCCGCCCGAGATGCCTGAGATGGCCTTGCCGACGGTGAAGTTGAGGATGAAGCCTGCAGCGAGCAGGATGGCGAGCAGGACGAGAGCGCGGACGTCGAGTTTGCCGCGGTCGGCGGTCTGGACGGTGCGGGGCTGGGTGGCGGTGGTGTTCTGAGACATGGTGAAAATCCTTTCTGAAGGGAAGCACAAGGGAAAAGCGGGGGCGCGTGATGCGAATGCGATCGGGCTCGAGATAGAAAAAGGCCCCCGGTCGAAACCGGAGGCCTTCCAATCACCTAGAGCGCAAAAACAGGCGTGAGGGACTCACTGTCGACCGATCGTATTCGCATCACGCCACCACCAGTTGTTGAGAGACGTCATCGTGTCCTTCATGTTGGTGGCTCCTTTCGTGATGCCGTGGCGCGGTCGCACCTAGTTGCTGTTGCGCTGCACTATAGCACAGCGAAGTGTGTGCGGGGAAATCTTTTTTAAAAAGATTTCAGGCGGGTTTCCCGCCGGTCAAAAGAGTGGGCTGAGCGGGCGAGGCTGCCATTGCTGCCTTGCCCGCTCAGCTAAGACGTTACTCCTTATTGCGACGGTAGAGGAAGTAACCGCCTGCGGAGATGACGGCAACGCCAGCGATGGCGAATGCGGCCACCATGCGGCCATCAAAACGATCGCCAGTGGTGGGCAGGCCGCCCTTGGTGTTCGTCTTGTTGGTGGTTACTGTGGTCGTGGTGTCGGACTTGCCAGGCTTCTCGGGCTTGGTGGTGGGCTGCTCGGGCTTAGCGGGCTGCTCGGGGGTGCCGGGCTGCTCGGGGGTGCCGGGCTGCTCGGGGGTGCCGGGCTGATCCGGGGTGACCGGATCGGTGGCAAGAGCATCCTTGGCGTAAGTGATGGACACCTTGAGGCCGTTGGTCTCGGTGTTCAGGTCGCTCGGGGTGAAGGGCTTGCTGAAGTCCTCAGCCTTCAGATAAGCGCGCATCTCCTGAAGCAGGGCCTTGCACTTGACATAGGTGTTCTTGGTGGCAGCGTTGCCGGCCTTGTTGGCCAGGGCGGTGCGGCCCTCAGTGGTGGCCTCGGCGAGCATGGCCTTGTCGACCTCGAGGTTCTGCTCGATGAGCTCGTTCTGGAGAGCGTCGAGGTAGGCGCGAACGCCGGTGCCGAGCTGCTCACGGTGCTCGAAGCACAGGGAGCTGATGTCCATGAGGACATAGTTGATGGAGTTCTCGGGCTCCTCGTTGTTCACGATGTCCTCCTCTTCGCAGTGATCGAAGGAGACGGTCTGGTCGCTGTAGTACGGGCTAACCTCGGTGAGCAGTGCGGAGTAGTAGGGGATGGCGACGGAGTAGGCGGCGCGGGAGAGCATCTCCCACTGGATGGTCGCGATCTCGGGGTCCATGCCCTGACGGATCTGGAAGAGATTGACCTCGGTGTTGGTCTCGGTACCAATGGCGTAGGCGCCGTCGGTGTTGGCGTTGAGGCCCGGGACCTTCTCGCCGCGGTTGCCAAACGCGCGGATCATCTCAAAGGTGTTCCAGTCGGACTTGCCGGGCTGGAAGAACAGCGGCTGCGCCTTGCTAACCAGGGCGCCGGTCGTGGCACGAGCATCTTCGCGCTCGTCCTTGACGATCTCGTAGTCGGTGCCCTCGGTGAGCGGCACACCGAAGTAGGCGCGACCCTGGACATAACGGGCCCAAGAATGCATGGCCTTTTCGCTAATTGCCTCGCCGTAGGTCTGGGCAACGTCAAATTGACCGTCATCGAAGTACTTGGCGAAGCCATTCTCCTTAGGCATGGACTCGATGGTCGCAGAGTGGAGACAGTTCGCGGTGTCGGTGAGGTCAACCTTGTAGTTGAGGTTGCCGATGTTGGGGTTGAGCGAGGCGATATCGTCAGTGAGCCTCATGGCGATCCACTGGTGGCCGGAAAGTGCGGCAAACAGCCAAGTCTCGTTGCTGTCGGCGATGATAATCTGATCGTTGCCGCAGGCGCCCTGCTCGTCGATGATCTTGCCGAGGAGCTCGACGCCCTCACGTGCATTGGCGCTTTCACCTAAGATAACGCTGCCGTAGCTGTACTCGCCAATACCGGTTTTGGTCAGGGGGTCTGCTGCCTCAGCATCAGCATTCATGCCGGTGGTCAGCGTTGCGGAGCAGGACACGCCCTTCTCATTGATGCCTGCCTCAGAGTAGGCATCATAGCGCCCGTGCCACTGGGAGGGATGGTCGCGTACATAGGTGTAGCGATACGTGGTCTTGGTCGAGGTATACATGAATGCGGACTCGTCCGAGCCGTACGTATGCCCCGGGCCGTGAGAAGGCTCAATGCCAAAGTGCTTGAGGTAGCGCTTATCGAAGTCCTCGGCGCGGCCATAGTACGTGTCACCGTCGGCCGTCAGCTTGTTGCCCATGTACATCTGCGTGCAGGCGAGCGCAGATGTCGGCATGGACATGATGGTTGCAGCTCCAAATGCAAGGCCTATGCCAAGCTTCTTGAGCGCGTTGACGGGATGAGTTTTACTCATGTTCCCTCCCAGCGTGCGAAAGCCCTCTGTCGCCAGAGGGCTTCAGCCAATAAAGACACCTCATTAGCGTAACGAACTGGAAACAATATTCATCTATGAAAGAAACTTACTCGATAAGCGTGATGAAATATGCGATGAGCGGTTAATCGTACTCAGTTTGCAGCTTTACTTTAATAAAGACGCCCTGTAATTACTGTAGCCGAATAAAGTGGCTGGGAATGCCCGAAATGAAAATCCCCCGCTGTTTGACGAATGCATAAACAACGGGGGAGACGATAATTGGATGAATATCATACCAATGTGGAATTACTTCTTTCGACGGTGGATCACGTTGATCGCATAGCCGACGAGCATGGCCAAGACGATGACAATAAAGCCGATCAGGGGATTGTCGTTCACGGGGTCCTCCTATTTTCCGAGCGGCGAGAATTCGTCGACGATGATATCAAGGCATTGAGGCAGCGCACGGGCGCCAAAGACGCCGGAGTTGCTGGAGATGATCTCGCCATCAAACTGCATGCCCAACGACGGCGTGCAGGTGATCTTGGCTTCTTTGGTCTGGATGATCTTGAACTGCGGGCGGCCGAGTACCTTGCCGGCGGGGTCAAGCGCAGCGGTGATCACGGTAGGCAGCAGCTGCACGGTGCGCACGGGTTCGATGACCGCGATGTCGACCATGCCATCGTTCATGCGGCAGTCGGGGAACAGGTTGATGTCGTTTTGGATGACCGAGGTATTGCCCGCCATGCAGCAGATGCCGTCGAGCTCCTCGACAATGCCGTCATGCTCAATCGTAAAGTGCGCCACCGTGGGGTTGGGTGTGGCGAGCGCCGACAGGAAATAGGCGATCTCGCCGATGTCGTTTTTGGTGGGGGCCGCCTTCATCATGATCTCGGCGTCAAAGCCCGAGCCGGCGATGATGATAAAGCCATGGCGCTTTTCGTTGCCGTTCTCGTCGAGCCAAAAGAGCTCGCCCATGTCGACTTTGACCGTGCGGCCGGCGCGGCATGCCTTGGCGAGCGCCGCTGCCTCGGGGGCATTGCCGATGTTGTTAAAGAACAGACAGGCCGTGCCGGAGGGAAAAACGAGCGTGGGGACGCTGCATCCGCGCATCTGGTCGAGCACGTTGGAGACGGTGCCGTCGCCGCCCGAGACGACCACGCGGTCGAACTCGCGCACGTCTGCCACGGCGTCCTCGGGCTCCATGCCATCACCGATAAAACGCATCACGACCTCGTCGCCGCCCTGCGCGAGGGCGTGCGTGAATGCGTAGATTTCATCTGAGCTGGGGCCCGATGCCGGGTTGTGGATGATAAGGCAGCGCATACTTACGTTCCCGTTCTGTGACTAACCGAGTATAGTTGTAAGGCAATGCCGATATCCTACCCGTGTTTTTCGGGCCTAACCTTATTCGATGGGTTGATATGTACATTTCCACACATCAGGCTCTACTCGACTTTTGCCAGCGCGCCCGCGAATTCGACGCGATTGCCGTCGATACCGAGTTTTTGCGCGAGCGCACGTTCCATCCGCGTCTGTGTTTGGTTCAGATTGCCACTCCTGCCGAGAGCGTCGCGGTCGATCCCCTGGTAATCGACGACCTATCGCCGCTGGCCGAGCTTATGGCCGACGAGAGCGTGACCAAGGTCTTCCACGCCTGCTCGCAGGATATGGAGGTCATGCTTCATACCGTAGGCGTGCTGCCGCGTCCGATTTTTGACACGCAGGTGGCCGCCGCCTTTTTGGGCGAGCGCCAGCAGATTTCCTACGGCGCGCTCGTGCAGACGTTTTGCGGCGTCTCGCTGCCCAAGACCGAGTCGCTGACCGACTGGTCGCGTCGCCCGCTGACCGACAAACAGATCGAGTACGCGATCGATGACGTCAAGTACCTGATCGTCGCCTATACCGAGATGATGAGCCGCCTGCGCGAGCTGGGCCGCGTGGACTGGGTGCTCGACGAGCTGCGCCCGCTGGCTGACGAGTCGCACTATCGCGCCGATCGCCACGAGGCGTTCCGTAAGGTCAAACGCATCAATTCGTGCAGCCGTCACCAGTTGGGCATCGCGCGCGAGCTCGCCGCCTGGCGCGAGGACCGCGCCGAGCGCCGTAACATCCCGCGCAAGTGGGTCATGTCCGACGACACGCTGCTTGCGCTCGTTAAGCGCAATCCCGTGCGCGTTGAGGAGTTCCGTAGCATTCGTGGTACCGACCAGTTGGGGGAGCGCGATGTGGACGGCGCGCTCATGGCCATCAAGCGCGGCGCGAGCTGCCCGCACGATCGCCTGCCGCTCATGGTGCGCGGGCACCGTCAGATCTCGCCGGAGCTGGAGAGCGTGACGGACCTGATGTATGCGCTCATCCGCCTGGTTGCCGAACGCTCGGGAGTGGCGACCTCGGTTATTGCCTCGCGCGATGACCTGGCCGACTACATTGAGCATCCCGAGCAGAGCCCCCTGCGTGAAGGCTGGCGTTTTGAGCTTGTGGGCTCGCGTCTGGACGATCTGCTTTCCGGCAATATGGGACTCACCGTGAAGGACGGAAAGATTGAGTTGTTATAGGGAAGCCTAGTCTGCTGAGTGGGTAGAATGCCTCCAACGTGTAACTCGATTCGGAGGAATTCGCATGCCCTATTACTATGGATACGGCTTTGGTATCGACCCGCTGTACCTGCTGGTTGTTCTTGTCTGCACGGTGCTTGGCCTTGCTGCGCAGAGCTATATCAACTCGACGTACAAGACGTGGTCCAAGGTTCGCTCGGACGGCGACACGGGTGCCACGGTCGCTCGCCGCATGCTCGACGCCAACGGTTGCAACGCCGTGGGTATCAAGGGCGTCGCCGGTGAGCTCACCGACCATTACAACCCGCAGGACAACAACCTGTATCTGTCGGATTCCAACCGTTCGGGCGGCTCGGTCGCAAGCGTTGCTGTCGCTTGTCACGAGGCAGGCCATGCCGCGCAGCGTCAAAGCGGCTATGCCATGATGAAGGTACGCACCGCCCTCGTGCCGGTCGTCAACTTTACCCAGAACACTTGGACCATCGTGCTGCTCATGGGCCTGTTTATGAACATCGCGGGACTCACGACCCTCGCACTGATCTTCTTCTCGTTTAGCGTGCTGTTCCAACTGGTTACGCTACCGGTCGAGATTGATGCTAGCCGGCGCGCCGTGGCGTATATTGAGCAGTCGGGTATGAGCTCCAAGCAGGTCAACGGTGCCAAGAAGGTGCTGACGGCCGCCGCGCTTACCTATGTGGCTGCGGCGCTCACCTCGATTATTCAGCTGCTCTATCTTATGGCTCGCTACAACAGAAACTCCAACCGATAACAAATTGGGTCGCTGGGCGCCGCGGGAATTTGTGTCCCCGCGGCGCTGTACTATGTGTTGGACTTGAATTTGCGCAGGGCCAGAGCCTTTGTGCACGATGACGAAAGGAGGCTGCGTGGCAGGCTGGAATCTAACCGGCAATAGCGTTTCCGCCGAGTTCGACGGTTCGGACGAGCAAGAGCGTAAAGAGCTCAGCGTGAGCCAGGCGGTAGAGATCGCCGCCGGTGCGCTCGATGCTATTCCGCAACTGACCGTCCTGGGCGAGGTCACGGGTTTCCGTGGTCCCAATGCCCGAAGCGGCCACTGCTACTTCCAGATTAAAGACGACTCGGCCGCCGTCGACTGCATCATCTGGAAGGGCGCCTATCTCAAGCGTACCTTCGATCTGCGTGACGGCATGCAGGTGAGCTTTAAGGGCAGCTTCAATCTCTATAAGGCCACGGGCCGCATGAGCTTTGTCGCTCGCTCGTTTTCGCTGGCGGGGGAGGGTCTGCTGCGTCAACAGGTGGCGCAACTGGCCGAAAAGCTACGCCGCGAGGGCCTGATGGACGAAGCGCGCAAACGCCGCATCCCGGTGTTCTGCTCCCGCGTGGCGGTCGTCACCTCGCTTTCCGGTGCGGTAATCGACGACGTCAAGCGTACGCTGCGCCGTCGCAACCCGCTCGTCGAGCTTGTCTGCGTGGGCGCCAAGGTTCAAGGCGAGGGTGCGCCGGCCGAGCTCATTGATGGCTTGCGCCGCGCCGCTTCCATTACGCCGGCGCCCGACTGTATTTTGCTGGTGCGCGGCGGCGGCTCCTTTGAGGACCTCATGACCTTTAATGACGAGGAGCTTGCCCGCGCGGTGGCGGCTTGTCCTGTGCCCGTGGTGACCGGCATTGGCCATGAGCCCGATACCTCGATTTGCGACATGGTGAGCGACCGACGCGCCTCCACGCCCACGGCGGCGGCAGAATCGGTGGCGCCGGCTATGACGGAGTTGGCCGATGTGCTCGAGGCGCGCCATCAGCGTCTGGGTGCCGCGATGGCATCGATGATTGGGTCGGCCCAGGTCGACCTGGAGATGCTCGATCAGCGCGGTCGCCGTGCCTGGGATACCTATACGGCTCGCTTGGGTGATGCGCTCGATGCCGCTGCGTGTCGCCCGTGCCTCAACGACCCCACATTTATGGTCGAGCGTCGCGAATCGGAGCTTGCGCTGACTGCCGATCGCCTGTCGGGCGCCATAGTACGCTCGGTCGGGACATTCCGCTCCAACTTTGAGCGCTTGCCCGAGCGTCTGATTACAAGCACCTCGGGGCTCGATGGTAAGCGCCATGCGCTCACGCTTGCGAGTTCCCGCCTAGAGCATCATGGACGTTCGATGCTCAGCAAACCCGCGTCCGACCTGGGCAGAGCTGCCGCGTCGCTCGATGCCCTGTCGCCGCTCAAAGTGCTTGCTCGCGGCTATTCCATCGCGTACAGCGATGATGGTGTGGCTACGAGTGCCAAGACCTTTAAGCCTGGCGACGCCATTCGCGTGCGCATGGCAGACGGCAACGTGGCAGCAACGGTCGATACGGTCGAGTAGACCGCGTTTCGCAGTGATAGACCCTTAGGAAAGGAAACAGATATGGCAGAGAAGACCCCGGTCGAGCAGCTTACGTACAAGCAGGCCTCGCAGGAGCTGGAGCTCATCATCCGCAGCCTTGAGTCGGGCGATATGGAGCTCGAGGAGTCGCTCGAGAGCTACACCCGCGGCGTCGAGCTCCTCAAAAGCCTGCGCACCCGCCTGTCCGATGCCGAGCAGAAGGTCTCGGTGCTCCTTAAGGACGTCGACGGCAACGACGTGCTCGCCGACGGCGAGGCCGCCAACACCGATGATAACCTTTCGTTCTAAGCATCTCGACCAAATATAATTACCTTGGTCTGTAAGAAAGGAACCAGCTATGTGCGATTGCATCTTCTGCAAAATTGCCAACCACGAGATCCCCTCGACCGTTGTCTACGAGAACGATCAGGTCATCGCCTTCGACGACCTCAACCCCCAGGCGCCGGTCCACACGCTCGTGATCCCCAAGAAGCACTACAGCGATATCGCCGACAACGTACCTGCCGAGACCATGGGCGCCATGGCTCACGCCATCCAAGAGGTCGCCAAGGCCAAGGGTCTGGAGGACGGTTTCCGCGTCATCTCCAACAAGGGTGTCAACGCCGGCCAGACCGTCATGCACTTCCACATGCACGTTCTCGGCGGCAAAAACTTGGGCGAGGACCTCATCTGAGGGCCTCTGCTCCGTGCAATGAAGCGGAAGCTCGGGCACCGATAACTTATATATCAACGCAATAAACCCGAGCGCGAGGGCGTTTGGGTTTATTATTGAAACGTATGTAACCTGGCGGCGCCACACCGCCTGTTAGTAGGGAGACACATGAACGTTCTGGTCGTCAACGCAGGATCTTCGACCCTTAAGTATCAGGTCATCGATACCAAGTCCCACAAGGTGTCCGCAAAGGGCTCCTGCGAGCGCGTCTGCTTTACCGGCGGCACCTTCACCCACGCTGCCAACGGCTCCAAGAAGGTGACCGAGAACATCGAGTTCCCCGACCACAAGGTCGCCATCGAGGTCGTCCTGAAGGACCTTGAGGCCAACGGCGTCAAGATCGAGGGTATCGGCCACCGTATCGTTCAGGGCGGTTGGTACTTCGGTGATTCCTCCCTCGTCGACGAGGACGTCCTCGCCAAGATCCGCGAGGTTGCTCCGCTCGCCCCGCTGCACAATAACCCCGAGGCCAACGTTATCGAGTACTGCCTGGAGCAGTATCCCGACCTGCCCAACGTCACGGTCTATGACACCGCTTTCCACTTCAACATGCCCGAGGTCGCCAAGACTTACGCTCTGCCCAAGGATGTTTGCGACAAGCTGCACATTCGTAAGTACGGCGCCCACGGCACCAGCTACCGCTACATCTCCAAGAAGGTCGCCGAGATGACCAACGGCGGGGCCCGCAAGGTCGTCGTGTGCCACATCGGCTCCGGTGCCTCCCTGTGCGCCATCGAGGACGGCAAGTGCATGGACACCACCATGGGTCTCACCCCGCTTGACGGCGTCATGATGGGCACCCGCTGTGGCTCCATCGACCCGGCTACCGTGTGCTACCTGCAGCGCGAGGGCGGCTACACCTTCGACGAGGTCGACGAGATGATGAACAAGAAGTCCGGCCTTTTGGCTGTGACCGGTGGCAAGACCAACGACTGCCGCAATGTCGAGGAGCTCGCTGCCGCTGGCGACCCCGAGGCTCAGCTCGCCTTCGATATGTTCGTCTACAAGATTGCCGCCAAGGCTGCCGAGATGGCCACTTCTATGTGCGGTATGGACACCCTGGTCTTTACCGCCGGCATCGGCGAGCACGCTCCGGCCGTCCGCGCCGGCGTTGCCGACCGCCTGGCCTTTATGGGCGTCAAGATGGATCATGCCCGCAACGCCCTGCGTGGTGACGGCGCTTGGTGCCTGTCTGCCAAGGATTCCAAGGTCAAGATTTTCGTCATCCCCACGGACGAGGAGTTCATGATCGCTTCCGACGTCGAGCGCATCGTCAACGGCAAGTAATTGCAAGAGGGGAGGGGCTGGACGACCGAGCGCCGTTCAGCCCCTCTTTTGTGCTCGTTGGGCGATATGCCTGATAGCTATTTATCAAGGTGTGATAACTTCTTACTAACATGCGGCCGCCTTAAGGGGTCTGCGCCGACCGTATCGCACTGCAAAGGAGTCTCATGAACGTACTTGTTGTCAACGCCGGTAGCTCAAGCCTTAAATATCAGCTTTTGGATACCGATACCCGCGAGGTTTTCGCCAAGGGCAACTGCGAACGTATCGGTTCGGACATGGGCATCTTTGGCCACTCCGAGAACGGTGGTGCCAAGCAAACCGAGGAGGTTCCCTTCCCGGATCACCGTTCGGCTATCGCGCGTGTGCTCGAGGAGCTCGAGAAGACCGACTTTACGATCGATGGCATTGGCCATCGCATTGTTCAAGGCGGTTGGCACTTTAAGGATTCCGCGGTCGTCGACGACGAGGTCATGGCCAAGATTCTCGAGGTGGCCCCGCTCGCCCCGCTGCACAACTACGGCGAGGCCGCGGCGATTGAGTATTGCCGCGAGAAGTATCCGGAGCTGCCCAACGTGGCCGTCTTCGATACCTCGTTCCACATGACCATGCCCGAGGTCGCCTACACCTACGCGCTGCCCAAGGACGTGTGCGACAAGTACCACGTGCGCAAGTACGGTGCCCACGGCACGAGCCACCGCTATGAGTGGATGATGGCCAAGGAGATCCTGGGCTCGCGCTGCCACCGCCTGCTCTCGTGCCATTTGGGCAACGGCGCCTCGCTTGCCGCCATCGAGGACGGTGTATGCCGCGATACCACGATGGGCCTCACGCCGCTCGACGGCCTGATGATGGGCACCCGTTGTGGTTCCATTGACCCGGCTACCGTGTGCTACCTGCAGCGCGAGGGCGGCTACAGCTACCAGGAAGTCGATGACATGATGAACAAGCAGTCTGGTCTGCGTGCCATCTCGGGCATCTCCAACGACGCCCGTGACATCCGTACGCGCGCCTCCGAGGGCGACGAGCGCTGCCTGCTCGCCTTCGATATGTTCGCCTACAAGGCCATGCAGCAGGCCGGCTCCATGATCGCTTCCATGGCGGGCGTGGACACCATTACCTTTACCGCCGGCATTGGCGAGAACGACTGGTCGATCCGCAAGGCCTTCTGCGACTGCTTTGAGTGGCTGGGCGTGCGCATCGACAACAACAAGAACCGCGAGGCCGTGGGTAACGGCCCGCAGGTCATCAGCGCCGCCGGTTCCGCCGTCACGGTCATGGTCATCCCCACCGACGAGGAATACATGATCGCCCACGACGTCGAGCGCCTGACCGCGAACAATTAGCGCTCATTTGCAATTAAACGAAAGGCCTCCAGAGCAAACGGCTTCGGAGGCCTTTTTGTTGTCAGGGGGACGCCGTCCGCACTCCGCCTTTCGGATCCAAAGTGATCGGTCCCAAACGCATGTGCTCTCAACAACGGGACCCATTCATTCAGATCCTCAGCCCCAGCTCGTAGCCAAGCCGCCGTCCACTCCAGATTCCTTAGCTGCCACGTAGCGGCAGGGACCCTACAGGGTAAAGCTCTGAAACATTCCGCAGGACGGAGGAAGCCCCCGCCGCACGTAGTGCACAGCGGGGGCTTCCGACATGTCCGAGGACGTTTTCAGAGCTTTACCCTGTAGGGTCCCGAGGGGATATGTCCGCTACTCAGCCATCTGAGCCTGGACGGCGGTGATGGCCACGACACCCACGATGTCGTCGGCAGAGCAGCCGCGCGACAGGTCGTTAACCGGCTTGGCGATGCCCTGCAGGATGGGGCCGTAGGCGTCGGCGCCGGCGAAGCGCTGGACCAGCTTGTAGCCGATGTTGCCGGCCTCGAGGTCGGGGAACACGAGCACGTTGGCCTTGCCGGCGACAGAGGAGCCGGGAGCCTTGAGCTGAGCGACGGTGGGGACGATGGCAGCGTCGAGCTGCAGGTCGCCATCGATGGCGAGCTCGGGAGCCTTTTCCTTGCAGAACTTCACGGCCTCTTGGACCTTCTTGGCGACCTCGCCGCCGGCGGAGCCCATGGTGGAGTAGGAGAGCATGGCCACGTGCGGCTCAACGTTGCCCATGAAGGTGGACCAGGAGTGAGCGGAGGCGATGGCGATCTCGGAGAGCTCGTCGGAGGACGGGTTGATGTTGAGGCCGCAGTCGGCGAAGATCAGCGTGCCGTCGGTGCCGAACTGCGGGGTGTCGGTGCACATCACGAAGAAGGCCGAGACCAGCTTGGTGCCTGGGGCGGTCTTGAGGATCTGAAGCGCAGGGCGCAGGGTGTCGGCGGTGGAGTGGCAGGCGCCGGAGACCAGGCCGTCGGCGTCGCCCATCTTGACCATCATAGTGCCAAAGTAGGTGGCGTCCATCACCTGGGCGCGAGCCTGCTCGATGGTAACGCCCTTCTTGGCGCGGAGCTCGGCAAACTTCTGTGCGTACTCCTCGTGCTTCTCGGCATTACGCGGGTCGATGACGGTAGCGCCGGGAACGTTGATCTCGTTGGGGTTGCCCAGGATGACGATCTTTGCCAGGCCCTCCTCGATGATCTTGGTGGCCGCGACGATGGTGCGCGGATCCTCGCCCTCGGGCAGGACGATGGTCTTAAGGTCGGCCTTGGCGGCAGACTTCATACGGTTTAGGAAATCGCTCATGTTACTCCTTGCAAGCGTTTCGCTAAGCTCCAGGCGCCCGGCTGTTCACGAATAAACCCGCTGCTAGCGGGTTTACCTTTCAATAATGTACGCCGCGGTGCTTGAGCTTTCCTTGTGTGGCAAGCTCATTATAGGACGCATTAGCGCTATAATCGCTCTGATAAATATGTCTCGAAGAATGTTCGAGAAAAGCCCAGCTAACGAGCCCGTGGCTTTTGACAAGGAGTATCGATGCAGATTACCTCAGGCCTGCCTGAAGGCTTTAACGCCGGCGCGTACGACATGATTGTCGTCGGTGCTGGATATGCCGGTGCCGTTTGCGCCCGCCGTCTTGCCGAGACCATCGGCTATCGTGTTGCCGTTTTGGAGCGCCGTAGCCACATTGCGGGCAATGCCTATGACTGCACTGACGAGGCCGGAATCCTGATCCACGAGTACGGTCCGCATATCTATCACACCTTTAACGAGCGCGTGCACAATTTCCTGTCGCGCTTTACCAAGTGGACGGATTATCAGCACAAGGTGCTCGCCAACATCAACGGCACCCTTATGCCCGTGCCCTTCAACCACGCGAGTCTCAAGCTCGCCTTTGGTGACGAGCGCGGCGAGGAGCTGTATCAGAAGCTCGTGGAGACCTTTGGCAAGGATGTCAAGGTGCCCATTATGGAGCTGCGTAAGAAGAACGACCCCGACTTGGCCGAGGTCGCTGATTACGTCTACGAGAACGTCTTTTTGCATTACACCATGAAGCAGTGGGGCCAGACGCCCGACCAGATCGATCCCTCGATCACCGGTCGCGTTCCCGTCTTTGTGGGCGACGATGACCGCTATTTCCCGCAGGCTCCCTTCCAGGGTATGCCGCAGGACGGCTACACGGCGCTGTTCGAGCATATGCTCGACCACGACCTGATCGACGTGTTCTGCGACGTGGACGCCCGCGATCTCTTTGAGATCGACGAGACCACCGTCAAGATCGGCGGCAAGGTCTACGGCGGCGAGATCGTCTATACCGGTCCGCTCGATGAGCTGTTCGACCTTGACCTGGGCGCTCTTCCGTACCGCACGCTCGATATGAAGTTCGAGACGCTTGATATGGACCAGTTCCAGCCCGTGGGCACCGTCAACTACACCACGAGCGAGGACTACACGCGTATCACCGAGTTCAAGAACATGACCGGTCAGGTTTTGCCCGGCAAGACCACCATCATGAAGGAGTACTCCAAGGCCTATACGCCCGGCTCGGGCGAGACGCCGTATTACGCCATTCTTGAGCCCGAGAACCGTGAGCTCTATGAGCGCTATCTTGAGCGCGTCCAGAACCTGACAAACTTCCACCCGGTGGGTCGTCTGGCCGAGTATCGTTACTACGATATGGATGCCGTGACCAATTCCGCCCTCGATCTTTCGGATGAGATTATCGCCTGCCATGCATAAAGTCATAACATTCGGTATTCCCTCGTATAACGCCGCTAAGGACATGGACCATTGCATTACCTCCATCTTGGAGGGGAGCAATTATGCCACCGATATCGAGATTATCGTGGTGGACGACGGCTCCAAGGATGAGACGGCCGCCAAGGCCGACGAGTGGGAGGCCCGTTATCCTGGAATCATCCGCGCGGTGCACCAGGAGAATGGCGGCCACGGTATTGCCGTCCTTTCGGGTCTGCGCGAGGCGCAGGGCACCTACTACAAGGTTGTCGACTCGGACGACTGGCTTGACGGCGCTGCCCTTTCGACCATGCTGTCGATTCTGCGCGGCTTTGAAGAGCGCGACCAGCGCGTTGACCTGTTTATCTCGAACTACGTGTACGAGAAGGTTTACGAGGGTACTCATACTGCCATTGGTTACAAGTTTGCCCTGCCGCGAAAAAAGATCTTTACCTGGGACCAGATCGGCCATTTCCGTTTGGACCAGAATCTGCTCATGCACAGCCTGTGCTATCGCACAGATGTGCTGCGCGAGTCCAACCTGCCCATGCCGCCGCACACGTTCTATGTGGACAACATCTACGCCTACGTGCCGCTGCCGCGTTGCAAGACCATGTACTACGCCGACATCGACCTCTATCGCTACTTTATCGGTCGCGAGGGCCAGAGTGTCAACGAGGCCACGATGGTCAAGCGTCTGGACCAGCAGTTCCGTGTTACGCGTATCATGATGGAGTCGTACCACCTGTACAGCGATGTCGAGTCGTCGCGTCTGCGTTCGTACATGATGGGCTACTTCACCATGATGATGGCGATCTGCTCGGTGCTCACCAAGCTTTCCGACGAGGATTTCGCCGATGAGCGCCTGAAGACGCTATGGAGCGATTTAAAGGCCTACGACGAGCGCATGTATCGTCGTGCTCGCTACGGCGTGGTCGGCTTCTTCACTAACCTCCGCGGTCGTGCCGGAGACAAAACCACACTCGGCCTATACCGTCTTGCCTCAAAGATCTTCAAATTCAACTAACTGCCGAGTAATCGCTGCTGTTAGGTTGACTGGGCCCCTTGGCCTTTAGTTTGCTACTGCGAACAGTCCTGCTCGCACGGAAAGCACATTAAGTGCTTTCCGGCTCGTGCGGAACTTGTATCAAACTAACGGCCAAGGGGCCTCTGCTATAAGAATCGATTGTCAGGTTAGTTGAATTTGAAGACCTTAGACGCGCGGTACACAGGGGCCTGAGCTGAAAAGAATAAGGTTGGAAGTCGGTCGGAGGCGGGCGGGCATTACGTTTGTCGCGAGTTCCGCATGCAAAGAAGGCCACTTAATGTGGCCTTCGTCTTGCATAGGACTGTAGAGCAGCAAACGTAATGCCCGCCCGCCTCCGACCGACGGACGAGTGAGATTACCTCGCGGCGCCGGGGATGCCGTGGGAGGTTTTGGCGGTTTTGGCTCCATTTACGATGGCGGTTTCCAGGGCCCTTACGGCGAGCATGCCCAGCAGGTCTAGGGGAACGGCGGCGCTTGCCTGGGCGCCCAGTTTGCCGCTGGCGAGGGTGTAGATGGTGTCGCCGTCGTTGGTGGTGTGCGTGGGGCGGATGGCGTGTGCGTAGGCGTCTGCGGCCATCTGAGAGACCTTGGTGGCTTGTGCCTTAGTGAGCTCCATGTTGGTGACGATGCAGCTGATGGTGGTGTTGGTGCGGTCGAGCGGCATCTGCATGGATCCGGCGGCGGCAAAGGCTGCGAGTTCCATGTCGACGATCTGGTCGCTATCGGCTGCGGCGCGCATACCGGCGACCCACTCGCCGGTGAAGGGGTCGACAACGTTGCCACAGGCATTGACTGAGACCACGGCGCCCACCTTGACGGGGCCGAGCGCCACGGCGGCGGCTCCAAGGCCGGCCTTCATGCAGGTGGCAGATCCCATGAGCTTACCTACGGTGGCGCCGGTGCCGGCGCCCACGTTGCCCTGCTCGAGCGAGGCAGGGGTGTGGTCCAGTGCCTCACGCACGGCAGCGATACCGGCCTCGATGTCGGGACGCACCGTGGGGTCGCCAAAGGCAAGGTCGAAGATGCAGCTGGAGCACACGATGGGCACCTGTGTGGGACCGACGGGCAGGCCGATGCCGCGGCTCTCGAGCTCGCGGGCCACGCCGCTTGCGGCCTCCAGACCAAAGGCCGATCCGCCCGAAAGGCAGACGGCGTGGACCTTGTCGACGGCGTTCTCGGGACGCAGCAGGTCGGTCTCGCGCGAAGCGGGGGCGCCGCCGCGAACGTCGACACCGCCGGTGGCGCCCTCGGGCGCTACGATTACGGTGCAGCCGGTGCCGGCCTTCTCGTCGGTATAGTTGCCACAGCAAAAGCCATCGACATTGCAAACATCGATGGCTTCGAGCAGTGTGTCCATGTTTTCTCCTATCGGTTTTCCGCCGCGCCATGTGCCCGGTCGGGATCCGTACGGTACGCCAAAATTGTAGGCGCTGGGGGATACCCAGCGCCAGATGCAATTACGAGAGTTTTTGAATCGCGCGTGCGACGCGAGCGATGGGCAAGCCCACCACGTTGTAGAAGTCACCCGAAATATCGTGCACAAGCATGCGGCCGCCTGTGCCTTGGATGCCGTAGGCCCCGGCCTTGTCCATGGGTTCGCCGGAGGCAACATAGCGCTCGATCTGCTCTTCGGTAAGCTCATAGAACGTCACGTCGGTCACATCGACAAACGACAGGCTCTCGGCGGCATGCGGAGCTGTAGCGTCGCCGGCTTTAACGATGCAGACGCCGGTTGCGACCTGGTGCGTGCGGCCCGAAAGCTCGCGGAGCATGGTGCGTGCCTCGTCCCTGTCTGCCGGCTTGCCCAAAATTTGGCCGTCAAAGGTGACAATAGTATCGGCCGCGACGGTCAGTTCGTTGGGCTCGGCATGCTCGGCGGCAACGGCGGCGGCTTTGGCACGCGCCAAGCGCTCGACGAGTGTAAGCGGAGCTTCGCCATCAAAAGGCGTTTCGTCGATATCTGCGGGAATCACGCGAATGTCATAGCCCGCCTCGCGCATCAACTCGATGCGGCGCGGTGATTGCGAAGCCAAAATCATAGCTGAATGCCCTCGGCGACCTTCTCGACGGCCTTGTCACCGGCGAGCATGCGCAGCAGCTCAAGCGCAAAGGGGAGCGACTGGGCCATGCCGCTGGCGGTGATGATGTTGCCGTCTTGCGTAACCTTCTCGCCGGTATAGGCACCTTCGGGGAAGCTTTTCTCAAAGCCAGGGAAGCACGTGGCGTGGCGCCCCTCGAGTAGGTCGAGCTCGCCCAGGATAAACGGGGCGGCGCAGATGGCGGCAACGTGCTTGGTCGCGGCGAACTCGCAGACTACGTCGCAGACGCGCTGGTCGGCGCGCAGGTTGGTGGCACCGGGCAAGCCGCCGGGCAGCACGACGCAGTCGTACTCGTCAAAGTTGATCTCATCAAAGAGCGCATCGCAGGTCACGGGGATCTGCAGCGAGCTTACGACCTCACGTGTGGGCATAATCGAGACGAGCGTGGCACGCACACCGCCGCGACGCATGACATCGACCATGGTCAAGCATTCAATAGTTTCAAAGCCATCGGCGGCGAGAACGGCAACGCTGGGCATAAGGGTTCCTTTCATAGGGCGGCATACAATTAGCCGTCTTATACCCCGAAGACATACGCTTGCCACGCTCGATTTTCCAATGTTTAAAAAGGGACGGGATTAGATAATCATTCGGTACTAATTGATTATCTAATCCCCGTCCCAAAAATCATCAGCTAGTTGCGCTTGAGGTGGACGACGGTTTCGCAGTGGAAGGTTTGCGGGAATAGGTCGACCGGCGTGATCTTGACGGGGGAGAAGGTGCCCTCCTCGACAAAGCGCTTGAGGTCGCGGGCCAGAGTTGCCGGATCACAGCTCACATAGGCGACATCGCGCGCACTCGTGCTCGCGATGAGGTCGATCGCCTCAGGGGCGAGGCCCGCACGCGGCGGGTCGACCACCAAGACGTCGGCGTCCTGATCGGGGAACTCGCGCACGGCATCGCCGCCGATGACGTCGACGTTATCGAGCCTGTTGATCTCCAGGTTACGGCGTAGGTCGCGCACGGCCGGGCCGTAGGCCTCGACGGCGGCGACAAAATCGCAGCGGCGGGCGAGCGGCAGGG
>JAHYYO010000060.1:0-5872 GCA_019424925.1 Collinsella sp.
GGCGTTTGGCATAAGATTCAACTGTAAGCCATGTCTAACAAAGGAGGGCACATGCCCAACAAACCCGTGAAGATCATCATGCTTACCGGCTACCTCGGTGCCGGCAAGACCACGCTGCTCAACCACATCCTCGCTAACGACGGCGGCATCCGCGCTGCCGTGATCGTCAACGATATCGGCGAGATCAACGTCGACGCTAGCCTCATCGCCGACGGCGGCCTTTCCGAGACCGACGACCTCATCCCGCTCACCAACGGCTGCATCTGCTGCACGCTTTCGGACGACCTGGCCAACCAGCTGCAGGGCATCGCCGATTCGGGCAAGTTCGACTACATCATCATCGAGGCCTCGGGTATCTGCGAGCCTATCCCCATCGCCTACACCATCTCGAGCTTCTGCGACGAGGCCAAGGTGGGCGGCCAGCCCAAGCTTGCACTCGACAACATCGTGGCTGTGGTCGATTGCGCCCGCATGTACGACGAGTTCAACGGCGGCCGCGACCTGTTGGCCGAGGATATCGACGAGGACGACATCGAGAGCCTGCTCATCCAGCAGATCGAGTTCTGCTCCACGCTGATCCTCAACAAGACCGACACCGTGACGCCTGAGCAGATCGCCGAGCTCAAGGCTATCGTGCGCAGCCTGCAGAAGGACGCCGTGATCGTCGAGGCGCAAAACGGCGAGGTCCCCATGGAGGAGCTGCTCGACACCGACCGCTTCGACTTTATGCGCGCCTACAACTCCGCCGCCTGGATCGAGGCCATGGAGCATCCCGAGGAGCACGACGACCCCGAGGTGCTCGAATACGACATCGAGACCTTTGTGTACTCGCGCCGCAAGCCGTTTGACCTGCAGAAGTTCACCGATTTTGTTGAGCAGGAGTGGCCCGACGAGGTCATCCGCGTCAAGGGTCCGCTGTGGCAGACCGGCAATCCGGACATGTGCTACATGTTCGAGCAGGCCGGCCACCAAATGCGCCTGATGGAGAACGGTCTGTTCGTTGACTCCGCACCCGAGGGCGAGAAGCAGAAGATCATCGACGAGAACCCCGAGATCATGCAGATTTGGGACGACGAGACGGGCGACCGCATGACGAGCCTGTGCATCATCGGCCGTCACATGGACAAGGATGCGCTCATCGCCTCCCTCGATGCCTGCCTGACCGACTGGCACCGCGCCTAGGTTTATCCAAGCGGGCATTTTTCCGCCTACGTAACCGCCAAACCACCACGAAGGTGCCTGTCCCCTTCGTGGTGGTTTTTCGTTCTGAGCCAAGGAGATTCATGTTCAACATTGTGCTGTATGCGCCCGAGATTCCGGCCAATACGGGCAATATCGGCCGCACCTGCGTGGTTACCGGCGCCCGCCTGCATCTGGTGGAGCCGCTGGGGTTTTCGCTCGACGACAAGACGGTGCGTCGCGCCGGCCTGGGCTACTGGCAAAATTTGGACGTGACGACCTATGCCGGCTGGGAGGATTTCCTTGCGCGCAACGGCCTCTCCCCCGCCGACGAACGCCTGCATCTGCTGACCAAAAAGGCGCGCCGCACCTATGCGCAAAGTACCTACCGCGACGGTGACTTTTTGGTCTTTGGCAGCGAGAGCTCGGGGATTCCCGAAGAGCTGCTCGCTGCGGCGCCTGAGCGCTGCGAGCGCATTCCCATGCTGCGCGATTGCGACTCGCTCGATAACGCCGAGGCCTGGGAAGCCCACGAGGAGTCGCTCGGGCATACCGAGGACAGCCATGAAGCCATCCTTCGACAGGATATCTGCGGCAACTTCGTCGACCCGGACGACTACCGCATCAGCGCTCTCAACCTCTCCAACAGCGCCGCCATCGTCCTCTACGAGGCCCTGCGCCAGACAGGCTTTCCGGGAATGTGATAAATCTGCCATTTGGGGACGGGGTAGAAATGGTAGATTTTCAAACCCTCTAACCCTTGACAAATTGGCTTTGTCACATTGATGCACCAAATAACGAGCCATCGCTTTTAATCAGAATTAACTAGAATAAAATGAAGTTAAACGGCGATGTGAAAGGAGAGCTTTGTGGAATATCTCGAGAACCCGTTTACCCCCAGTTTTGGTGAGGTTCCTGCCCATCTCGCCGGCAGACAACAGATTATTCGGGATTTAGACCGTGCCTTCTTGAGCCAGCGTAGACGCCCGGAATTGACCTCGATCTTCTCGGGCGCGCGTGGAACCGGTAAAACCGCTCTCATGTCGTCGCTCGCGACAAAGGCGGAATCCCACGGCTGGATAGCGGTAAAGACGACCGCGCTCTCGGGAATGCTTGAGGAAATCGAGTTCGGGGCGAAACGTGCTGCAGGCCATCTCATCGACCCATCTAACAACTTCGAAGTCACCGGTCTCGGAATTGCGCCGCTCGGCAGTATCGAGGTCAATCGCGTTCACGATGCCTCGACTTGGCGGTATCGTATGAGCGACATCATCGACCAGCTCAACGAAGCGGGCACGGGTCTGCTCATCACGGTTGATGAGGTCGACCCGACGCTCGACGAGATGATCCAGCTCGCAGCCACGTATCAGCACTTTGTGACCGATGGGAAACGCGTCGCCCTGCTCATGGCGGGACTTCCCAACAACGTCTCAACGTTGCTGAACCACAAGACGGTCTCGTTCCTTCGCCGCGCCCAGCAATATCATCTGGGGCGTATCGCCGACTACGATGTGCGCGAGGCCTTGATCCGAACGATCCAGGAAAACGACCGCTTGGCAGATGCCGAGGGAATCGATAAGGCCGTTCGCTCGATTTCGGGCTTTCCCTTCCTTTTGCAGCTTGTGGGTTACCGCGCCTGGGATCTCACGAGCAACTCGAGGGAAATATCATCTCGCGACTTTGACCAGGGAATCAAAATCGCACGCGATGAAATGGACGACCGGATCCTCGCGGCGACCTATCGGGAACTCACTGCAGAGGACAAGCGATTTCTTATCGCCATGCTCGATGACGAGGAAGAGTCCACCACCGCTGACCTTGTCGAGCGCCTTAAGCGTTCGCCGCAACAGGTCTCCCGCTACCGACGCCGCATGATAGACGCCGGCATCATTGGAGAACGCGGGCGCGGAATCGTCGCTTTTGAATTACCGTTCTTCCGCGACTATCTCGCCGCTCAATGCGTGAAATAGGCATCGATGTGACAAAGGGACAGTCCCCTTGTCACATCGATTAGAGGTAGCGGCCGGTGATACTTTTGGAGCAGGCCGCGATGTCACCCGGCGTGCCGGCGCAGACGATTTGCCCGCCCGCGTCGCCACCTCCTGGGCCCATGTCGATCACGTAGTCGGCGTTACGGATAAGGTCGAGGTCGTGTTCGATCACGACAACTGTGGCGCCCTTGGCAACAAGGCCGTCAAACACGCTCAGCAGCACCTGAACATCGAGCGGATGCAGGCCGATCGTGGGCTCGTCGAACACGAACACGGCATCGTCCTGTACGCGGCCCATCTCGCTCGCAAGCTTGAGCCGCTGAGCCTCGCCGCCCGAAAGCGCCGGCGTGGGCTCGCCGAGCGTGAGATAGCCCAGCCCCAGGTCGTGCAGGGTCTGCAGACGCGTCTGAACTTTCTTGAGTCCCAGTGTGGCATCGAGGGCCTCGTCCACGCTCATGTCCATGAGCTGCGGCAACGTAAGCAGGCTGCCGTCCTTGCCCTCGCGATGGATATGCGAAGCCGCGTCTGCATAGCGAGAGCCGCGACATGACGGGCAGACGATCTCGACATCGGGCAAAAACTGCACGTCGAGCGATATCGAGCCCGTGCCATCGCACGTAGGGCAGCGCAGGGCGCCGGTGTTGTAGCTAAATGCGCCCGCCTTGCAGCCGGCTGCCTTGGCCTCGGGCGTACGGGCGAAGGCGCGGCGCAGCTCATCATGAATATCGGCATAGGTCGCCACCGTCGAGCGCACGTTGGCGCCGATGGGCGTGGCATCAATCAGGTTGGCGCGCGCAATGCCCTCGGCATCGACCCAGCGCACGTGGGCAGGCAGGCGCTCGCCGGCCGCCTGCGCTTTGAGTGCCGGAATGAGCGTCTCGAGCACCAACGTCGTCTTGCCCGAGCCCGAAACGCCCGTCACCGCGACAAGGCGGCCGCGCGGGATATCGACTTCCAGCGGTTTGACGGTATGGATGGCATCGGTCGCCATGCGGATATGGCCCTGATCGAACATTTCGTCGTCGGCCGCCTGCGGGCGCACGCGCTTGGGGTCCGAGCGCAAAAACGGCGCGATGCGGCTGCCCTGCGATTGCTCGACCTCGTCTACCGTGCCAGCGGCGATCACATGACCACCGCCTGCTCCGGCAACGGGGCCCATCTCGACCAGATAGCCTGCTTCCGCCAGCACGCGCGTGTCATGATCGACGACAACCACAGTGTTGCCGTCTTCCACCAGATCGCGCATCACGCCTACCAGGCCGTCGACATTGGCAGGATGCAGGCCGATCGAAGGCTCGTCCAGCACATACAGCACGCCCGTCGACCGGTTGCGCACCACGCGGGCGAGCTGCACACGCTGGCGCTCACCCGTGGAGAGCGTAGCACCGGCGCGGTCGAGCGAGAGGTAATCGAGCCCCAGGTCGACCAGGCGACGAGCCGTGCTCAAAAACGAATCGCAGATATCCGTCGCCATGGGCTGCATCTCGGCCGGCAAGGATGCGGGCACCCCGCGCACCCACTCAATCGCCTCACCCAGCGTCATAGCCGCGGCCTGCGCCAGATTGATACCATGCACCTGGGGCTGGCGCGCAGCCTCGGAGAGACGCGTGCCGCCGCAGTCACGGCACGGGCCCTCGCGCAAAAAGCGAGCCACGCGTTTAAGTCCCTTATCGTCCTTAACCTTGGCGAGCGCATTCTCGACCGTATAGACGGCGTTGTAATAGGTAAAATCGAGCGGCGTGGCACCCTCGCCGTTTTTGGGAACGTAGAGAATATGCTTCTTAACCGCCGGGCCGTGAAACACAATGTCGCGCTCTTGAGGTGTGAGCTGGTTAAACGGCACATCGGTACGCACGCCCATCTCGCCGGCCACCTGCTTCATCAGGTCCCACATGAGCGTGCCCCAGGGAAGCACCGCGCCTTCGTTGATGGTCTTTGACTCGTCGGGCACCAGGCTCGCCTCGTCCACCTCGCGCATGACACCGGTGCCGCCGCAGGTGGGACACGCACCGCCGCTGTTAAAGGCAAGGTCCTCGGCACTCGGCGCGTAGAACTCGCGGCCGCATGCGGGGCACGTGAGCGACAGGCCCGCAGCCACGTTAAGGCTCGGCTCCACACGCGCCCCGCAATGTGGGCACACGTGATGGGCACAGCGGCTAAAGAGCAAACGCAGACTGTTGTTGAGCTCGGTCATGGTGCCAAAGGTCGAGCGTACGCCTGGCACACTAGGACGCTGATGCAATGCGAGCGCCGCCGGTACGTGCAGCACCTCGTCCACCTGGGCGTGCTCGGCCTGCGTCAGGCGACGTCGAGTATAGGTGCTGAGCGCCTCCAGGTAACGGCGCGAGCCCTCGGCATAAAGAACCCCCAGCGCCAGCGAACTCTTGCCCGACCCCGACACGCCGGCAATGCCCACGAGCCTTCCCAGCGGAATATCGATATCGATGTCCTTAAGGTTATGGACGCGCGCACCACGCACCTCGATAGCCTGCGGGCTCATCTTCTGTTCCGTCACCTTTATCACCCTACTCATGCCATAAAATGCGATCGCGAATGTACTCGCCCAGCATGGGCACGGTAAACCGGACAAGGCCGTATCCGGCAGCCTCGACGACGCGCTCGCGAATCAGACTTGCACGATATTTACGGCTCTTCGGGGGTTTGTGTGGGTTAGCCGCCCGGTAAAAGTGCCCGCCTAGCAG
>JAHYYO010000061.1:0-5747 GCA_019424925.1 Collinsella sp.
TGACCTTTTGGCCCGAGACCATCTCTTCGATATATCCGTCCAAATCGCCCAGCGACGCCTGTTGGGCGGCAAAAAAGCGCTTGGAACGCATGCCCGAGTAGCGCGCGTACAGCACAATGGACACATCGCACACGAGCGTGATAATCGTGAGCTGCCAGTTGAGGATGATGAGCATGGCCGTGGTGCCGACCACCTGGATGCTCGCCTGAATCACGTTGGCAAAGCTGTTGTTGAGCGCCTCGGAGACGGTGTCGACGTCGTTGGTGAAAAAGCTCATGATGTCGCCCGAGCGCGTGCTGTCAAAATAACTGAGCGGCAGCGTCTGGATGTGCGCGAACAGGTCGCGGCGAATATCGGACACCACACGTTGGGCTGCGCGCACCATAATCTGCGAGTAGCCCAGGGCCGAGAGCACGCCCGCGGCGTAGATGATCGCCGTCAGGATGACCTGCTTGGCGAGCAGTTCCTCCCCGCCCGTAGCCAAACCGTTAACGATAGGGCGCACCATGTAGGTGCCGGCGAGGCTCGCGATGGCGGCGACGGAGGCGAGCACGCCCACCGCCAGCAACGAGAACTTGGCATGCCCCATGTAGGAGAGTAAGCGGCGCACAGTGCGCTTGAGGTCGGCCGGGCGTGCTTGGGCTGCGGTCTTAGGCATGGCGCTCACCCCCTTCCAAGGGCGATTCGCTGGGGACGGAGGAAAACGGATCATTCGCGCAACCATCGTCGCTGCCTCCGGCGGCGTCAGCATCCTCCGCAAACTCCATCTGTGAGGCGTAAATCTCCTGGTATATGTTGTCGCTCGCCAGCAGTTCCTCGTGCGTGCCCACGCCGTGGACACGACCGTCGTCCAACACCACAATGCGATCGGCATCCATGACGCTCGCGATGCGCTGGGCGATGATGAGCACGGTCGTATTGGGAATCCGAGCGATGTGCTCGCAAATCTTAGCGTCGGTCGCCATATCGACCGCGCTGGTGGAGTCATCAAAAATGAGCACGCGCGGATGCTTGAGCAGCGTGCGCGCGATGCACAGGCGTTGCTTCTGGCCACCCGAAACACCGGCGCCGCCTTGGCCCAGCTCACCGTCGAGCCCGCCGATGCGATCAAGGAACTCGTCCACGCACGCCGCGCGGCAAGCCGCGAGGAGCTCATCGTCCGACGCCTGCGGATTGCCCCACTGCAGGTTCTCACGCACGGTGCCCGTGAACAGCACATTCTTCTGCAGCACAATGCCCACGGCGTCGCGCAAGGTAGCCAGGTCGTAGTCGCGCACGTCGTGTCCGCCCACAAGTACGGCGCCCTCGGTGGCGTCGTACAAGCGCGCAATCAGCTGCACAAGTGAGCTCTTGCCCGAGCCCGTGCCGCCGAGGATGCCCACCGTTGAGCCGCTCTCGATGCGAAGGTCGATATGCTCGAGCACGTCCTCGGCAGCATCCGCGCGGTATTTAAAGGAAACGTCGCGAAACTCGATACTGCCGTCCGTTGGCGCCGCAGTCGCGAGGTCTCCCGCAGGGTTGGCGATAAAGGGCTCCTCATCGAGCACCTCTGCGATACGGCCCACACTCGTGAGAGCACGCGTGAGCAGCAAAAACACGTTGGAAATCATCATGAGCGAGTTCATGATCAGCAGTACGTAGCTCATAAAGCCCGTAAGCGAGCCCACGCCCAAGCGACCTTCGATGATCATGCGGCCGCCAATCCACAGGATCGAGACCGCGGCAACATACATCGAGAGTTGGAACACCGGCAGGTTGAGCACAGCGGTGCCGAAGGTCTTGGTCGCCGTGCCGGCGAGCTCGGTATTGACGGTGTCGAACTTGTCGCACTCGTGCTCGGCGCGCACGTAAGCCTTCACGGCGCGCACGGCGGTAAGGTCCTCTTGCACCACGCCGCTGAGGTGGTCCATCGAGGTCTGGAGTTGGCGGTAGAGCGGGCTCACGCGCACGGTAATGATACCGAGCACGATGGCGAGCATCGGCAGAATGACGGCAAAGACCGCCGCGAGCTCACGCGAGAGCGCAAAAGCGTAGACGAGGCCCATGACCAGATTTACCGGCCCGCGCACCATGGGGCGGAAGCCGTTACCTACGGCGTTTTGAATCACGGTGATGTCGGTGGTCATGCGAGTGACAAGCGAGCTGGCGTCGTAGTTGTCCAGATTGCCAAAAGCGAGCGTCTGGATCTTGCGATACTCGGCCTCGCGCAGGTTAGCGCCCAGCCCCGAGGCAACGCGGGCGGACGTGCGTGCATAACCCAAGCCAAGTACCAGCGAACATGCGGCGCATACCAGCATATACGCGCCCTGCAACAGCATGTAGTTGATGTCGCCCGCGGGAACGCCCACGTCGATGATATTTGCCATGATGACCGGGATAAACAGCTCGAGCGCCGTCTCGGCCGTCACAAAGAACACGCCGAGTATGGCGTCGCGGCGGTATGCCCCCAGGTAGGAAAACAGAATCTTGAGATTGCGCACGCAGGTTCATCCCCCATCAAACGTTGTTCGCAAACCCACGTATTATGGCGCGCCGCGTGGCGGTGTCAAGTGTTCCGAAATCGATTTCTGCAAGGTTGGCGCAGGCACCAAGCTCGCAAGACGCGCCCCTGTATTCAATTGGAAATGAACGCGAGCGTGACTTTTTTCGCCCCACTGCCAACATAAACCTTGACTCTACATTCGTTGTAGGGTTTTCACTACACTGGTAGCAAAACGAACCCAGCCAGAAAGCCCCGCCCATGGAACACGACCTCACACGCGGCAACGTCCTCAAGACCGTCGCGGTCTTTGCCCTGCCCTATATGCTCTCGTACTTTTTGCAGATGCTCTACGGCATGGCCGACCTGTACATGATGGGACAGTTTAGCGGCGCCGCCGGCATCACCGCCGTGGGCAACGGCGCGCAGACGCTCTATATCATTACCGTGACGCTCGTGGGCCTGGCCATGGGAACGACGGTAATCGTCGGCCACGCCGTGGGTTCGCGCCGCTTTGACCGCGCCGAGGCCACCATCGGCAACACCATCACGCTCTTTATGGGCGTCTCGGTGGTGCTGGCCGCCGTCTTGTTTGCGCTGTGCCCGCAGATCGTGGCGCTCATTGGCACGCCGGCCGAAGCGGTCGAAGGCACCGCTGCCTACCTGCGCATCTGCTTTGTCGGCATTCCGTTTATCGCCGCGTACAACATCCTCTCGGCCATCTTTCGCGGCCTGGGCGATTCGCGCTCGCCCATGTACGTGATCGGCGTGGCGTGCATCATCAACATCGCGCTCGACTTTTTGTTTATCGGCCACATGGGACTTGGCCCCGTGGGCGCGGCACTCGGCACGGTAACCGCCCAGACGGCAAGCGTCGCCCTCGCGCTCGTGTGGCTCAAGAGCCGCCGCACGCACATTCACCTCAAGCGCAGCGACCTGCACCCCCAGCCCGAGGTGCTCAGCAGCATCCTTAAGATCGGTGTGCCCGTAGCCGTGCAGGATGGCTGCATCCAGGTGGCGTTTATGTTCATCACCGTCATCGCCAACCACCGAGGGCTCGTCGACGCCGCCGCCGTGGGCCTGGTCGAGAAGATGATCAGCTTTTTGTTTATCGTGCCGAGCTCCATGGGCGCGACCGTCAGCGCGCTCACGGCGCAAAACGCCGGCGCGGGCAAGGGCGACCGCGCGCGTCAGGTGCTCAAGGATGCCATGACCATCTCGGTGGTGTACGGCTGCCTAATTACGGTGCTGATGTTGCTGGTGGCGCCGGCATTTCTCGGCTTTTTTGCCAAGGACGCCGCGGTGGTCGCAGCCGGCAGCGGCTATATGCGCAGTTATATTTTTGACGCAATCTTTGCCGGCATCCACATTTGCTTTAGCGGTTTTTTCGCTGCGTACGGCAAGAGCTACATCGGCTTTGCACACAACGTGCTGGCAGTGGTGCTCATTCGCGTACCCGGTGCATGGCTGCTGTCGAACGCCTATTCTGACACGCTGTTCCCCATGGGCATCGCCTCGCCGTGCGGCTCGATTCTGTCGGTAATTATTTGCGTGGTGGCATTTACCGTACTCAACCGTCGCGGAGCTTTTGACAAGCTGATGGCGTAGTGGCTCGTTCGTATCATACGACGCCTGCGCTGCATGGCCTCGGCGCCTCCCCCGCGCATCGAAAGGAGCGGTCCCATGACCGACACGCCTACTGAACATACCGAGGGCCTGCTCCGCATTGGCGAAGTGGCACGCCTGTTTAACCTGAGCGTGGGCACGCTGCGCCATTACGAGCAGATGGACTTGCTCGACCCGGCGCACATCGATCCGGCGAGCGGGTACCGCTACTACGGATCGCGGCAGCTCTCCACTCTCAACACCATCAGCCACCTGCGTGTTCTCGACTTGCCGCTCGCGCAAATCCGCGAGTTTGTGACCACGCGCGATGTGGAACTCATACAGCGCCAGCTTGCCCAGCAGCAGGAGCTCATCGAGCGCAAGCGCCGCGAGCTCGAACGCGTGTCGCGCAAGATTGACAACCGGCTTGCCCTGCTGCACGATGCCCTGAGCACCGAGCTTGACACCATTTGCACAGTCGATGCGCCCGAGCTTCGCTGCGCCGTGTTGCACGAACGCGTCAACCCTACCGACGCCTATGCGCTGGAGTGGCAGATTCGTCAACTGCAGAAGGGCCAGCACGAGACCTTTGTCTTTCTGGGCAACTTGGGCATCGGGATTGGCGCCGAGCGCCTCGCTGCCGGCGACTTTGATGGCTACGACGAAGTCTTTCTGCTGCTCGATGACACCGATGATTACGTGGGCGACGTCGAGGTGCGACCCGCCGCGCGCTGCCTGACCATAAGCTTCCGCGGCACGCACGGGCAGGCGGGCTCGCGCTATGAGCAGCTACTCGGCTATATGCACGAACACAACCTGGCACCCGCCGGGCCCTCGCGCGAGATCGCCCTGATCGACGACATCATCAGCGACGACCCGGCGACCTACGTGACGCAGATCACGGTGCCGGTTGCCCCATCCAATTAAGAGCCGCCCGAAAGGCATCATGCTTTCCGGGCGGTTCTTCAATTTGACTATTGATGCCTTAAGCCTGGGGCACCTCACCGGTAGCCAAGATCTGCTCGAGTGCGTCCTCGTCCAGCACGGGCACACCCAGCTGCTCGGCTTTGGTGAGCTTGGAGCCCGCTTTGGGGCCGGCGACCAGATAGCTTGTCTTCTTTGACACGCTGCCCGAAACCTTGGCGCCGAGCACCTTGAGCGCCGCACCCGCCTCGTCGCGGGTGCGGTTGACGAGCGTGCCGGTGAGCACGAAGGTCAGACCCGCAAGCGGCTGTGCGTCAGCAAGCTCACCCGCCACGCCAGCGTTGGCTGCGGCCTGCGCATGAGCGGCGCCTAGGTCAACCTCGAGCGGCAGGCCCGCCTGGCGCAGGCGCTCCAGCACGGCAAGGTTCTCGGGCACGGCCAGGAACTGCTTGACGCTCGCCGCAATCTTGGGACCGATGCCCTCGCACTCGGCAATATCCTCTTCGCTCGCCAAGATGAGCTTGTCAATCGACAGGAATCGCTCGGCGATGACCTCGCCCACGCTCTTGCCCACGTGGCGGATGCCCAGGGCAAACAGCACGCGACCGAGCGGCTGGCTCTTGGACTTGTTGAGCTCGGCGATGATTTTCTCGGCCGTCTTGAGGCCCACCGGAATGGGGTCGCCCTTCTTGACGCCCTTTTTGCTGTTGGAGCTGGCATAGGTGCGGCCCGTGTCCAG
>JAHYYO010000062.1:0-5678 GCA_019424925.1 Collinsella sp.
ACGCCCGGATGGGTCTTTTTAAGTGAGGACAGGCTTCGAGATCTTGTGTTCTCTCCCGCCTTGACTTCAATCGCAGACAAGCATCCCTGCTTCTCTACTACAAAGTCGATTTCAGCACGATTATCTCGCGCCCAATAATGCAGCGGATAGCCCATGGCTGAAAGCTGTTGGGCGACGTAGTTTTCGGTAAGTGCACCCATGAATGTGCCGCCGATGCCGGCAAGAATATCGGCGCGTTGAGCACCGGCCTTGGAGACGAGCAGCCCTGTATCCGCCTGATAGATTTTAAAAGCAGAAGGGTTAACGAAGGCCTCTAAGGGGCTTTCGATCTGCCCGACTAGGCTGCAGCGCGCCACCGTACCCGACAATACAAGCCAATCGAGAGCATCTCCAAAGAGAGACGCATTGCCCCCCGCTCGCACTACCTTGTATTGAAATTTACGATTCTCTTTGGCAAGCTGCTGCGAAATGGAATCGAAGCACGCACGCGTCTTTGCGCTCAAGCGTTCATCAGCATATTTATTGGTGTCGGCGGAATATCCGTCGAGAATAATCCGATGCTTTTCGGCCACATCAATGATTGACTGATCATCGATGTACGTTTGGACCGCCTCGGGCATTCCGCCAACAACAAGATACTGTCGATAGAGCCCAAGCGCCTTTTCATGAAGGCTTGGCGCAAGAGGACCCATTATCTCAAATGATGAGCGTATCTCGTCGACCAGCTGATCGTGCCCCATCGCCCAGAGAAACTCCTCGAAATCGAGTGGAGTCATCTCAATCAAGTCGGTCTTTCCGACAGGGAACGAATACGACTGATGGTTAATGGCAACCCCAAGAAGCGACCCGGCAGCCGCAACGTAATACTCGGGAGCATCTTCGCAAAAGTATTTAAGGGAAGTGAGCGCTTCCTCGCATGCCTGGATCTCGTCAATGAACAGTAAGGTTTTGCCAGGCACGATACGCTGTCCCGTACGAGCCTCAATCGCGCGTACGATCGTATGAGGGTCAAGACCGCCCGAAAAATCCGCTCGCGCCGACCGGTCGTTCTCAAGATTAACGTAGACAACCGATTCGAAAAGATCCTGAGCGTACGTTCTGAGCAGATAGGTCTTGCCACACTGGCGCACGCCTTTGACCAGCAAAGGTTTTCTATCAGCCCTGTCTCGCCATTCCCTAAGGAGCTCGTCTGCCTTGCGACGCATACGCAACCTTCCCTCATGAACTTCTGTTTGACAATATTTTAACGCGGATTAATTTGTTTTCAGTTATTTTTCTGCGTTTAAAAATTGTTCTATACGGCACTTGAGGGAATACACCCCTATCTCTTGGTAAGGATAGCAAGCATTTCCACCAACGCTGATTGCCATGCGTTCTTCTTGTCCTTAGGCAAGCTTGCGAGCGAGCTCTCGCACCTCTTCCAGCTTGGGCGAGGATGCCATGCTGTCGCGCTCAGTCATACCGCTGATGGTGACAATGCCCTGGTCCTCCCACTTGCAGTACGCGCAGGTTGACTTGTACATAGCGATCGCCGCATCATAGACGCCCTCGCTGTGGCTATCGAGTAAAAGGGCCGTCTTGGTGAACGGGAAGCCCGTAGCACCGAAGGCGTACAGGCGGTCGATGACAGCCTTCTCCTGTGCGGTGATATCAAACCAGTAGATAGGCGAAGCGAAGACGACCATGTCGGCGTCTTTCAGCGACTCAATCACGTTGGCCATGTCATCCTTCTGCACGCAGACGCCCTCATGGGCGAAGCAGTACTGGCATCCCAAGCAGCCGGCGATCTTCTTGCTGGCAACGCGGACGACCTCGACCGTATTGCCGCCCTCACGCGCGGTCTCGGCAAACGCCTCGACCATGGTATCGGTATTGGCGCCCTTACGCGGGCTGCCGCTCAATACAACGATATTCATAGGATTCTCCCTCCTTCATGCCGCAGGCGCGCAGCATTTTTTCTTGTAACCAAAACAAATGGGGTTAATCAATCGCCAGCAGGCCATATCTCTTGTTCAAGTTCCCTAAAGAAGCTCAAGACGATTGCGATTGCCTTATACAACGTCGAAAATCAAAGAGGGCCCATAGCAACGCCACCTACCTGAAATGACATGCGGTCAAGACGAGCTACGAGGATCGTGACGAGCCGATACCGCTCGCATGCCTCCTTCGGAATAGGCACTGAGCAGCTCCTGAGCGTGGGCAAACTCGGGCCCTCGCCTCCAACCGAGCAGGCGGTTGACCGCGAGATTTCCCTGGACGTTGTGGACGAAGAGCAGATAGGCGTCCTCGCGCGAAAGCCCAGTCTCCTCCATGATCGAGGGAACCATCTGCTCGGCGCCGCGCTCGACGACGCGCTGTGCCACCCGGGCGTACGCGTCGTCATCCGAGTAGAGCAGATAATAGTCATCGTTTGCCGGCGGACGCTGGCAGAGGGCACCCGCCTCCGTTCCCTCGAGCGGCGGCACCGCCGCCAAGGCCTCGTCGATAAGCGCGTCGAGCAGGGCGAACTTGTCCTCGTAGTGCAGATAGAACGTGCCACGGTTGATATCGGCGCGGCGGCAGATATCCGCTACCGTCATCTTCGCGAAGCCGACCTCGGCCAGCAGCGCGAAGAACGCCTCCCGTATGACCGAGAGTGTATAGCGTCGGCGACGATCGATCTTCCCCGCTTCCATTACCCCTCCAATTGCAACGCTCGACAATGCCCGGCAAACGCTCGTTTATCGACAGCAGGCCGAAGCTGTTCATTGCTCTTAAGCAAATCGACATGGATACTTTTTATAGACACCTGTTTATAATAGCTGAAAGAAGGTATCCAGTGACCCTGTACGAGCAGCTCGTTATCGAGCTCACCAACCAATCGTTTTCCCTTCAGGCCGCCTACCGCAGCGGCGGCACGCCCTATGAGCTGAGTGACCGCGAGCCCGAGCCCTACGACCAGCAAATCGAGGACTTCGCCCGCATGATCGAGGAAGCCGATTGCGTGCTGGTGGGCGGGGCCTCTGGGCTCTCCGCAGCGGGCGGCGGCGACTTCTATTACGAGGACAACGCAACCTATCGCAGGCATTTCGGCAAATTCGCCGAGCGCTACGGTTTCAAGGGCGCTTTCGAGGGGTCGTTCTACCGCTGGCCCACCGCCGAGGCGCGCTGGGGATACCTCGCCACCTTCCTCGACACCACGCTCAACGCCCCGCTGCGCAAGCCCTACAAGGACCTCGACGCCATTCTCGCCGAGAAGGATTTCTTCGTGCTCACCACCAACCAGGACACGCAGTTTGTGAAGCTCTATCCCTGGGAGAAAGTGGCAGAGATCCAAGGCGACCACCGCTTCTTTCAGTGCTCCCGCTGTTGCACCGACGCGGTGTGGGATGCGGTCGAGCCGGTCTCCAACATGGTAGAGGCCATGGGAGACGGCCTTGAGGTTCCGACAGAGCTCGTGCCGCGCTGCCCGCACTGCGGGGCAGAGGCGTTCCCCTGGGTTCGCGGCTACGGCAACTTCCTGCAGGGCGAACTCTACGAGGAGCAGTACCGCAAGGTGTCCGAATGGCTCGACGCGCACGCACGGCAGAGGATCCTCTTCCTCGAGCTGGGTGTGGGCCGCATGACGCCCGCGTTTATCCAGGAGCCGTTCTGGGCCCTCACGGCGCAGTTACCGCAGGCCAGCTACATCGCCGTAAACAACAAGACGCAGTTTCTCCCCCGCGCGATCGAGGATCGGGGGCTCGCCGTTCGCGCCGACATCGCCGACGTGCTTGCCGACGTGCGCAAGGCGCTGGGGAGGTAGCGCATGGAGACGGCGAAAGCAGTTCGCATAGGCAGGGCGCTAGCCGAAGCGGATCTTGTCATCATCGGCGCTAGCAACGGACTCGACATGGCGGAGGGGCTCACCATGTTCTCGATGCTCATTTCCAAGAGGCGTACGGGGACCTCGCCCAGGCAGACGGCATCGGCTGCATACTGCAGGGGCTCGCTTCCCCGGATGCCAGCGTGCGACGCCGATGGGCCGAGCGTTTCCATCAAAAGGAGTATCTCGAATATGAGCCCGGTTCGCTCATGAACGGGCTGCGGCGTCTTACGGAGCACGCCGACACCTTCGTGGTCACATGCAACATCGACGGGCACTTCGCGCGCGCCGGGTTCGACGAGGAGCGCGTGCTCGAGACGGAGGGGAGCATACGCACGTCGATCGACGAGCGGCGTCTCGCCCATCCAGACGCCCTCGCCACGGCCCAGCTCGAGGAGCTCGAGCGCCTTGTGCAAGCCCATCGCAACGGCAGGGTCGCCATCCTCGAACTTGGCGTGGGACTGCGCAACGGCATCATAAAGCACATGCTCGCCCAGATCGCGAACGTCTGCGAGCACGCCACCTACATCGTGTTCAACTACAGCCAGGCTATGGCGCCCGATGCATCGTGCGAGACGATTCTCGTTGACGGCGATATGACCCCGGCTTTCGAGGAGATTGCCCAATGCCGTCTCTAGAGAGGGAAGCGTATAGGCTTCGAAGCCTTATCGACGATGCCGACGCCATCATCGTCGGCATCGGCTCGGGCATGTCGAGCGCCGCCGGGTTCAACCATTACAACCGCGCAGGCATGGCGCGCGCCGGAATGACGGACTGGCAGCAAGCCTTTGGCTTCAAGAGTCTTTTTGACGGCTTTTACCACCTCTACCCCAGCCTCGAGCAGCAATGGGCATACTATGCGCGATATATCGATTTCATGCTGCGCGAGCCGACCTCGCAGCCCTATCTCGACCTACGGTCCCTCATCGGCCATAAGGATTACTTCATCCTGAGCACCAATGTAGACACCCAAGTCGAGAAGACGTTTCCCACCGAGAGGATCTGCAACTATCAGGGAAGCTTCGCGCACCTTCAATGCAAGCAGCCATGCTGCGACGAGCTCTTCGAGGCGAACCCCTACGTCGAGCGCATGCTCGCGGGCATGGCGGGGTTCGAGATCCGCAGCGAGGATGTCCCCCGATGCCCGCATTGCGGCTGGCAGCTTGTGCCGTGGGTGCGCGACGACACGTTTCTGCAGGGTGCGGCATGGCGCGAGAGCCTCGGACGATACGAGCGCTTCGTGCGCGAGCGCAGCGATCGCCGCGTGCTGTTGCTGGAGCTCGGCGTGGGCGAGATGACCCCCGGCATCATCACGCTCCCGTTCTGGAGCATGGCCGCAAAGCTGCCGGACGTGCACCTGCTGAGCGTAAACATCTCGGGCGACTCGGCACCGCTGCAGCTTGGAAGCAAGGCGGAGGCGATCCAGGCCGACCTGGGCGCCCTGCTCTCGGCGGCGCGGACGGCGAATGTATTTAAGCCTCCTTGTTAGTCGCTTTAAAGTATTGCTCGTCGTCCTCGGGCTCCAACCACTCGTTGGAGGTCTCCTCACCCGGAACCTCCAGCGCAAGATGGGAGAACCAGCTCTCGGGCGCGGCTCCGTGCCAATGTTTCACACCCGGGGCGATGTTGACCACGTCGCCGGGGCACAGCTTCATTGGAGCCAGCAGATCGATTCAACGAACACACCCTCCCGGGTATAGGGCCTATGTCTCGTACGGGCAATGAGCGCCTTCGGGAACGCATCCCTGATTGACAGAAGCGACGCGAGCTCCCTCTCGAGCGTCGAATCGGCGCTGACGTCGTCGCTCACCTGTATGTAGACGGGCTCCGACCC
>JAHYYO010000063.1:0-5511 GCA_019424925.1 Collinsella sp.
CGAGGTAGCCCTCCTGGTCGAAGTGCATGATCTCGATCTTCTCGGTCTCCTTCATTCCCGCTCCTTTCACGAGCAGTTTGAATTGTCGCACGGAATGAACGGGCTTGCCGCCCCGTCGCACCGCTTAACCTTGTGGACATCTTGGCCCCAAGCTCAACAATTCAAAGGTTCTTAATACCAGTGAACGATTACAGGTTAGCCGTTTTTAATACCGATTTTATAATTTCATCCTCCCCTCTCGGTAGACGGTCAGTTTTTGCCGCTCATCGGTCAAGCGACATATATCCGTAAAAACGAGCGCCCCCGCCATGCGCAGGGACGCTCTAGACGCTAATAGTTGTAGGTATATCCGCCGGCGTCGCCGCGGGTAAAAGACTTGGCATGCTCGATTGCCTGCCCACTCGAGTCATAGGTCAGGCCTTCCAGCACGAGCGCCAGATCGCCCGGCTCAAGATTGAGCAAACTCGCATCGCGTGCGCCCAGCGCCTCGATATCGAGTTTCTCTACCGACTGATCTGGCTTGCGTCCCAACATATCGTAGGTCTCGAACAGGCTGAAGACCGAAATGTCCACGTCTTCGATGCCCGGAAACAGCAGGCACGGAATCAGTGTCATCTCGATCGATACGGGCTCACCATCGATGCAGTTGAGGCGGCGCACCGAGTAAAGCAGATCGTCCTCGGCGATGCCAAACAAGTCGGCATAATACGGGCCGGCGTAGCGTTTGGAGCGCGCCAGGATGCGCACCGACGGCGTCGCGCCCGATGCCAAAACCGACTGGCGGAAGCCGCCCTTGCGTTCGTGCTCGTCAAACCACTTGTGTCCCACAAAGGCGCCTTTGCCCTGCACGCGACGAATCTGGCCACTTTTGACCAGCTCGTCCATGGCGCTTCGGATTGTCAGGCGTGTCGTGCCAAACTCCTCGGCCAGCTCGTTTTCGGACGGAATCATCGAGCCCGTCGGGTAGTCGCCGCGCTCGATTCGCTCCGCAATACAGCGGCGAATTTGTTTGTAAACCGGCAAGTCTTCTACTGCATCAGCCATTCGACACCCACCTTCGTCGCAACGCCGTCTGCCTCGCCGTTATCGGCAAAACGATACTTGGTCGGCAGAATCAAGGACTTGCAATACTCGACAAAGCCATCGGTCTCGTCGCGCTCGTGCGAAGCCTTGTAAAACACCGGCGTGCCCTCCTGAGCATTCAGCAACTTGGCCTCGTCGGCGTTCAGACGGCTGATGGAAATATGCTCCTTGCCGTGCGTCACATGGACATTCCCCTCCTTGAGCAAAACGTCGTAGAGGCTTTCCTGCTCAAAATCGTGATCGGGAAGCGAGGGGCACAAAGACAGATTGACGTAAGCCGTCTCGATCGATGCCGGGGAACCGTTGACCACACGCACGCGCCGAATGCAGAAGAGCGGCATGCCCAGGTCGATCTGGGCTTTTTGGGCAAGATCGATATCGGCATACACGACCTTGGACCAAACCAGGTGCGCGGTCGACTTTGAGCCAACCCTCTCCACCGCCTGCGTATAGTTCCATGTTTCCTGAAAGATGTTCAGCGGTTTGGGAGGACACACATAGGTGCCCGAACCGCGGCGGCTTTCCAAAGTTCCGCACGAAATAAGGCGCGTGATCGCAGCACGCAACGCCGTGCGCGACACGCCCAGCTCTTCACAGAGCACACGCTCGGCGGGCAGCCGGTCGCCACTCTGCAGGTCATAATGTTTGATATACCAAAGAATGCCCTCAAAGGCGCGGTCTTTGGGCGGAATCGCATATGGTTCACTCGACATGGGCAAGACTCCTCAACTGCTTGATGCTGCAGGAATCATTGCTCCGGACGCCTCATGGCGTCGAAGGCTTCTTTGATCTGCTCCGCAACGTTCCGATACGACCGATATAGGCCGGAGTCTCGCTTGACTTCGCCCGCGGTCACCGGAATCTCAAGCTTCGAAATCTCATCCTTGCCGGTTTGCACGACAACGATGACACCCATACCAAGGCACATATTACGCTTGGCAGCGTTGTTTTTGGTAGCCTGAGCTGGATTAATCAAAATCTGCTGAGCCAGTTCGCGTTTGCTGAGCTCCGGCACATCCTCGGGATTTCCGGTCTCGGCAATCTCGCACTGCAGCACATCCGCATAGTCAAAAATCTTCGGCTCGCCGCCGCGCTGATGCACGGCCCACTTGCGGCGCGTGGCATCCTGGTAGATAGCCGGCAAAAACGTAAACCGCGGTGGGTCCAAAATCGTATCCGTGATGGTAAACACATCGGGATCAAAGGCATCCTGCGGGTTTTTCTTCTTGAACAGCCCCATATCACCCTCCCGTACTAGCATTAAACAACTCAAGCTGAATATAGCACCAATTTCAAGCCGCCACTTTACCGTATCGGTACGCGGCGTCTATGGCTCGCCCAGCGGAAGAGTTTACGGACGAGGGCCGGGGTGCCTGCCTTGTTTTGAGAAGTTCGCGGAGCCCACTTTTCAAAACAAGGCAGGCACCCCGGCCCCGCCGGCAAATAGCGGACACTCCGCATGCAATCTATGCAAACAAACAAGTACGCTTAGCTACATTCGGTAAGCTCGAGCACGCTGTCCTTAACGATAAGCTCCGGCTCCAGAACGACCTCTTCGGCACGCCTGCCGCCCCTACCGGCAAGACGCTTGGACATGCAGCCAAAAGCATGCTCCGCAAGGACACCAGGGTCCTGCTCAATCGCGGTCAGTGCCGGCTCAAAGAGAACGTCGGCCGCCGAGTTGTCATAGCTCACCACCGAGATATCGCCCGGGATGCTCTTCCCCATCTCGTGCAAGCGCTTGAGCAAACCGAGGGCAATGTTATCCGAGCTTGCGAACACGGCGGTGGCGTCAGTTGCGAGCACTGCCTCCGAGGCCTCGTATGCGCTCGGAATGTAGTACTCGCTCTCAAACTCCAAACGCGCGTCGATCGGCAGGCCAACCTCGCGCAGCGCGCGCTCATAGCCGGCAAGTCGCTTGCGACCCGTATTGGAACGGCGGGCATTAACCAGGCAGGCAATACGGCGGTGGCCTTGCTCGATCAGATAGCGGGTGGCCATATAGCCGCCCATCTCGTGGTCGAACATCACCTTGTCGCACTCGAGCCCCTCAATGGCACGGTCGACCATTACGGCCGGGATGGGCAGGTGGCTGACTTCTTCGCGCAGGGCGCGGTCATCGGAGAACTCGTCACCCACCACCAGGAAGACGCCATCAACGCCGCGCGTCACCAGCTGGCGCAGCAGCTCCAGATCGTCATCGGCGCTTCCGCCCGAGCTGGTAATGAAGAGCGCATAGCCGTCCTCGCGGCAGCGCTTTTCCAGGCTACCGGCGAGCGAGGCAAAAAAGCGGCTCTCGATGTTAGGGACGATAAGGCCCAGCGTGCGCGACTCGCGCATGACCAGGCTGCGCGCAATCTGGTTGGGAACATAGTGGTTGCGCGCCGCGACCTCTTTGATGAGCTTGCGGTTTTCTTCCGAGATGCGACAGGGCCGATTATTGAGAACAAGCGAGACCGACGAGGGGGAAAGCCCCACCTCCTGGGCGATCTGCTTGAGGGTGACTTTGTTGGCCATCTCGCTCCTTCCGGGTTTACGCGCAATCTCTTGAAAGTATAGCGACTACCCCTCTACCTCGGTGATAAACACTTTACCAATCCGGTGGACGGCTGTTTTATCGCCGCCAGCGCACCAAATCCGTCCGGGTGGGGTATATTGCAATCGATTGATGACAACGACCACCAAAAGGCGGATATTCGTATGCACGAGAACGATTTTTTTAACGAGGACCTGCTGTGCGCGCTCGCTGGCGTTGCCGGCGAGGACAACGTGCTGATGAGCGAGCCCATGCGCGAGCACACCACGTTTAAGATCGGCGGTCCGGCCGACGTCTTTGTCACGCCCGATACTGAGCAGGGCCTCGTCGCCACGCTCGATACCTGCTATCGCTGCAATCTACCACTCACCATCGTGGGCAACGGCTCCGACTTGCTCGTCGGCGACAAGGGCATCCGCGGCGTCGTCGTAGCGCTGGGCGAGGGCCTCTCCGACATTACGGTCGACGGCACGCACGTCACGGCGGCAGCCGGCGCCTTGCTTTCCGATGTCGCAGCCGCGGCAGCCGAGGCCGGCCTTACCGGCATGGAGCCCATCTCGGGCATTCCCGGATCGGTCGGCGGTGCCTGCTACATGAACGCCGGAGCATACGGCGCTTGCATGGCCGATGTGCTGGAGTCCGTGCGCGCCTACAAGCCCGCCCGCATGCTCGACGACGGCACCCGCGGTAGCGGCAGCATTATCGAGTTCGATGTCGATGAGCTCAACCTGGGCTATCGCAAGAGCCGCATTGCCGACGACGGTTTCGTCGTGCTTTCGGCCACTTTCAATCTCGCCCCGGGCAACGCCGCGATGATCAAGGCCGACATGGACGACTACCGCCAGCGCCGCGAGGACAAGCAGCCGCTCGACATGCCGAGTGCCGGCTCCACCTTCAAGCGCCCCGAGGGCTACTTTGCCGGCAAGCTCATCATGGACGCCGGCCTGCGAGGACACGCCATCGGCGGCGCGCAGGTGAGCGAAAAGCACTGCGGCTTCATCGTCAACGCCGACCACGCCACCGCCGCCGATGTCGACGAACTCATCCGCCACATCCAAACAACCGTCAAAGACCAATTCGACGTAGACCTAGAACCCGAAGTCCACCGAGTAGGCGAATTCCTCTAAACAAAGAAGGCCCCGAAAGGGGCCTTCACCATATTTATTCAGATAACCCAGTCCGGTGTGTCGCGCCCCGAACCCGAGAGGGCCGCGTGCCCGCCCGCAATATATTTGATTGATCGCGAGTTCCGCACGCAAAGAAGGCCACTTAATGTGGCCTTCGTCTTGCGCAGGACTGCCCGAGCAGGCAATCAAATATATTGCGGGCGGGCACGCGCCCCAGTCGGCTTTACGACAGCGCAATACCGCCAAGCCAGCCCCAACGCACGCCAGAGCCAGTACCATAAAAGCTGATGAACGAATCAAGCGACTTAGACGTAATGGCGCCCTCGTTGCTCATTACGATGCCGCCGCCAACATAGATACCCACATGACCGTAGATAAGGCCCGGAGCACCCGTGCCGCTGTGCGAGGAATCGGCCACGATCATGCCCACCTGCAGCGCCGAGCGGTCGGAGCTATAGCACCAGGCGTTGAACATGTCACACGCGTTGCCGCCAAAATAGCCCACGCCGGCATTGCGGAAGACGTTGGTAACCCAGGCAGCACACCAGCCCTGGCCGGGAGAAGGCGTCGAGTAGCACGCATTGACGACGGCCTGCTGCTTGCCCGAACCGCCCGTCTGTTGCGGGGTGCCGCCGGCATACGAGCCGCCACCCGAGCTCGAGCCACCCGAAGAAGAGCCCGTGTTCGCAGAGGCCGCGGCTGCCGCAGCCGCCTTCCTAGCGGCCTCCTCAGCCTGGGCGGCAGCGAGGATCTCGGAATCGCGCT
>JAHYYO010000064.1:0-5508 GCA_019424925.1 Collinsella sp.
GCGGCCGTCAGGGACCTCGTGCACGCCGCGGTCTACCAGGACGACCCCGACCTCGTGTTAGCGTCAATCTATTTTTCACCAGTTTCGCTAAACAGGCGCACCGTTCGCGCAAAGGCGGTTTCACCGGTTGCGCTAACGTATTTTCACCGATTCCGGTCACGGCTTGACGGGCCCGTCCCTCGGCAGGTCCTTCAGCCTGTAGGACCTGCCGGTTATCTTGACCAGGTGGCAGTGGTGGCACACCCTGTCCGCGATCGCGCTCGCCGCCACGTCGTCCCCGAACACCCTGCCCCAGCCGCTGATCCCCACGTTGGTGGTGATGATCGTCGAGCGCTGCTCGTAGCGCGTCGATATCAGCTGGAACAGCAGGTCCGCGCCCGCGCTGCCGACGTCGAGGTAGCCGAGCTCGTCGATGATCAGCAGCCTCGAGTGGGCGTAGTACTTGAGCCTCTTCTTGAGGATGCCGCGCGACGAGGCGTCCTCCAGGTCCTCGACGAGCCGGGCGCAGTCCACGAACCTGACCTCGCGCCCCGCCCTGACCGCCTCGATGCCAAGCGCGACGGCGAGGTGCGTCTTGCCCACACCGGGGCTCCCCACGAGCAGGACGTTCTCGGCCCGCTCGACGAACCTCAGGGTCGCGAGCTCCTCGATCTCGGCGCGCGGGACCGACGGCTGGAAGTCCCAGTCGAAGTCCGCCAGCCCCTTGACGTAGGGGAACCCCGACGACCGTATGCGCTGGTTGGTGATCCTGACCTCCCGGGCGGCGACCTCGACGCGCGTCATCTCCTCGAGGGCGGAGGCGAAGCCCCGCTCGCCCGCGGCGACCATCCTCACGTAGTCGGGCAGGGACGCCGCCATCTCGTGCAGCCCGAGCGCGGAGAGGTTCGCCTGCGCCCTGATCGAGGGGCTGCCCTCCGCGACGGCGCCCATCACGCCCCTCCGAGCGAGTCGAGCAGCGCGAGGTTGGCGCGCGCGGCCTCGGCGATGTCCGCGTCGGCCAGGCCCCGCTTCCCCTCGAGGGCCTGCCCGTAGTGGTCGGGGTCGTAGTTGATGGGCCTCGACGGCCCGGACGCGGCGTCGTGGACGGCGACCTCCTCGCCGGCCATCCTCACCACGACCTGGCCGCCGGGCATCGCCACGACGCTCACGCGCCGGCCGATGCAGCGCCTGGGCACGGACCACTCCCTGCCGGCGGCCCTGACGAGCATGGTCGGCGGGACGGTCTGGACGCTCACGTCGCCCACCATCGACTCGAGGAGCCGGAGGTTCCCGATGGGCCGCAGGCTCTCCTTCTCCCGCATGAACAGCGCGTCGGGCGGCAGGCCGGTGGTGCGGTTCGGCTCCGAGTTGGCCTGGGCCTCGACCCGGGCCACCGCCTCGGCGAGGCCGCTCCACCCGGTGAACTCGCCGCCGTAGGCGAGCAGGCGGTTCAGGAAGCGGTTGGCCGACTCGTCCTTGCCCTTGGTCTGCGGCGAGCGCGGCGCGCAGAGCCTGAGCTCGAAGCCGGCCTCCCGCGCGAACCGCCACGCCCTCTCCTGCCTGGTCCTCCTGCGGCCCGAGACGGTCACCAGGCACGACATGTTGTCCGTGATGCACTCCTCCGGGACGCCGCCGAGGCGGGTGAAGGTGGCGAGCAGGCAGGACAGCAGGTCGTCGAGCGTGCGGCTCCTGACCGGTATGAAGCGGTGCTTCCGGGAGTAGCCGAGCGTCGCGGTGAACACGCTGAACTCGAAGGCCTCGCCCTCCGAGTCGACGAGCCTCATGCCCTCCTTCCATCGAACTGCAGCTGCCTGCCCGGGGGCGTCTCGAACCGCGGGTGCGGCTCGCGGCCGCCCGCGCCCCCGAAGGGCACGTCGTGCGCGCGGCACCACGCGGTGAAGGCGCCGTACCCGGGCAGCCCCTCCCCGCGGCCCTCGCGCAGGAACGCGTAGACGGCCATCTTGGTCATCCCGGGCAGCTGGGCCTTCGAGCGGATCACCTCCTCGAGCGGGTCGAAGGCGCTGCCCCTCGCGGACCTCCCGTCGGCGGCGGACTCGCCCTCCCGCCAGTACTTGGCGACCGTGTGCCGGTCCATGCCGTGCCTCCTCGCGATCTCACTGAAGTTCGGCTTCGCGCCGGACCCCCTGTAGACGTTCAGCTCTCCCATTACGTTTCGCTCCATATCCCGCTCCTCCCGGGTCGGATACCCGAACGGAGCATAGTTCCGTTAGCGCAGTTGGTGAAAGTACGTTAGCGGGGTCGGCGAAAGCGCATTAGCGCATTCGGCGAGATGCGTTTGCGAAAGTGGTCAATTTTAGATTAGCGCTAACACCTCGCGCGCTGCGTGTGGGCCGAGGCGGCGCCCTGGGTGGCGTCGGTGTCCGCCAGGGCCGGCGAGGTCTTCGAGCAGGCCGAGGACTCCGCGCTGGCGTTCACGGCCTTCCCCAGGGCGCACTGGGCCAAGCTCCGCACCAACAACGTCCAGGAGCGCGCCAACCGCGAGATCAAGCGCCGCTACAGGGTCGTGCAGTCCTTCCCCTCGAGGGAGTCGATGCTGCGCCTGACGTGCGCGAGCCTCATGGAGACCGAGGGGCAGTGGTCCCAGCAGCGCGTGTTCTCCGAGGCCTCGGCCGCCGAGGGCTTCGCCGAGCCCGCGGACAGGCCGGCCCCGACAGAGGGGAGGCGCCGCGCGCTCGGGCGGCGCGCCAGGGAGATAGTGGACGAGATAGTCGAGAAGCGCGGCCTCAAGAAGGAGTAACATCGGAGCTTGCAGCGACGGACCTCGGGACACTCTTACACCACGTCTGCGCGCGCCACCAGAGCCTGTTGACGATAGTCAAAACTCGGACTAATCTAGAGACACATAATTGGTCAAAAATCGGACAATTGAATGGTGGGATAGATGAATAGTGCGGTTACGCTGGTCGACTTCGATCGGTTGCTCAATGGACTCGACCATATCTATTCGGAGTTCTCGCGCGCCTGCGGCCTTTCGGACTGCGCCTATTGGATGCTCGTCGACACTAGCACGGCGGGCGGCAGTATTGCCGTAAGCCGTCTGACAAGCGAATGGTTCTACAGCAAGCAGACCATCAACTCGGCAATTAAAACCTTGACGGCGCGGGGCTTCGCAACGTTGGAGTTTGCCGAAGGCAGTCGTAAGAACAAGGTTGTGAGCCTGACCGAAGAGGGCAGGCGATTTGCCGAGCGTTATGCGCTGCCGGCACTCAAGGCCGAGCAGCGAGCCTTTGGCGCGCTTGAGCCATGTGAGCAGCGCGAGATTATGCGCTTGATCGGCAAATTCTCTCAGGTGCTCGGCGATGAGTGCGATGCCTTTAAGCAGCATATCGCTGCCGAGAGCCAAGCCGAGAATCAAGGTGAGGGGGAGTCGTGCGACTGTTAATGAGGTTTTTGAAGCCCTATCGAGGGCTTGTCGCAGTGACGCTGCTGGTGCTGCTGGTGGATAACGTCGGTACGCTGCTGGTTCCCACGATGCTGGCGAACATGGTCAACACCGGTATTACCACGGGCGATATCGACTACATTTTACGCAACGGCCTATACATGTTTATCGCGACCAGCATGGCTAGCGGCGGCACGGTGCTGGGCTGCTATCTTTCGGCGCGCCTGGCCGCCAACGTGGCTTGCGATATCCGCAATGCCGTGTACGACAAATCGCTCGAGCTCGCGGCCAGCGATTTTGAGCGCTTTGGCACCGGATCGATGATCACGCGCTCGCTCAACGACATCAACGTGATTCAGCAGGCGATTCTGCAGACGATTCAGCTGGTGCTGCCCGTGCCGTTTTTGGCTGTGGCGGGCATCATCTTCGCCTGGTTTATCGATCCCGCCATGGGCACGCTTCTGGGCGTAGTCGTTGCGATTGTGCTGGTGGCGGCGGTCTTTACGGTTGCCAACGCGGCGCCGATTTTTATGCGCCTACAGGGCTTTATCGACCGCATGAACGTGGTGCTGCGCGAGAATATTGTGGGCGTGCGCGTCATCCGTGCGTTTAACAAGGAGCGCCACGAGGAACGGCGTCTGGACGAGGTGTTTAGCGAATACGCCGCCAACGCCATCAAAGTCAACCACCTGTTTGTGGGCCTCGACAGCTCAAGCTTCTTTTTGATGAACATCGCCGAGGTGGCGGTGCTGTGGGTGGGCGGCAACCGCGTAGGCGCCCACGCCATGCAGATTGCGAGTATCTCGGCGGTGCTGGAGTATGCAATTCTGATCCTGTTCTTTGTGATGATGGCCCAGATGGTGGTGCTGACGCTTCCGCGTGCTGCCGCGTGCCTGAACCGTGCGCAGCAGGTGTTGGAGATTGAGCCGAGCATCGTCGATGGCGAGCGCACGCTGGATGACGGGGCGCGCGAGCCCCAAGACGAAGCCGATGCGGTGGCTGTGTTCGACCACATGTCGTTTCGCTTTGACGATGCCGACGAGGACACCCTGTGCGACCTGAGCTTTGCCTGCCGTCGCGGTCAGACGACTGCGATCGTTGGCTCGACAGGCTCGGGCAAATCGACGGTGGCAAAGCTTCTGCTGCGCTTCCACGATGCCACCAAGGGCTCCATTCGCCTGAATGGTGTGGACCTGCGCGAGCTTACGCAAGATGAAATCCGCGGGCGCATTGCCTATGTGCCGCAGAAGGCGTGGCTGTTCTCGGGCACGGTGGCGAGCAACCTTCGCTTTGGTAACGAAGGCGCGACCGAGGGCGACATGCTTCACGCGCTTGAGGTTGCCCAGAGCACCTTTGTACTCGACCAACCGCAGGGGCTCGATACCCCGGTTGCCCAGGGCGGTACGAACTTTTCGGGCGGCCAGCGCCAGCGCCTGGCCATTGCTCGCGCGCTCATGAAGCGCGCCGACCTGTATATCTTCGACGATAGTTTTTCGGCCCTGGACTTTAAGACCGATGCGGCCCTGCGCCATGCGCTGCAGGACGAGACGCGCGACGCCGCGGTGCTCATCATCGCGCAGCGCATCTCGACTATTTTGCATGCCGACCAGATCGTTGTGCTCAAGGACGGCGAGGTCGTGGGCTTGGGCACGCATGGCGAGCTTATGGAAACCTGCGAGGTGTACCGCGCCATCGCGGAATCGCAAATGAAGGGAGGTGAGTAGCATGACCGGGGAGCTCAAGAAGCAGGGCGGCGTTGATGACGCCGCTGCCGCGGGACTGGTCGAGGAAACGGCTGCCGCGTCGACCGAGCTAGATGACGCCGCCAAGCGCGAGGCTCGCCGCCAAGCGCTCTACGAGGAAAACGAACGTGCCGAGGACGAGCGCGCCCGCGCCGAGGCAGAGCGTATGCGCGACGTGGACGACGAAGACGAGGACGAGACGCCTCGGGATACCTGGGCGACGGTGCGCCGCCTGTGGAGTGAGGCTGCCGGCGACCATTGGCGCTTCTATATCGTGTTCGCGAGCATTGTGTTCTATGTCATCTTTAACACCGCCGCGCCGGCATATAGCGCCCGCGTGATCGATGAGCTGTGGGGCCACATTCAGGTGGCGTTTGCCAACGA
>JAHYYO010000065.1:0-5482 GCA_019424925.1 Collinsella sp.
AGCCGTGGTGGGTGATTGGCAACCCCGACAAGTGGAGCTATATTGCGGCCGGCGTGATCAAGGACGGCTTCAAGTCGTTTGCGAGCGGACACACGGCGCATGCGGCGATCGGCCTTATGCTCGCCGGGCTTCCCGCGGCAGCCTTTACGGAAAAACCTTCGCGTCGCCGTGTAATCTTTTGGGCGGCGGTTGTTGTTGCAGCGTTCGTCGCCTTTGGCCGCATCGTGATCGGAGCGCATTTTTTGAGCGATGTGAGCTGCGGCTTTGCCCTGGTGCTGGCGCTTGAGTGCCTTGCCGCGCGCATTGCCTATCCCAACGGCGTACAATAGCTCCGTTTGAATCATCTGGCCGATACCCGGTAAGAGAGGATTGCCATGCTCGCGTTTAACAACGATTATTCCCACGGCGCACATCCGGCAGTGCTGCAGGCGCTCGTCGACACCAACATGGAGCCGCAGCCCGGCTACGGTACCGATGCGCACACCGAGCGTGCCAAGCAGCTTATCCGCGAGGCCTGTCAGGCCCCCGATGCCGACGTGTTTTTTCTGGTGGGCGGCACGCAGGCCAACGCGACGGTGATTGACATGCTGCTTGCGCCCTACGAGGGCGTTGTTGCCGCCGAGACCGGCCACGTCGCCTGTCACGAGGCGGGCGCCATCGAGTTTGGCGGCCACAAGGTGCTCACCATCCCCGGCTACGAGGGCAAGATGCACGCCGAGGACCTCGAGAACTATATCCAGGTGTTCTACGAAAACGAGAGCTACGAGCACACGGTGTTCCCGGGTGCCGTGTACGTGAGCCTATCGACCGAGTACGGCACGCTGTACTCCAAGGCCGAGCTCGCGGCGATTCACGCGGTGTGCCAGAAGCGCGAGATTCCGCTGTTTGTGGATGGCGCCCGCCTGGCCTATGCGCTGGCGGCCGATGAGTGCGACATTACCCTGCCCGAGCTGGCGCAGCTGTGCGACGTGTTCTACATCGGCGGCACCAAGTGCGGCGCGCTTTGCGGCGAGGCCGTGGTGTTTTGCGGCATGCACGCTCCGGCGCATCCCATTCCGCGCATTAAGCAGCACGGCGCGCTGTTGGCCAAGGGTCGCCTGACGGGCGTGCAGTTTGAGGCGCTCTTTACCGACGGCCTGTATTTTGAGATTGGTCGCCAGGCGATCGAGACGGCTCAGGCGCTTCGTCGAGTGCTGCACGAGCGCGGCTACCAGTTCTTTTTGGAGACGCCCACAAACCAGCAGTTTGTGATTCTGCCCAACGAGGATATGGCCCGCATTCGCGAGCACGCCTCGATCGAGTACTGGGAAAAGTACGACGAGACCCATACGGTGGTGCGCTTTTGCACCAGCTGGGCCACGACGCAGGAGGACATCGACGCGTTGGCGGCTGTCCTGTAGCTTGATGCAATGACGAGGGCCGTCCTACGCCTGGGTTTGGCGCAGGGCGGCCTTTGCTTTTGAGGGAGAAGGGTTGTATGACCGAGATGTCCGAGCCGACGATTCGCCTGGCGACGCCCGACGATGCGCCGGCGTTGCTTGCCATCTATGAGCCATATGTGCGCCAGACGGCGATTACCTGCGAATACGAGGTGCCGAGCGTTGAGGAGTTCGCCGGGCGCATCGAGCGTACACTCAAGCGCTATCCGTATCTGGTGATGGAGCTGGACGGGCGCCCGGTAGGCTATGCCTATGTGAGTCCGCTCAACAGCCGCGAGGCCTATGACTGGTCGGTCGAGACGTCGATCTATCTGGCGCGCGACGTGCGCCACGGCGGGCTGGGCCGCAGGCTGCACGACGCGCTCAAGCAATGCTTGGTCGCGATGGGCATCACCAGCATGTGCGCGCTCATCGCCGTGCCGCACGATAAGGACGACGAGTATCTGACGCACAACAGCCAGGATTTCCATGCCCACATGGGATACCGCCTGGTGGGCGCCTTCGACCGCTGCGCGCAAAAGTTCGGCCGCTGGTACGACATGTGTTGGATGGAGCTGGTCCTGGCCGAGCGCACGCCCAACCAACCCAAACCAACCTGGTTCCCCGACCTTCCCGCCTAAAACCACCACGAAGGTGCCTGTCCCTTTGTGGTGGTTAGCCGATGGGCTCGGTGTATTTGGCGCGGTCGGTGCGTTGGATGCGCTTGGAGACATGGAGCGGACGGCCGTCGGTGTCGTAGACGTAGTCGGTGATCAGGATCAGCGCCTGCCCGCGCTCGACGTTGAGCAAAAATGCCTCGTTTTGCGACGCATAGCACACCTCAAAGGTCTTATGCCCCTGCGCCGGCGCGCGATGGAACTCCTGGCGCAGCGTGGCGTAGAGCGAACCGTTGATATCGCGATCGATGAGCGACCCAAAGCTTGGCGGCAAATAGGTGGTCTCCAGGCACAGTGGCGCATCGTCCAGGTAACGCAGGCGGACAAGTTTGACAAGCTTGCTGCCCACGCTAGCGTCAAAGAACTTGGCCACGCTGCCCATTGCTTTGGCAAAGCCCGAGTCCACCGTGCGCGTGGTGGGCTTCATGCCCTGGCCTTCGACCTGCTTGGTATAGCTCGAAAACACCAGGTTGTTCTCGTGGAGCGCCGGTGTGTCGGCCACAAAGGCGCCGCGTCCGCGCTCGGTTCGAATCAGGCCCTCGTCAACAAGCACCTTAAGGGCATGGCGCACGGTGCTGCGCGACAGGCCCGATTCGTCCATGAGTTCCATCTCGGACGGCAGTTTATCTCCGCGGGCATAGGTGCCGGCGGCAATGCGGTCGCGAAGCGTTGCCGCCAGACGCTCGTATTGGGTCAAGTTCTTTTTCGACGAAGTGCTCATGCGAACAACCTGTATCTAACTTGTATGCTTACAGAACCAAGTATGTATCCAACATGACAACAAAACCGCTGGTAATGGCTTGCCGAAAACTTTACCAGCAAAATTTCTAAGACAAATATAGCATACAACTAGTCGACATAACCAAAACATGTATGTAACTTGTATGCCATCGAGAGCATCAAACGAGAAGAAAGGCTGATGCACGATGACTACTCAGGAACAGGTTAAGGACGTCGTCTCCCAGGTTTTGGCTGACAAGGCGGACAAGGGCGGCATCAAGCGCGTCGTGTGGATCGGCGCTGGCGGATCCAACGGCGGCAACTATCCTGCCCAGTACTTTATGGAGCACGAGGCCACGCAGGTCGTGAGCTCCAGCTACACCAGCAACGAGTTCGTGCACGCCACCCCGGCCTACGTTAACGAGAACACCCTGGCCGTCGTCGTGTCCATGCGCGGCACCAAGGAGACCATCGTCGCCGCCCAGGTCGCCAAGGATCACGGCGCCAGCACCATCGCCATCTATGTCGACGAGTCCGGCCTCACCGAAGTCTGCGACTACAAGATCCAGTATGACAGCCTGGCCGTCGATGAGTCCTGCATGGGCCGCACCAACTCCGCCGTCGTGACCATGATCGCCATGGAGCTTACGCAGCAGACCGAGGGCTATGCCGAGTACGAGACCGCTATGGCCGCTTTCGACTTGGTCGACCCCATCTATCGAAAGGCCGTCGAGTACACCCGTCCGCTTGCTGCCAAGTGGGCCGAGCAGAACGCCGACAAGCCCTGCATCAACGTGATGGCTCAGGGTCCGCTCTTTGGTGCCGCCTACGTCTTTAGCATCTGCAACGTGCAGGAGATGCTGCAGATCGACTCCTGCACCATCAACACCTGCGACTTCTTCCACGGCCCCTTCGAGATTCTGGACAAGCGTACCTCGCTGTTCCAGCTCATCAGCGTCGGCCGCAGCCGCTGCAACGACGAGCGCGGCATCCGCTTCGTCAACCAGTACGGTGGCGAGCGCGTCTATCAGCTCGACGCCAAGGAGCTTGGCCTCAACGACATCAAGGACAGCGTGAGCGAGTACTTCAACCACCTGATCTTTGCGCCGATCCTCAACAACGTGTACATGCGTGCGCTTTCCGCTGTCACCCACAAGGACTACATGACGCGTCGCTACATGTGGAAGCTGGACTACTAAGGGATAGAGCGGCCTAACAGCCCAATACCCCTCATGAGTTGCGGTGGAATAGTTCCTGTTTGGGGGCGTGAAGCCTCTGTTTGAGAACTATTTCACTGCAACTGCTAGAGCGGCACTTGGGGACGTTCCCTTTCTGCCGGCAGTTGGGGACACTCCTTGTGTCGAGAGATTTCCCGTTCGCCGATTTGTGCCTTGAAAAATGTATATAACGACTATAACGTAGCATGAAACATATTGGAAATATACTGAGGAGGCTGCGTTGAAGAGGAGCAATCTGGGCTATGTGCTGGTGCTGATCGCCGCGCTTATGTGGGGCAGCATCGGAATCTTTGTAAACGGCATCTCAGCCATGGGCGTTTCGTCCCAGAGCATGGCTGCCTTTCGCTTGTTGGTCGGAGCGCTTATCTTGGCGCCGGTCCTGATGTTTATGGGCTGCCGTCCGGGTGAGGGGTCTACCGTGGTTCAGGGTCCGCTGGCCCTGTTCAAGGCAAGCCCTAAAGAGCTTGTTCCCTGCGCACTTGTCGGTATCGTCGGTTTGGCCGCCGCTAACACCTGCTATTACGAGTGCATGGGCGAGGTGGGCATGTCCACGGCCTCGGTGCTGCTCTACACCTCGCCGGTGTTTGGCGTCGCGCTCGGCCGCGTGCTTTATCGCGAGGACGTGACCCCTAACAAGCTCGTTGCCATTGTCTTTAACATCGTTGGCTGCGTGCTTGCGGTGACCAATGGCGACCTTTCCGGTTTTCATTTTTCGGTTTGGGGCGTCACGTCGGGCGTGATTGCGGGCTTTTGCGGTGCGTCGCTTGCGGTGTTTAGCCGGATAGCAACCAAGACGGTCCACCCGCTGGCTGTCACGTTTTGGGGCTTTGTTTTTGGCGGTGCGGTTATGGCAGCTATCGCGGCTCCGTGGCCGGATGTCGCCGCGGCAATGTCGCCACAGCTGCTGCTGCTGTTCCTTGGCTTTGGGCTCATCCCCACAGCCGTGGCTTACATCTTATATATGCAGGGTCTGTCCATGGGGCTCGAGACATCGAAAGTTCCCGTCGTAATGTCTTTCGAGACGGTCGTCACCGTACTGGTGGGCATTGGTGTCTACGCCGAGCCCGCCGGCGCGATTAAAGTCTTGGGCATCGTGCTGGTGCTCGCGTCCATCCTGATTATGAACACCGACTTCTCCAAGCTGCGCAACAGCGCCTTTGTCGGCCATATCGTTGAGAGCATGACCTTTAAGCCCAACGCGTGGTGGACCGAAAAATCTCAGGACATGGATCTGTTTAAGGAACGCACCGGCATTGCGCTGGAACCCACCGTACAGGAAAGCCCCTGGTACTTCGTGCGATAGGGGATTGCGCGCAGGGTCTGACCTGGGGTTATCCAGCTAGCGCCGGCCTACCCAGCCCAACGTTTCGAGTACGTTAAACCCGTCAACGGTCGATTTTCACCCGCGAACGGTCTTTATACTAATTAG